>CAZLKE010000029.1:0-9452 GCA_964560075.1 uncultured Gammaproteobacteria bacterium | reverse complement strand
TCGTTGAAGACAGACAAAGAGGTTCTCATCTTGTATTGATTAACCCTCAAACAAGAAAAAGGGTGGTCGTACCAGTTCATTCCGCAAAAACTATTAAAAAACCGCTCTTACAATCCATTATTGAAAATGATGCGGGGTTAACTATTGAAGAATTTTTAAAGTTCTTATAGTAACTATATCCTAAGCCGTTTCTTTGATCTTTTCATCAACTCGATTGCTTCATTAACCTTTACTATCTGATATAATTTAGTTAATAATATGAAAAATAAAATCTTAAGTATCTTTAGTTGGATTTTTGGAATACTAGCTCTAAGCGGTGGTGTTCTAAAACTGTTTTCCGAACCCTTTATTGCTATATTCCTATTAACTCTTGGAATCATGCTTTTCCCTCCTGCAAGCCATCTTATTGCTAAATCTAAACAAGCGAGAATAATAAAAATCTTAATTGGAGTAGCTTTCTTTGGTTCGCTCGTCTTAGGTGGCTATCTACAACAGCAAGCAACACCAGACAAACAACTTGATAGAACTAAAGAATCAAACGTCAAGATTATACGACAATTAACTGAATCTTATTGTAATAAAAACGGAAAATGCCCCAACTCTCTAGAAGAACTTTACGCCACTGGTATAACTGGACCTTTTGAAAATTACAAAGCCGAAGACTACTTTTACCGATCTGTAGACAATGGGAAAGAATGTTTAATAAGCACATCTCTAAGTACAGGAAAAGAATACACTGTGCCTTGTATTGGCAAAAACTTTAGATACTTACCCCATCTTCTAGACCCTAGGGGATATGTTATTCGTTGATGAAGCATATTACAACACTCCTACTTCCTGTTAAAATAGGAATATGGCAGCCTTAATTCAAACTCCTAAACCCTTAAGAAAACGGGTCTTTATTCCTCTACTTTGTATTTTTACAATCCTTTTGGCACTGCTTTTTTTTCAAATTATCTTTGCAAAAAGGATTTATCCTTTTATCTATATTAATGGAATGAGCATTGGAGGCTTAACCCCGCAACAAGCCTACGACAAAATAGATAAAACCACCACCGGGAGATTAAATAAAAAACTTGAGTTTACCTATCAAAATCAACAGTTCCCAATTGACTTGAGCATGGAATCTAGTATTTTAAATTTACAGGAAGCAGTAGAAGAAGCTTACTCTTATGGTCATAGCAAGTTTTATCCTCAAGAGATCTTTAAGATTAAACCGATTGCTATTAAAACTACACTCACTCAAAATAAGACTTTAAAAGATCAGCTTAAAACTATCTCACTGGAGATCAACCAAGAGGCAATAGATGCTCAAATCAAACTGGAAGGCAATTTAGTTAAAGTATCACCTTCTCAGGAGGGAAAAGTTTTAGACGAAAATAAATTCCTCTCAGACATCGAAAACTACCTGCAAACAGGAAAGCAGCCGGAAAAAGAGCTGCCAACAAAAGTAAGCAAACCAAAAATCTCCTACGAAGAGGCTTTAAGCATCAAAAAAATGCTGGATAAAGTTAGTTTAAATCCGGTTAAACTAACCTACTTAGACTTAACCTTTTATTTAACGCTTAAAGATCTTATCGAGATGGTTAATCTTACCCAAACCAAATCCAGTTTAGTCAGCATTCCAAGTTTTAATGAGTTTAATTTAAGCCGGGTCAAGTTTGAAGACCGGGAAATCGAAGATCCGGTTTTAGTTGTCGACCAAGAAAAACTTAAAAAATATCTTCAAACAATCGCCCAAAGAATCAACCGTCCGGTTGAAGAGCCTTTGTTTAATTTTGATTCGGGACGGGGTAAAGTCACTGAATTTCGGCCGGGAGCAAACGGGCTTACTTTAAATATCCAAAAAGCATCTCAAGAAATTAATACAGCCTTGACCGCGGAGCAAATAAAAGAAATTTCCCTGCCTGTTGATAAAATCTCACCCAAAAATAAACTCACAAATGAAATGGGGATTAAGGAATTAATCGGACGGGGGATTTCTCATTTTGCCGGATCAATTCCTAATAGAATCTATAACATCGGGCTGGCTGCCAGCAGAATCAATGGGGTTTTAATTCCTCCGGGAGAAACCTTTTCTTTTACTAATACCGTTGGTGATATCTCTGCTGCTACAGGCTATAAACAAGCCTATGTGATTAAATCCGGCCGGACGATTTTAGATGATGGCGGAGGGGTTTGCCAGGTTTCAACCACACTTTTTAGAGCAGTCCTCAATTCCGGGTTGCCTGTTATAAACAGAGTTGCCCATGCTTATCGGGTTAGTTACTATGAACAACAATCCGGGCCAGGTTTGGATGCCACAATTTTTTATCCTTCAGTTGATTTTAAGTTTAAAAACGATACCCCTGGACATGTTTTAATTCAATCTTATGTTGCCGGGACTTCCCTGTATGTAGATTTTTACGGCACATCTGATGGGAGAATAGCTACTGTTTCGAAATCGATTGTCACGAACATCACTCCTCCACCGCCTGAACTTCGTCAAGATGATCCGACTCTCCCCCAGGGAACAGTTAAACAAGTTGATTGGGCTGCATCAGGCGCAAATGTGAGTTTCAGTCGCACTGTCACCAGAAACGGAGAAGTGGTAATAAATGAAAGTTTTAAATCCAACTACCGCCCTTGGCAGGCAGTTTTTCTGGTTGGAACAAAGGATAATTAGTATGAGGTTTTTTATTGCTTTAGAAATACCAACATCAAGCACTAAACAAATTGAAGAGGTTCAGACAAAGCTAAAAGATTTAATCCCTGAGGTCAGGACCACTGATAGCGGAAAGCTTCATTTAACTATCGCCTTTATTGGCGAGCAGCCGGATAAATTGGAGATGGATTTGGTCAAAGTACTAAATGAAGCAGCCAAAGATCTCCCGCCTTTTCAAATCACGCCAGCTTATGTTGACGCCTTTCCCCACCTTCATGAGCCAAAGGTCTTCTGGGTGGGGGTTAAAGGAGATACTGATAAGTTGTTTATTCTTCGGGAAAGGACCAAAGACGGTTTGGAAAAACTAGGCCTGGATACAGACGACAGAAGATATGTCCCCCATATTTCGATTGCAAAAATAAATGAATACCATCTAAATGAAGTAATTGAAGAAAAAATCGAAAACCTGATGCTTAACAGCCACTTTGAGCCGATTAACATCACCTCTGTTAAACTGTTTGAATCAATTCCGAATGAAGGGTTTCATACTCACAACACTTTAGCTGAAATCAAATTAAAGTAGTTGTTCTACTTGCTGAATCATTAACCTAGGGATATCCCGTTCAATGCTTTTATCATCACCAAAAAACC
Source organism: uncultured Gammaproteobacteria bacterium (assembly GCA_964560075.1). Classification (GTDB taxonomy): domain Bacteria; phylum Patescibacteriota; class Microgenomatia; order Daviesbacterales; family UBA10151; genus HO2-FULL-47-45. The sequence continues at coordinate 6,157 of CAZLKE010000029.1, read as the reverse complement.
AACCACAGCTAGTCATACCAATAAGAGCATACATTTTGGCTTTAAATAATCTTTTGGTTGAACCATCTAGTTTAGAAACTCCTGAACCTGGATCTTGTCCATTAAACAAATGCTCACGGGAAGCTAAAAAGGTATTGATAAAATCAGGTTGCCAGTGGGGATCCAGTTTATCTAATTGGCGATTGATACGGCGCTGATGGTGTTGAAGCTTGATTCTAGCTCCTCTTTTTTCTTTCTTTGTTTGTTCTGATGGATCATCACAGTTACATAAATCTTTACCCTTACCCCAGCGGGCCAAATCATGTCCGCAACTCCAGCTGCTCATCTCTCTTATATTTGTGGTTTCCCTAATGGGTGTTTCTAATTTAGCAGCAATATTGAGTGGAATAAATCCGTGTGATTGTAATACCTGCGGCCGAAGAATATAGCGCAAAAACTGGTCTCTATCTTTCTTATGGTGGCCAAAAGTTTCTAAATCCATACCAAAAGTTAATAATTCTCCACCCTCTGACTTAACCCGGTTTAAAAATTGATCGCCATTTTCAGTAGAGCTGTTGTCAAAAGCAATTGAACCACTCCATTTTGAGTTAAAGTGGAAAACGGCCAGTGGGCCATTTTGTGTTTGGACATGGCTAGGATTACTTTTTGGCGGTGCTAGTTGATAATCTCTTAAGACAACATAATCATAACCGTTCTGTTTTAGGGTATTTAAGCTGGTATTAGAAACAGCAGTTTCAGGTAACCAAAAACCCCGGGGATGAAACCCCATGTCTTCAATAAAAGCCTTCTGGCCTATTTTAACTAACATGGCCTGGTCTACTGTGTCTAATAAAGGAAAGATAATATGTAAATAAGGATCACCCATTATATGTGCTGGTCTGGCATTATCCTGCAGGTTGTTTCGCATAATATTAAATTCCTGAGGGTGGCACTTTTTCATCCATTCTCTAAGTGTTCCATAAAAGGAAAAAGTTAAACCTAGTTGAGGCGGTGGATTATCTACTAACAAAGGTTTGTAGCACTCTTTATAGATTGTTTCGTTCCAATGCAAACCAATATCTAAGATATGACCATTACCCAAGTATATTTGCCGTGGAGGTTGATAACCATGAAGAAAGAAACCAATTTCCGGTTGAGTGATAGCTTCAACAGCTGCCATATAGTAATGATTAATTCTAGTACTCCTGTACCTGACAAGCAAGCAATTCAAAAAAATGAATGATAGAATTAACTGCATGAAGGTTATTTTAGGGATTGAAACAAGCTGTGATGAGACTGCAGCAGCAGTTTTAGAGCAAAAAGACAAGCGAATAAATATTTTATCCAATGTTGTGGCTTCATCTATAGAGTTACAAGCTAAATATGGTGGTGTAATTCCTGAGCAAGCAGCCAGGGAACAGCTTAAATCGATTGTTCCGGTTGTGGAACATGCGATTCACGATTCACGATTGACGATTAACGATTTGGATGCCATAGCGGTGACCCAAGGACCAGGACTTATTGGATCTTTGCTTGTTGGAGTGGAAACAGCTAAAGTTTTGGCTATGACTTGGAATAAACCATTAATTCCAATCAATCATCTAGTCGGCCATTTTTATGCAAACTGGGCAGCTGTTCGAGGATCGCTACCAACTTTCCCCTCCCTTGGGCTTTTAGTTTCCGGCGGGCATTCAGATTTAGTAATGTTTACAAATCACAATAAATACAAATATTTAGGCGGAACAAGAGATGATGCAGCAGGAGAAGCTTTTGACAAATCCGCCAGATTGCTTGGCCTTCCTTACCCAGGAGGACCTTTGATTTCCAAACTTGCCAAGGAAGGGAATCGAAAAGCTTTTCATCTCCCCCGCCCAATGATGAAGGGATTTTCCGCCAAAGGCGGACCAGCCTCTGACTGGGACTTTTCTTTTTCAGGACTAAAAACAGCGGTACTAAATTTAGTAAATCAGTTAACCCCGACCGGATCGGGATTAACTAGTCAACAAGTCTCCGATATCAGTGCTTCTTTGGAAACTGCAATTGTAGATACTTTAGTTATAAAAACCATTAAAGCAGCCAAAACTTTTGGTATGAATCAACTTATTGTCTCTGGAGGAGTAGCAGCAAATCAATATTTAAGAGAGAGGTTGTTTGCTGAATTTCCGGGAAAAGTCTTTATACCTCCCCCGTCTTTGTGCACTGATAACGCTGTCATGATTGCGACCGCTGGATTTTTTACTAAACCCATTGAAAACCCGCTTGATCTTCAAGCCAATCCAAACTTGTCTTTAAACGTCTAGTTAAAAAGCGCAGTTGACAATACCATACCGGACCAAATAACCAAACAGTCGGTTCAACTTTTGCCGACCGTTTTGTCAGGAAATATATCCCCCTTAGAAACTCGCCCTAATGAACTTGTCGTAGAAAACGTTCCCTTAAGCTTGCATATTCATCTGCAAGAGAATATAATACCGGGCTAAGACTATTCGAGCATAAAGTATTAGTCTAATATAAAATTATGGTAATCGAAGGAGGTCGGCTTTCTGAAATGTCTGGAGGACAAAAACCAAGAACGGAGTTTGATCCTTACAGAGGTTTTCAAGAATTTTTGTTTGGCTTAAGGCAGAGAAGGCCAGAAGCTGTCGGTGTTTTTATAGGTTTGTATGGAGAACTAATTCGACGGAAAATTTCCGGCTTTTCTCAGGAAGACTCAGGAGTAGCTCAGGATATAGAATCCAGCTACTGGGAAAAGCTTTATAGTAATTTTCCAAGGCTTGATCCCACACAGACTCATCCGTCCCGGCTTCGCAGTTGGTCTATGTATGTCTTACGCAGCTCGGCAATAGACAACCATCGAAAAAACATCGCCAGGCGTGAGGATTTTAGGGGCCTAAACCCGCACTTATCATACGTATCAGGAGACAGCTACATAGAAGACAATGAAAGTGCTCCGGCAAGAGAACGCCGCTATCACCCAAGTGCAGAAGATGAGTATTTTGAGAGGCGAAAAAAGGAACAACTCTGGGCATTAGTAGAAGGACTAACTAACCCAAGACAAAGAGAAGTTATAAGGCTCCTTTACGGAGAAGGCTTGACTCACCTGGAAGCAGCTTCAAAATTAGGAATCCCTCTTGGTACTGTCAAAAGCGCAGACAGGTATGCAAAAGCGACTCTTAAAGAGGCTGCAAGAAGTGTTTTTGAGTTTAGTTAGCACTCTTTCATTCCTTTTATAAAAATGATAAACTACCAGTTACCAGGACTTAACGTCGCCTGTGTATTTAAGGAAGAACCCCCGCTAAGTGGGGTATTAGAACCTTACGAGTTGTTCTCGTAAAAAACTTGAATTAAGAAATAATTTGGATGGTACCGTGGCACGCTCGTCACTCCAAAAATTGGAGCTGAAAGCGTGTTTTTTTTATGGAAAAAGATAGACCAGGAATAATAAGAAGAGAGCGGAGTTTAAGATATAGACTCGGAGAACCAGGAATAGTTCAAATTCAAGGGAATGTCGTTATACAAACACCCTCTGGTCATGTGATAGGCTATAGAAAAGACGAAATACCAGCTGCAATTGCTGAAGCCTTAAAAAGGATGCAAAATGGATAAACACTATGATGCAAAAAAAGCTGAAGAGAAGTGGTATAAGTTCTGGGAGCAGAATGGATATTTTAGTGCAGATCAAGACTCCACTAAGGAACCTTATTCTCTTTTAATGCCTCCGCCAAATTTAACCGGAGACCTTCACTTGGGCCACGCCATGCAGCATGCCATTTTAGATGCTATTGCCAGGTTTAAAAGGATGCAAGGATATGATGTTTTGCTTCTACCTGGCGTGGACCACGCGGGGATCCAATTTGAAGGCACTTTAAATAAAATGCTTGCCAAAGAAGGTTTAACCAAACAAAAGATTGACCGGGAGCAGTGGCTAAAAAGAGCCTGGGAATTTAAAGGCCAAGTCTACAAATCCTTCCACTCAACATGGACAGTAATGGGTATTTCCGCTGACTGGAAAAAGGAAGTATTTTCACTGGAACCAAAGGTTCAGAAAGCTGTTTTTGAGCAGTTTAGATTGTTTTGGGAACAAGATCTTTTATATAAGGGGGCATATATTGTTCAATGGTGTCCGAAATGCGCCACTGCAATTGAAGATATTGAGATGGAATATGAAGAAAGAAAAGAAGATCTCTACTTTGTTAAATATAGAATATCCCAGAATGTCATTGCGATCCGCCAGCTGGCGGAGAAGCAATCTAGTCAAGAGAAGATCGCCACCCCCGATGTCCATCGGGATCGCGATGACAATAATGAGCACTATATCACAATCGCTACAGCCAGACCGGAAACAATTTTCGCAGACACAGGAATTGCAATTTATCCAGGCCACCCTAAATTTGCTAAGTTTACTCACAAAAAAGCGATTAACCCATTAAACGGTAACCTCCTCCCTATCTTTGAAGACGAGAGAGTCGAAAAAGAATTCGGGACAGGTGCGCTAAAGATTACGCCAGGACATGATTCTCTGGATTATGAGATTGGCCAAACTCATGATTTAGATATCTTGCACGTTGTTGATAAGACAGGCCGAATCACTGAACTTGGACAAGATTTAGAAGGCTTGAAGATTGAAGAAGCAAAAGACAGGGCTGTTCAAAAACTTAATGAATTAGGAGCGATTGAAAAAACTGAAAACTATACCCACTCTGTCCCTATTTGCGAAAGATGTAAAACAACTGTTGAACCACTAGTTTCTGAAGAGTGGTTTGTTAAGATGAAGCCTTTGGCTGAAAAAGCACTTAAAAATATAGATAAAATAAACTTTTATCCGGAAAACTATAAAAAGATTTTGAGTGATTGGCTTGCAAAAATTCATGACTGGTCAATCTCCCGCTCTCTTTGGTGGGGGCATCGAATTCCTGTATGGTACTGCGCTGGTAAAGATAAACATATAGTTGTTTCTTTGGAAGGGCCAAAACAACCATGCAAAGAATGCGGGGAAAGTCACTGGACCCAAGAAGAGAAAGTTTTAGATACCTGGTTTTCATCCGGACTCTGGCCTTTGGCTGCTTTGGGATGGCCTGAATGGAAAAAAGTGAAAAAATACTATCCTTGGGATTTTGAGCTCTCTTCAGGAGAGATCAAGTATTTGTGGATTGCCCGGATGATTATGCTGGGGCTTTGGTTTGCAGACGAGATTCCATTTAAAAATATGTTTTTCCATGGCCAAATGAGAGATCTACAAGGCCGGAAGTTTTCTAAATCACTTGGTAATGGGATTGACCCCAATCAGCTCCGGGCAGACTGGGGAACTGATGCTTCCAGAATGGCGCTTTACACTTACACCGCACCAGGCAGAGACGGTAGAGCAAGCAAACAAACCATGGATGAGCGGGCCAAAAACTTTAGGAACTTCGGAACTAAACTCTGGAATATAGCGAGGTTTATCTTAGAGACAAGAGACAAGAATCAAGAGTCAAGAAAAGAAAACAGCAAGTTACATGAAGATGATAAATGGATTCTGGATGAATTAAATAAAACTATTGCTGAATCTACAAAACAGTTAGAATCATTCCAACTGCACCTAGCTACAGAGACTATTTATAACTTTGTTTGGCATACTTTTGCTGATGTTTATATTGAAAAATCCAAGTTACGACGACATGACGCGCAACAAACACTAGAGGCTTGTTTAGAGGTCATTTTAAAGCTCACACATCCCTTTATGCCCTTTATCACAGAAGAAATCTGGCAAAAACTACCCGGGGGAAAGCAAGAATCCATAATGATTGCCAAATGGCCAACAAAAATTTAAGAATTCTCGAAACCTTCATTAATTCTGCCATTTTCAAATAACCACCGTACAAATTCCATGCGTGGACTATAAACCCATTCCGACCTTTTCCCCTGCTGAACTTCATCCCACAACCTAACTAATCTTAAAACATCACCGCTTCTAGGTTGCCAACTATTTGCTAAACAAGTATCAAAACATGCTTTTCCCGCTGGATGATGGCTTAATAATCTCTCGTCAAAAGGACTTCTTTCCCGAATTCCCATAGTCTTTAAACCTAACAGGCAGCTTCAAACAGATTACACCAGACAGAAATTAATATCAAGAGTCTTCTTCGTAATTATTCAGTTCTTTCCAGTGGTCCGTCATTGCGAGCGTAGCGAAGCAATC
>CAZLKE010000028.1:11730-13020 GCA_964560075.1 uncultured Gammaproteobacteria bacterium | reverse complement strand
CACTTTAGACACTGGAGAGCAAATAAGATGTACACCTAACCATCTTTTCATGCTTAAAAACAACCAGTACAAAGAGGCTCAGTATCTAACCCCCCAGGATTCGCTAATGCCTCTTTACCAGAAAGTTTCTGAGCCAACTGATCGGTTAAGTCGAGAGGGGTACCCGTTAATCTTCCAAATTAAGTCAAATAAATGGGTACCTGCACATCATCTTGCTGACAACTTCAATTTAACTGCTGGACGATATAACAAATCTGCTGGTAGAGTGCGACACCACATAGATTTCAATAAGTTAAATAACAATCCGGAAAACATCGTAAGAATGTCATGGGGGGAACACTGGAAAATTCACTACGAAACCGCCTCGCTAAAACACAAAGATCCGGAGTATCGTAAAAAAATAGCTCAAGGTAGAATTCAATACTGGTCTAGTACTAAGAAGAAAGAATATGCTCAGCGGCTATCAGAAGCTAATCTTAGGAACTGGCAGGATCCTCAGTATAGGGAGAGGATGCAAAGGTTCTTAAGTGAAGTAAATATTCAATATATCAAAGACCATCCCGAAAGAAGAAAAGAGTTTAGCGAAAGGGCACATAAGACGCTAAAACGTCTCTGGAAAGACCCTGTTTACCGCTCCTCCATGCATGAAAAGATAATTAAAGGGAACAAAAACCATACTACCAACAAGACAGGCAAGTTAAAGTTTTTAAATATCTGCAAACAAGTTATAAAAGAATTTTCCGTATTGACAGAAGAACATTACGCTAAAGTCAGAACCGAGGTATATCCTTATGGAGCTGCACCACTATGGCAAACAGGATTAAGGAATTACTTTGAAAATAACGCTGATCTAGTAAGATTAGAGCTCAACGGTAACCACAAAGTCATTAAAATAGAGTCGCTCGATTACACGGAAGACGTCTATGACCTGACTATCGATAAAACCCATAATTTTGCTTTAGCTACAGGGGTGTTTGTTCATAACTCAATTGACGGAGATTCCCCGGCAGCAATGAGGTATACAGAGTGTAGACTATCGGCCATTGCAGATGAGATGCTTCGGGACATTGACAAAAACACAGTTAATTTTATTGACAACTATTCTGGTACCACACAGGAACCAACAGTGCTACCTTCGGTTATTCCAAACCTTTTACTGAATGGTGCTGCAGGTATCGCAGTTGGTATGGCTACCCAAATTCCGCCTCATAATTTAGGTGAGGTAACTGATGCTTTAATCTACATGATAGAACACCCACTATCAGCTGAAAAATCAGCACAACACACCCA
>CAZLKE010000028.1:11146-11720 GCA_964560075.1 uncultured Gammaproteobacteria bacterium | reverse complement strand
ACCCAAACCCCAACAGAAGCTAAAGACGACATCCAATTCGAATCATCTGCCACTGTAGAAGAGCTGATGAAATTTATCAAAGGACCCGATTTTCCAACAGGAGCATCTATTTATGACCAAACAGAGATCTTAGCAGCTTATGCAACAGGTAAGGGTCGAATCGTCATGCGCGGAAAAGCAGAAATTGAGGAAACCAAAAATGGGCGGTTTGATATTATCGTAACTGAACTTCCATACCAAGTTAACAAAGCTGTTTTGATCGCTAAAATTGCTGATTTAGTTCGGGATAAGAAAGTCGAAGGTATCTCTGACCTGCGGGACGAATCAGACCGAAAAGGTATGCGAATCGTGATTGAGCTAAAAAGAGACGCAAAACCTCAATCTGTTTTGAATAACCTCTATAAATACACAGCTTTGCAATCTGTATTTAATGTCAATACGGTCGCCCTCTCTGATGGTGTTCCTCACTTAATGACACTGAAAAGAATTTTGGAGGAGTTTATCCGTCACCGGCAAGTAGTTGTTACCCGAAGAACAGAGTTTGAACTTACTCAAGCTAAAGCCCGCGAACATG
>CAZLKE010000028.1:0-11136 GCA_964560075.1 uncultured Gammaproteobacteria bacterium | reverse complement strand
CGCAAAAGCGCTGACACTGACGAGGCACGGTCAAACTTGATGAACAGGTTTAAACTCTCCGAAATCCAAGCTAATGCGATCTTAGACATGCAGCTTCGAAGACTGGCAGCTTTGGAAAGACAAAAGATCGAAGATGAGCTCAAAGCAGTTAGGCAGTTAATAGCTTATCTTGAAGATCTGCTGGCGAATCCTCATAAAATTTTAGAAGTTATTAAAGATGAACTAATTAAAGTTAAAGATAAATATGCAGATGAGCGGAGAACAAGGGTCTATAAACAAAAAGTAGGGGAATTCTGAAGAAGATCTAGTTGCAGATGAGGTAACAATTGTCACAGTGACTAAAAACGGATATGTAAAGCGCCAACTGCCATCAACCTTCAGAACCCAAAACAGGGGAGGGAAAGGAGTTTCTGGTATTACCACCAAAGAGGAGGATGCAGTCAGCCATATCTTCTATACCAAGACTCTAGATAACTTGCTGTTCTTTACAGATAAAGGCCGGGTATTCCAGATCAAAGTTTGGGAGATTCCAGAAAGCTCTAGGGTCGCAAAAGGTCAAGCTATTGTCAATTTAATCAATATTGAGCAAGGAGAGAAAGTAACTGCGATGCTTACTACCAGATCAACCGACAAAACAAAGTTCTTGTTCATGGGTACTGTAAACGGTACTGTTAAGAAAACTCCAATCGAAGAATATGCAAATATCCGAAAGAATGGCTTGATCTCTATCAAACTAGATTCTGATGATTTACTTAAATGGGTGGTTCCAACTATAGGGGATGATGCAATTATCTTAGTATCTAAAGAAGGCCAATCTATTCGCTTCTCAGAAAGAGATGTCAAAGCAACCCACAGAGACACATCAGGTGTTAGAGGAATTAAACTGGGTAAAGGTGACCAAGTAACTTCTATGAACTTAGCTTCCGATGAAACTTATGAACTTTTAGTGGTTATGGAAAATGGTTTAGGAAAGAAAACTAAGATTTCGGCATGGAAACTCCAAGGCAGGGGAGGCACTGGTATTAAAGCAGCTCAAGTTACTTCAAAAACCGGCCAAATTGTGGCAGCCGAGATTGTCGAATATGATTCAAACACTTTGGTTTTGACTTCAAACAAAGGCCAACTAATTAAACTGAATATCAAAGACGTCCCACTACTCCAGAGACAAACCCAAGGAGTTATTTTAATGAGAGTAAAGACCGGAGAAAAGATCGTTGCAGGAACTATTGTTTCATCTAAAGACAAAGAGGAGTAGATTCTGATAAAATATATTAGATGAAGCGGTTACAAATCGAGAAAGCTGTTTCCATTTTTTTTATTATCTACTTTGCTTTAGGTTTAATTTTTGCCTTTGCTTTTGCACTTTATTACCACTGGCCACCTTTAAGCTATTTCAGCCCTGGGTTCTATATGGTGATTATCTCCTGGCCATATCAGGCTATTGGGTTTGCAAAAGATATTCTTTACTTTGGACTTGCCGGAAAACCAGTTTAAGAAGCCTAAAGCGCTCTTACGCTAACCGCAATCAGATAAATTCCAATGGTATTAAAAACATAAGCAATCAAGGCAATTTTATAATACTGAATTTTACTTGCACCCAGTAAAACCAAGCCGATTTCATCAGGAAAAGGTGAAGCGATGATGGCTGCGCCTAAAACTGGAAGTATCCAAGTCCTGATCCAGTTTGAATGCAGGAATTTAAGATTGTGGTTGATAGGATTTTGAATAAATCCATCTAAAGTTTTAAGGTTATTTTCTAGAAATGGAGCATATAAGGATACTGCAAAACGCACAATTGTTGAACCTAAGGTAAGTAATGGAAATTCTTTAAAGACTAAATCCCGAAAAATCTTAACCAGTAAAAGATCCCCAAACATAGCTCCCAAACCCCCGACCAGTGCAATTAATAAAGGATCACTCGTTTTAGCTAAAATAATTAGCATTGCCATAGAAATAGGCACGGTTAAGAAACTTGTAAAGAAGAATCCGGCGATAAAAGTAATTACCAGGGTATAGGGGAGTAGGTAAGTTAGGGCCTGGGGAATCAGGTTGCTTCTGAGAAGATAAATAGCAAAAATCAAGCTAACCAAAAAAATTAAGTCTTTAGTTATTTTCTTTTTGGTCCGGCGGGTAAGCAGCCTAATCATAATTCAATTGTACCAGAAGGGCTGGAAATTTTTTAAAAAATATGTCTACAATGGATTTAAAGGAGGTGATAAATTTGAAACTATTTATTGGTCTTGCTGTCAATTCTTTGGCATTATTAGTGACTGATTTGTTACTCGCCGGTTTGACTATCGCCACACCACTTACAACTGTGTTGGCAGCTATAGTGATCGGTTTAATCAACACGTTTATCCGTCCGGTTTTGGTATTTTTAACTGCACCGCTTAATCTTTTGACACTTGGGTTATTTAGCTTTGTGATCAACGCGATTGTACTTTCTATGACTGCTTGGATTTTGGGAAGTGCATTTCAAATTGACAATTTCTGGTGGGCGATTCTTGCTGCTGCAGTACTTTCTGTAGTATCAACAATACTTGCGATGGTATTAAAAGATTTAGGAGTGGTTGTCGGAAAAAGCAAAGGGAAAAGAAAGAAGTAGCAAACGTATCGTAAGTACCAGAGGTTTAACCGGCCTCTGGTACTTTCTCTAATTTATTCTTGCTATGAAATGCTTTGTGGACCTCCTTAAGCTGACGGTTCGTTACATGGGTATAGATTTGAGTCGTTGAGATGTTTTCGTGCCCCAACATCTCCTGGACTGAGCGGATGTCTGCTCCATTACTTAACAAATCCGTTGCAAAAGAATGTCTAAGGGTATGTGGTGTAGCCTTGATAGATAAACCTGTTTCTTTAACATATTTTTCAACTATCCGTTCAATTGACCTGGTCGAGAGTCTCATATTTTCACCATCATCTGATGGATCAACCTTGCCCTGGTAACGGATAAATAAGGGCTTAAAATCGTCTAGCCTGCGATTTAGATACTTTTCCAGCCACCGGGCAGCTGAATCTGTTAAAAAGACTAATCTTTCTTTTCGGCCTTTACCAATTACAGTAAAATCTTTTCTTTTTAAATTTATCTGGTCCCGGTTTAAAAATGCCAATTCTGAGACCCGTAAACCTGTTGAAAACAGCATTTCAAGGATAACCTTATCTCTTAGGCCATCTCTGGTTGTCACAAGGGGAGAAGAAAGCAGCTTGTCTAAACTCTCCTGATCCAAAACTTTTAAAGGAGAGGCTTCCTGTTCACCAAGTTCTATTTTCTCTACCGATAGAGTTTCGATATCCATCCGGGCTAAGTAACGCAAAAAAGCTCTCAATGCGATTAAAAAGTAATTTTGGGTAACCCGTTTTAGGCCGTCTCCTGTTTGGGGATCAGTGTATCTGGAAAGGTGCAACCGGTATTTGCGTATTAAGTTCAGGTCAATTTGTTTTGGCTCAATTGGTCCTGCAAATTCAAGAAAACGCTCAAGATAATGGTGGTAGTTCCTGATTGTTTTTTGGGAAGAGTTTTTCTCAAGCTCTAAATATTCAAGAAAATCTTTGACTAAAGAGTCAAGTGTCATAGGATAGCAAAGCCTATTATTCCTAAAATTACCAAAAGTCCACCACCTACAGCTAAAATTGTCGTTGGTACAGTAAATCCGCTTTGAGGAAGGGTTTTAGAAATAGGGGAAGGGCTAGGATCTAAGGTTGAACCTTTGCCTCCAGAACTTCCTGATCCGCTTCCAGAACTTCCTGATCCGGAGCCAGAACCATTACCTGATCCAGAATCAGTACCGGAACTAGTACCCCCAGTGCAAGAACCAGATCCTATGGTATAGCTGCCGTCTGTTACAGCACTCAGCACATCAGCAACAGTTCCGTTTTCAACAACATTCGAATCAGTTGTTTTTGTTTTATCATTTGGATCAAAATCAAAGCTGATCTTTGAAGTTCCAGTTGGGGCAGTATCCGCAACTGTTACATCGATAGTCCCCAAAGTCCCTTTACCATTGAAGGGAGAAGAGAACGAAGCAAGCCCCGAAATCGTAATCTTACCTGATGGGTCAACACTATTTCCCGGATAATCTTGATAAATAGTTCCTGAAGTTATTTTTATAGAACTTGAGGGAAAGATACTAGTATCGAATTTTAAGATTGAATCAGTCCCGTCAGTTGATGCACCAGCTGTATCAAGTTCGATTTTAATTTGATATGTACAACCTTTATTGAACGTCCCCGAAGAAGGGGAGAGGGTCAGGGTGGCAGCCTCCGCGAATGTGGGACTCACCAGCACAAAGAAAGCTAGCGCAAAAATTAATGCAAGTGATCTTCGGACAGCTTTAAAAATCATGGCCTCACTTCTATAGTAACACCTTTTACATCTCCAAGTATATCAAGGGCAGTGCTGTCAGTTAAATTGCTGTCTGTTGTAGAACCGGGTTCATAATCAATATTTATTGCAGCAGTACCGGATTTTTTAGCTTTAAAGTTTAAAGAACCAAATACTTCAATACCTTTAAAACCAACAGAAGAAAGCTCTGAAACTCCAGAAACTCTTACAACTCCAGGAGTCTTGCTGTCAACTAGAGGATAATCACTAAAAATAGTTCCTTTTGTAAATATAGCCGAAGGTGACCCTTCCATTGAAACCAGGTTTGGATCATACGTTACAACTAGATCTGCTGCAGTAATATCCTTGCCTCCAGTAAGCATTAAAACGTCAATCCTAAAATTATCACCAGGCTTAACAATTTTTTTATTTGATGCTAAAGCAAGTCTCGGTTTAATATCAAAAGCTAAGCTCTCTTTAGGTTGTAAATACTTTGGAATGGGTCTTGTTAGGCTCCAAGCACCCCAGATTATTTCACCAACAACTACTAAAATAAGGATTGAAAAAACTATTTTCATAGTACCTTGAGGAGAAAGTTTTAATCCGTTCTTATTGTACGCAGAACCAGCTCCGGTTTGGATAATTATTGGCTGTGCTGTATTACTAAATAATGTATTGCTCATATTAAAATTTTACACAAAGATTACTCTAATGGTCTATCTCCAGTCTTTTGATAATTAGTTCGTAAACATCCGTAATCTAGGGCATTCATTAAAGCATCTTCTACAAAGTCACATTTGAGATTGCTGCCTCTTTTACCAATCTCCGGCCGGCAAATACTCCAGTCATTGGCATTAATTACTGTATCTGTATTAACGTTTCCGAGAGGAACTTCAGTATCAACACTTGTGGTTGAGCCATTAGCTTTAAACTTAATTTGTTTTCCTAAACTGTTCGGAAGCTTAAACCACACTATATAATCTTTTCCTTGGGTTAATTTGGTCTTTTCCAGTACTAAATCGTTTGTACTGGTCAATACACCTTTCTCCTTTGTGACCTTAGTGTTAGGAGCATCCTCTTTGATCTGAATTTCTACTTTCTCTTTATTAACTTTGCTTCTAATACCACATACCGCTTTGCTGCCAAGAGAAATTTGAGAGTTCTTTAAGTCACAACTGCCTGTTGTTGAAGTATTATCTGCTTTTCTGGTTACAATAAAGTTGAATGTATCCTGAGATGGTACACGGTTTTCTAATTTCGCTTCAATTTTATCAGTTTTCCAATCTAGATTCTTTAATGTTGTGCTACCAATTTTGACAGTACCGTCAGTTCCAAAATTTTCTCCGTTAATTGTTAGAGTTGCTCCTGAGCCTGATAAATCTATGGAACAATCAGAACCAGTAACTTTAGCAGCAGGACCTACATACTCAATTGACAAGAAATGAGGACCATTTGTTTTCCCATCACTCATCTTGTACTCTACAAATATAGTTTTCGTTCCTGGAGTAGTGTCTTTTAGTTCATGTTTAATACGCAGCTCATAATCTTTTTCTGGAGCAGAAGCAAGCGCTTCTTTTGACTCAGCTATTTTATATTTGGTTATTCTCACTGCAGCAGCACCACAAGATTGATTAACTGTTGCACCCTTACAAGCTGGTTGTTCTCCTTTTTTAGGATCACATGTTGGCGCATTCGTACCACAATTTGATGCAGATGTTTCCTTGAATTTATTATTCTCACACACAAAGCACTTATTAGAATCAGCAGCTTGAGCGGAGGTATCACCAGTATATCTTAATTGCATACATTTTGCCCCGTCAGTAAAACCATAGCACCAACTACTATTTGCCTCAACAATATATCCTTTTTGATCGGTATTTTTTGGACAATCCGGACTTCCGTTTGCTTTTGTGTTTCTATTTGGATCGCAAGACTTAGAACAATTATCTACAGCCTCCCATCTTGTATTGGGCGGAGGATTTGATAAGGCCCCTGCTTCGCTTGGGTATTTTGTGCAAGTTATACTAGAACCCTTACCGCCTTGAGCAGATCCGGAAGCACCAGAAATAGGGCATTTTTCAGTATCCGAGACACCGTCAGTATATTTTACGGCTTGTGGAGTACCGTCAGTACCAAAACAGGCCCATTTGTGAGCCTTAACGCCAGGATTACCTGGTTGACATTCCCACTCTTCTATTAAACTCCATGTATCAGGATCTACATCTCCATTATGATCACAGCTCTGATCAGTAGGTGAAGTCTGCCCATCAGGTGAAGAATAACCACAATGATTGTCACGAGGTTCCTCACAATTGTTTAAATCCCAATCTTTTTCACCAGTACTAGGATTCCATTTATTTAACCAACAACCTCTTTTTATATCGTAGTTACACTCAGGTCCATTAACTATTATCCATCCATCATCTTGTCCACCTTGACGATCTCCATCTGAATCATCGTCGTCATCCTTACCTGGTGACTGAGTAGATCCGCTTCCACCCGAAGTCCCTCCAGATCCGCACAATTGTTCAGTATTACATTCACCATCATCTACATCTTCCGCTGAAATCCTAGTTTCATCATTACAGTTCTGTTCAACAGATCTAGCCTTGCCACATCCTGTACATTCATTTCTTAAGAAAGACCAGTTACATGCTGGTGGAGTCTCCTTGTCAACACATTCTGCATCACTTGTATAACCTTCTGGTGCATCCTTAGATTTGCATTCCTGGTTATCGCCACATCTAGAATCAAACTCATGATCACCATCAGGTTTATCATGCCATATCTCATCTCCATCACAATACCAACCTTCGGTACCTTCAGCGTGATCAGCTTTTACTGGTTTTACTAGCTCAAAACTCGCTAAATTAGTTTGATTACTTGAGGATTGAGTTGGTTGGGATCTTAGTTCTATATCCAGAGTAGGGCAGACTGCGATTTTTTTATTATTCACTTCCTTTATACATCCATTTTGAGTGGCTAAAAATGTAATCGGCTGGGTTCCGGCGAATGATTTATAAATCTGCTGCTGTTTGGCTAGATTAACGCCTAGGGGAATGCCTAAAATAAGAATACCTAAGGTAAGCAGGTTTACTAAATTCTTTTTAACCTTTAAATACTCAATAAATTCGTTCATGAGTGTACCAAAAATAGCCCTTAAGATTAATATGATTGATTGGTTAGTAGTTTGTCAACTATTAGCTTGAGTCTCAGGTAATATTGTACGACAACAAGACAGTAATAACGGATAAATCAGGTGAAATCAAAAAACCAGTAAATAAGAACTAAAAACAATAATCTAATTCAGGAGTCTAATAAAAATCATTAGAGTTACTATCAATATTGTCATCGCGATCCGCCAGCTGGCGGAGGGGCGATCTAGCCTCTGATCCTATCTGAGCATGAAGCCCAAAATGGCCCTAAAAACGGCTTTTGGCAGGGGAGGAGCACTATTCCATCATCCGAAGTTTAGGTTGTCCTAACAAGACAAACCTTATATTGACAAAATTATAGTCCTCGTCCGCCAGCTGGCGGACTGCGGAACAGTAATCCTACGGATTATAAAAATACAAAAATTTACCAGCAAAATTTTAATAGGAAATATGCAAAAAAATGTGTGTATTTAATTTAGTCGGAATTTTGATTAATTTTTGTGTGTTTAAAATCTTATTTACACCAGGGGCCTCCCCCTGAATTAGCCATACCTGACGTCGCATAAGCTACATTGTGCGACATGATAGTTTAGGGCAGCCTAGTCACTCGAATGTAGTAGTTCCCAAGCAAGAATGAAAACATCTAAAATCAAAGCTAAATTAGCTCAGCATTTGCCTCTATATAACCTCTTCTCCTATACTCTCCCATTAAGGGCCATTTATCTTTTCACGAATGTAAGAACATTTTTACACAATTTTCCACAATTAGTCTTATAGTTTTTCATTGTTTCGAGCTAGATACTATATCAAACTATGTCACTTACTCCAGTTTTATACCCTATAGTTTTTATATTTTCCTATTACACTACTACTCTACTTCCCTATTTAAAGACTCCAATTAGTTGTAAAATAAACTACAAGTAGGCTGAATGACCCAAAGCCAAAGTAAAGATAGACCTCTCTTTTGGTGACCCTTTCCTTAAGATGGTCCAAGCACAACCCCAGCAACACAAATAGCATTGATGATAAAAATATCGACCACATTAAGCTGACTGGTGGAATAGGCCAAAACGACAAGGCTATCGTGCACTCAGTAATTATTATAGAAATACAAATACTATAGGCTACTAATTTAGCATTGATCTCCTCCATTTTTACAGACCAAAGAATTGGCAGACTTAGCAGGAATGTAATTACAAAAACAGCCAAACCATTCCAATAAAACGGAAGCTGGAATACTCTTAAACAGTGAAAAAGCAAGATTGCTGTGAATATAGTGAATAAAAATGTTACTGTAGAAGCTGCACGATACAATGGGATAGTACGGGTAGCTGCAACGTTAAACACATTTTGGGATAGCAATAAAAAGTAGATAGATAAACCAAAGGCAATATCAACTGGAAGTCTAGTCAACCACCTAATAGGAAGCAGAAAATAAAAGCTTGTAGCACCCAGAGTAAATAAAGTTGGCAAAAGTAACAAGGTAAAAGCTTTTAAACGGCTTAAGCCTTCTGAAAGGGCCCACATAGAAACTAAGAAAGCAAATAAAGTGAGTCCAATAATAAACCGGGTTCTTAAAAAGAGGTTAACGTTTTGGGTAACCATTAATCCAAAAGTGAGTAAAACCGAAGCAGTAACTATTTTTTGGCGTTTACTTAGTAAGAAACTACCTCTTATCTTCATATCATTTAGCTGCAAGCTTTAAGACATGCGTAATAGCTATGGCAATGGCATCAACAGCATCGTCTGAAAATTTCTTTTCAGACCTTTTGCTGCCATTCATTGGCCGAAGCAATGCATTCACCTTTTCTCCGTTTTCGCCTAAGAAGTTTCGGACACCTTCGTGAACCTGTTTTTTATCAGCTCTCCCCGCCCCTGCAACCATTAATTTAACTTGTAGTCCTGTGTATTCATGAATAGGTATCTGATGCATACCTGCAGACAACATTATTACTCCCCTCGCCTGTCCAACAGCAATAGCAGTCCGCGTATTAGCACCAAAAAAAAGCATCTCAATACTGATTAAATCAGGCTTAAATTTATCGATTAAATCCTCTACCCCATAGTGGAGCTGAACTAGCCTCTTAGTCATGATTTCGTCTTTTGGGGTTGAAATATAACCATAATCCACAAGTTCTATTCCATAGTCAAACTCTCTTCCTAAAATATCATCAGGTACACGAATTAAGCCATATCCAGTTGTAGCAGTTCCAGGGTCAATTCCAAGAATTATCATAGAGTTTTAATTATATACTTTCCAATATATCCTGTGGTATATCAAAATTTGGATAAACCTTTTGAATATCATCGCTGTCTTCTAGTTTTTGTGCAAAATCTATTACCTTTTTGGCAATATCTAAATTATCGATTGATTGCATTATTTTTGGTTTCATAACTAAACCGGACTCTTCTACTTTATACCCATTTTGAGTAATATTTTTACTCACTGTAGATAAATCAGCAGTTTTGGTATAAACAAGGTATTCCTCTAATGATTCTTCCACATCTTCAGCGCCTAGATCAATAAGCTCAAAAATCTCCTCATCTTTTTCACCGCCCCTAGATTTAACCCGAATTTCTCCCATTTGTTCAAACATATAAGATACAGAGCCTGTATTGCCCATTCCTCCACCCGACCTATCAAATAGGTTTCGCACTTCAGATGTAGTTCTATTTTTGTCATCTGTCACAGCCTCAACTATAAAAGCCACTCTTCCTGGTCCAAAACCTTCATAAACTACTTCTTCGAGTCTTTGACCCTCTAACTTGCCTAATCCCCGGTCAATTGCCCGCTGAATATTCTCTTTTGGCATATTAACGCCTCTTGCTTGTTCTAAAACCATTCTAAGACGGGGATTTGATTCGGGGTCACCCCCTCCACCAAGTTTACTAGCGATAGTGATGGCATTAGCTATTTTAGTGAAAGTTTGCCCTCTTTTAGTATCAGCTGCGCCTTTAGCTCTCTTGATTGTTGACCATTTACTATGTCCGCTCATATCGAGTAAATGTTAGGATAACACACCTTTCTTAATATAATCCTTAATTAGAGACTGATAAGGTACATTAATCTCATTAGCCTTCTCTTTCACTCTATTTAACAGGTATTCCGGAATCCTGATTGAAATAGATCTACTAGTAGGCTTCAAATTAGGAAAGCTTACTTTCTCCATGTCTGACGGCTCGTAATATTCAGAAAGATCTACATTTGCCCAAAACTCTCTTTCTTCGTCTTCGCTTTTAAATTTTGGCAGTTTAAGTGGTTTTTTCATAGAGTGGCACCTCCTTTCGGTTCACGTCTCTAGCTGAGATTATTCTGATTTTTTGACTTCTCCGGGTAAAAACAATAAATACTAACCTCCCATTTTTCGTTTTTCCAATTATCCTTAAACGTTCCTCACTTTCTGTTGAGTGTATAATATCAGGAAAGGTTACTTTATTCTGATCAAAAAATACTTCTTCAGCTTCATTGTCGTCAACATTATGTTTTTTATTTTTTCCTATATTCCCCTTATCCCATTCAAACTCCAGCGCTTTTTTGTCGATTTTCATGATTGACAGTTGTATATACTGTATTACACATAGGCTGGTTTGTCAAGGGTTAAAATTGTAACTATTTAGTATTTTCCAGTACACTGTCATCGCGAGGACTCCGATGTACAT
>CAZLKE010000027.1:0-14754 GCA_964560075.1 uncultured Gammaproteobacteria bacterium | reverse complement strand
TATTAAATGTTTCAATCGTTTGTGTTTCCATAATTCTCATTTATTCTCTTAGGATTAATCATCAATTATGCAAATCAGGCTGTTTCCAGCTTAGGAAAAATATCCGATTTCTGTAAGCCTCCCTTGTCTTTTGCCAGTAGCATTTCAATCATCATCTCCACCCATTTCTCCGCTAGCTCATCAATGCTATTCTTAGGGAGGGAGGAGTTATTGTAGTTGCGTGTTTTGGTTGGCTTTAGAGTTGAGTTCTTCATAGTTCGTTGGCGACACGGATAATATCCCTAGTTACAAGAAACAAATGGCTTGCGAATGTATGTGGGGATGTGAATACTAACGGAAACCGACTCTTAATAGTCTTATGGGATTGCTTTAAAAAAGTCTCTGCAACTCTTACAAAATGGGATCGGATAAAAATGAAGAAAGGGAGATAGATTACTCCGTAACTAACATCATTCGTTAACTTCAATACTGAATCATTTGTGCCTTTTGATACTTTTAATGGTTCCTGTTGCTTAGTGGTACGAATACTCTTGGATTGTTTATTAACCTTACCTTTAGTGAATGAACGTATCTCAGCTTTGTTATTGTGTGGTTGTTGTTCAAATAGATCAGTATCAATTTGGTAGTAAATTCCAATTCCTTTATGGCCACGTTTCTCGAGATATGGTTCAAGTCGTTTTAGGGCACGTTGTAATGTCGATTTGCTGATGTTGGCATGGTTTCGAATTTCATCGGAACTCTTTGCTTCTGGGGTGATAAAACAAGCAATTTTGTGTGCCAGATCATCTTGTGTTATTTCCTTGGGAAATTTAACAACCCTTGGTGCAAAATCTTGCTTTAGACAATTGAAAAGACGAACATTGTGAGATAACAAATGGGTGTCCTGTATCAAACAATACTCAGGTTCAATCATTGGCGACGTTTCAAACCCAATAGATTCTTGAAACGCTTTAATTAGGGGTACTGCCTCATTCTTGGCTTCAACTAGATCTTTAGGGTTATATATTTGGACTTCGATCTTTGGCAATATCGTTTCCGATATCTTCATTTTCCTTTCGTTGAAGTTTTCGACAAAGCGGTACGTCTTGATGTTAAGAATGGATTTATCAATAAATAGGCTGGCTGCTAGTGTTATAAAGTTCTTGCCTTTTACTCGCTTGTCAAACCCGAATTCACTGTCTGTGGTAAAGAATCTTGCCTCCGCTTTTTTTATGTGGTTACTTACATCATCGAAATGCTTGTCGTTATACCTGGTACAAATCTCAACGTATTTAATTCTTGTTTCCTTAACGGATATATCTGGAATGTGAATTCGTAACAAGGACTTAAAGTTATTGAGTTGGTTTTCAAAATCACCCCGAGTAATGATGTGGAGTTTTAGTCTATTAAAATCAAAATCTCCCCATGGTTTGCCATTTCTAAGAACAACAACTGGAAAATATGCAGTCTTACCCCAGAATCGGTATTTGTTTTCGTTTCGGACAAATGAAAACTCACCCTTGCCTTTATGCAACCAATCAATAGGTGTCTTGTTATTTGTTGCAAATACAACTGTCGCTTTTACGTTGTGGTAGTAATAAAAATCTGTACTCATACTCATTTTCATTTAAAAAAGACAGCGGTTAGCTGCCTAGATACAACAAATGTTTCAGTTGTTTTATTGATGTCTGAAATTTAACTGGTTCAACCTTTGCATCCATTTGGGTAAAAATAGTTGCAAGTCGTACACACTTTTCAATGTTTGGGAAAAGGAATGTTCCACGATTAGTTGAATCTTTATTGATTCCGCTTAGCTCAATGCCCTCGGTTAGAAGAAATGCTGCCAGTCCGATGTCAGTCGTTTTGAAGAATTTGTCATTCTGCATTTCCATATGAACCCATTTTCGTTGAAATGCAGGGCAATCTGAATGAAACTTACAAACTCGTAAACTGCAGGTTAGATGGAGAGAAGTTTTCTATAGTAGGCCACGCCTTTTAATACTCGGTTTTCATCGGAGCCAGAATCGGAAGAGCTAACATCAGGATTGTCCATCCAATCTGTTGAAATTTGAACATAAGTCTTGCCAGTGAGGTGTTGCCAATACCATTCTCTATAGGCACGTATCTTGTTAACTTTATCTATTCGAGGTTTGTAGTACGCAAGACGTTTATCGGTTTTCAATAGATGTCTGGCAAACATTACCTGTTCCTTAATCTCCAAGTCCGTGGATGTGGGAGATACCGAGATTACGATCTGTGGCAATTGGAAACTACCTGTGGTGGATTGTAACGTGTCATTTTCGACGATATGGTATTGTGTTGGGTAGAATAAATCACCCTCAACAGCCCCACAGAATACCGCTTGTTTAATGTAATCGGAAAAGTATGGAGGCCGTCGAAAAAGATAACACAAAATTGATATATCCGTATCAATTAACTGGGATAAATCAATGCCATCTTCTTCTATGCCACCAAACCAAGTTTCATTTCTTCTCGCATATTCGATTATTTCTGATCCAATTTTTTCTCTATATGTAGATAAATCAAATTTCCCTTGTATTCCACTTCGTCCGATTTCATCCAATTTACTATCGTAGTCATCAAGTTTTACCAATTGATCGAATCCATATTTTTTCCTGATTTTGAGTAGCCATTCTAGGAAATCTGGTTTGTCGAATAGGATTGATAACTCCAAGAAATTCCTATCATTAGTGGTTTGAACATCAATTTTTAGTCGTGCCAAATTCTCATACTTCATTTTCATACTCCCTATATTCTACTAGAAATAACCCAACCCTATAAAGTTAAGCAAAACAGGCCAAAATCGAGTAAAATACATCTATAGAGAATTATGAAAATTAAACCTTTCAAGTTAGAACGATATTTTGCACAATACGAATTTTCTGTGAAGTATTTACTTTCCAGCTCTGATTGTGATGGTTTGGTTCAAAGTGAATTGCTGGAAATGGCAGATGATGAAACTCGGCAGATTTGGAACAATTTAACACTTGGATATACGGAATCGCTCGGACACCCATTATTAAGAGAAGAGATCGCAAAATTATATAGGGATGTTTCAACAGACGACTGTTTGGTTGTGGTTCCCGAAGAGGGGATATTTATCGCTTTAAACACGATATTAACAAGCGGAGATCATGTCATTTGTACATTTCCTGGCTATCAATCTTTATATGAAATTGCAGAGGGATTGGGTTGTGAAGTTACGCAATGGAGGCCAGAAGAAGATAATGGTTGGCGATTTAACCCAGATTTTCTAGAGAAGAGTATAAAACCAAACACCAAATTGATTGTTGTCAATTTCCCACACAACCCGACAGGATATTTACCCTCACAAGAGGATTTCCAACGAATCGTAGATGTAGCAAAAGCACATAACCTCTACATACTCTCCGATGAAATGTATAGATTTTTAGAATTTGAAACAACAGATAGATTGCCATCTGCCTGTGAGGTATATGATAAAGCGGTATCACTGTTTGGGATGTCTAAAACGTTCGGAATGGCGGGAGCAAGAATTGGGTGGGTGGTTTCGAGAGATAAAGAACTATATAAAGCCATGGCAACGCTTAAAGACTACACAACAATTTGTAGTAGCGCTCCTAGTGAAATTCTTTCAATTATCGCCCTAAGAGCTAGAGACAAGATTATCGAAAGACATTTGGCCAGAATCAAAAGGAATTTGACACTACTCGACAATTTCTTTGAAGAATTTAAAGACAAATTTGAATGGGTTAGGCCAAAGGCAGGAACTATTGGGTTTCCGAAAATAAAAGGAGATGCCAACTCGCTGGAATTTTGCCAGGATGTAGTAAAAAAAGCCAATATCATGCTTCTTCCGTCAACAGTCTATGACTATGACGATAAACATTTTAGACTTGGATTTGGACGGGAGAATATGCCAGAAGCTTTAGAGAAATTTAGAGAGTATCTAAGCAAGGAGAAAAAATGAAAAACGCAATCATTTTACAAGGTGCGGGAGAAACACAGGAATCGTTTTGGCTTCCATATGTTAAGGATAACTTGGAAAAACTAGGTTATGATGTGTGGCTTCCACAACTTCCAGATAATGACAATCCAAATATAAATAAAACTTTACCTTTTGTACTGAAAAATGGAAAGTTCACGGAAGATACAGTTATTATTGCTCACTCGGCTGGTTGCCCACTTGCATTAGCTGTGCTTCAGAAAATCAATATAAAAATAAAGAAAGTAATATTAGTGGCTGGTTATTGGAGAGAACTACCTCCTCCAGGAGCAAATAAGGCACTACTGAAAGAATTCAATTGGAAAATAATTAGAGAGAACGCAGAGAACTTTATTTTCATTCATTCGGACAACGATCCATGGGGGTGTGATGATAAACAAGGAAGAGAGATGTTTGATAAATTAGGTGGAACACTAATCGTAAAACATGGAGAGGGGCACATGGGATCTGATAGCTTTAACCAGCCCTACAAAGAATTTCCTTTACTGGTTACCTTGGTTGAAAATAAACTTTGGGGGAAATAGTCAGGCATTCAATTACATTATGGAATTACCAAAGATTATTAAGGATGTTGGTTTCGAGTTCAGTTGGGATGAACCTAAAGTTTGGGCTTTAGATATTCCTGTTGAAGAAATTCCAATAAAAGAATTAACTTGGCATTTCTCTGTTCCATTTTGGTTTAAAAGTGGTGGTAAATACGATTTAACTCCACAAGAGGTTATTGATAATCCTCAACAGTTTGCAGAGGAGTACCAGCGAATTAAACTATCCGACACTTCTCACCCCCTCGATATCATGCTTTGGAAAGGTAAATGGTTATTGCTTGATGGGTTACATCGTCTGGTTAAACTCTATTTAGAAGAAAAAGCCACTGTTGCCGTAAGGAAAATTCCTCACAAAGATATTCCTAAAATTCTAACAAAACCATTGGCAGATGGATCTTCATGGATTACACCAAAGGCCGAAATTAAAGAATCACCTATCGGCGGGAAAGGCATGTTTGCAGTGGGAGATATTGCACTAGGGGAAGTTGTTACAGTCTGGCAAGGTACATATACAGATCAAAAGGGTGCGGAAAAGGCAAAACAAGAGGGGAAGTTAGTTATGCAGTGGGACGATAACCTATTTAGTGTAGAAGATCGTGGAGACGATGATGGGTATTTTATTAATCATTCATGCGATTCAAACCTTTGGATGGAGGATGCATATACTCTCATTGCCAGAAAATACATTAAGTCAGGTGAAGAAATCACTGCAGATTACGCACTTTGGGAAGCAGATGAAAACTATATTTCTAAATGGGAATGCAGCTGTGGATCTATTGACTGTAGAAAGAAAATAACTGGAAAGGATTGGCGAATAAATAAAATCCAGGAGAAATACAAAGATCATTTTTCACCATTAATAAACAAGCGGATAAAAATGTTGTGAACCTCTTAATAAATCTATGGATAAACTTATTGAATGGATTTCGGGCAATTATGGATGGATTGTAAGTTTATTCATTCAAGGATTTATTGCCTATCACGTATTCTTCCTATCGCAGCGTCTTTCAAATAGAGAACGGCTAAAGCATAAAGAATCAATTAAAAAGAAAGCAGATGAATTACTATCGGAGATTCGGAGAAAGAAACTAAATAGCGAGGTGTATTTAGTAAATATCAACCGATATTTTAAAGACTATCCATCAAATAAAGAAAAACGATTCGAGGGATATTCCCATATTAAAGCAGAAATAAAAACTACTCGGTTTGACGGAATTGAGTTTTTCGCTGAGATGCCTAGAGAGGTATACAGAAAACCAGATGGAAGATTATCATTTAAGGGAAATAAAAAAGAGCATGTGTTTAATGCATTTCCTGTGGGTGTGGTGCCGTATGAATGGATAGAACACGTAGACACTGCGGGTGATGAGTATGCCTATGTGCCATTATTCTATTGCCATTTTAAGGGGAGAACGAACTGGAGGTTTTGGAAACAATTTCTATTCTTTGGCTATCCCTATAAACAAATGCTTTATTATCGGCTAAGTGACGTTTATAACGAGCGAAACGATCCGATGGAGATGAAATACGCCTATATTGATGAATCAATATCTAAATCCTAACTAGTTACAATGGCCACCGCTGGCCGTACCTTGTCCATTTCTTCCCGTAGCTGGCTAATGAACCTAAAATCCTCAAATACCTTGAAAATACGCACAAATTGACTGGTTATATTAACGTTACGATCCTCGAGCAAGTTCTTTCTTAATATAACCTTTTGCTGGTCGATTAACTCTTGGATAAGCGGAGAATAAGCCGTATTAACAATCTTTTTGTTATCTACCTCTATCTTTGTGAAGAAGAAATGTAAGTATTTTCTTTTGAGAAATTGAGGCGCTTCTCTATATGCTTTTGGGATATTTCTTGTAAGTGCAAGAACTTCTTCAAGTAAGTCAAAGTCAAATTGACGACTACCTTCTAATTTGGACACATCAACATCTATATTGTTGATGTCAGCTTGTATTTCGTCATGAAGTCTCCTGAAAGTAGCCCTGTCAATGTAATCATCCATAAGTCTGCCCTCAAGTTTCTTCCTTTTCGCTATCAACGCCTCACGACGATTCAGATATGCCCTTCTTATTTTCGCATTTTCCTTATCTTGATTCTTGAGATATCTTCTTACTTTCAAGGTCAATGCGTCAGTGAACGCTTTTGAGAATTTGATGTTCTTGAGACACTCTGCAACCTTCTTTTCCAACTCTTCTGACTCTACGTAAGGCGACTTACATGGGCTTTTTTTAGCACAATGGTAACAAGCTATCTTTCCGCCCTTTTTAGCTAGTTTTTTCTCGTTATAATGCCATTCTGCCGTATATCTTCGTCCACACCTAGCACAAAAGATAAATCCTCTCAAAAGAAAGTCGTGCTTTCTTTCTCTTATGACAAAATTTCTATGTTTGGCTGCAACTTGCTGACAAATGGTAAATAATTCTTCGGATATAATCGGGTCGTGGTTTCCCTTCTTTTCTTGTCCATTCCAGCGCATCCAACCATAATAGAAGGGATTGGTAAGTATTTGGTGAATTGTGGAATGGGCGATGGGTTTGCCATTCCTGGTACGGATTCCCTTTTTGTGCAAAATTTTAGTTAATTTCAGCAAATTCCATCTGCCAGTGGCATATTTACGGAAGGCAAACTCAATAAGTGGAGCAGTAATGGGGTCTTTTATTACAATGCCCTTATCTTTTTTACTTTGTTTGAAATTTTGATACCCGAGTGGCGCCCAACCTGGCCATCCGCCAGTTCTAAATTTTTCTGCTAAACCATCCCTTGTTCTTTGACCAATAACATCAGATTCCCATTCTGCAACTGAAGCAAATATATTTCCGATTAGTCCTTCTGTAACATCGCCACCCTCGTTGACTGAAAGCAATCGTATTCCTCTTTTTTTGAAATCCTTTCGAATGTTATTGAAATCACCGACATTCCTAGCAAAACGGTCAATCTTATATGTAACTACCGCGTTTACCGGATGTTCTTCGAGTGCTTTAAGCATTGATTGGAATTCTGGTCTATCTGTGGTTCTGCCACTTTTTCCATCTTCGACGAAAACACCCATTATTAAATAATTGTTTGTCTTTGCATATTCTGTACATGCACGACTCTGGTTGTCATTTGAGTATTCCTGTGAGTCTGTGGATACCCGGCAGTAGATGTAGCAAGTTAATTGTTTACTTTCCATATTTAGCCATCCTTTCTTTTCGTTTAATAATGCCCAATTTAGTTCTCCGGGAATGCTCTTCCGATTCCCATTGAGCCACGCTCATAAAAATGGATTCGAATAGTGGATTGTTAGCAAGTTCGGGTTGAAGGCAGGGAACTATCTTTGTATTTGTTTGAGCCAACTGTTCCTTTAGCTTGAAATAATCGGCGATATTTCGAGCGAATCTGTCGATATGTGTAACCAACAAATAATCTACTTGCTGCTGCTTGTACTGATTAAGTAGTTTTGTAAGACCAGTGCGTTTAGTGGAGTGACCGCTGGTTCCATAATCCTCGTAAGTGCCAATAACTTCATAGCCAAAATTTTTAGCAGTCTGCATGCATAATTCACGTTGACCGAGGATTGAACCATCCTTACCATCAACTACTGTACATGCAGTCCGAGAGTATATAACACAAGTTTTATTGTGAGCAGTTTTCATATTCATATATCCTATAGAATTATTATAAGTATTTTTCATAGTTGAAATAAACTATCTATAGTAACTAAGTAACTGTAAGTTACTGTTACTTTAGAGTTACCAGTTACAATATTTGTTACTAAAACATTAAAGAAACCTTCACTGTATAGGTAAGTAAACATATAAGTCGAGTGATTTAATGGAACTGCTTTTATAAGTTTATTCATTGTTTTTATTAGTAACTTTTAAGAAAGCGTCATAAATTTTTCTTTCGACAATATCCCATAACTTCTTATCTTCGAACCAAAATACCTCCATAAATTTCCCATCTGCTTTTCGGACCGAGGTCGGCTGTATCCATACAAAATCACCCAACTTTTTATGTTCGAATTTGGACTCTTTCAACATAAACCCTTTTACTGAAAATACGCCGGGTACTGTTACTTTTATTGTCGCCTTCGGTGGGTCAGAAGATTCCGAGTTTACCTCAAATTGTATATTGTCGACGATGTATTGCTGTATGTCTTTTAGGGTGATATTCATGTTAATTTCCTCCTTTTTTCAAGTTGTTGACCTGTCGGCTCCTTTCTCGGCAAAAATGAAACTTTTTAAGGTTCTTATGGCCTCTACAAATGAGAGAGCGTCAACCTGTACCTTTTTTAGCCAATAATCGGAAACCAGTTTGTTACAGGTAGCTGACGAATCGTCGAAAATAAACCAATATGTTCCACCTGATTCATTAACACCTAGGAATTCTTTTCCCTTGCTATAAAGCATGGATGAGATATAGAGGTCTTTTGAGATAAATTTATTCATATCTTTTTAATCTTTTTTATTTTCATTGGTTTGTTCATTTTGTATTCGATGGTTGCTTTCAAAAGCTGAAACCATTCTTCGAGTGCCAATTCGAACAAACCTTGCTGTTTCTTCTGATTTATGACTTCTTGCTGCATTTGAAACCAGCAAGTAGAAACGCCAAATTAGAGTCAAGTAGCAAAATAAGGAGGAACTTGAGGCTAAATACCGAAGTAATCGATTGCGTGATGGCGGAAAGTTTGGCGTAACGCCGGTTTAGGAAGGTTGTTTTATTTCGAAAGAATACCCAGTAGTTCTATTGTGTTCACCCAAAACGACCACTGAAGATAGATTTCTTACGCTTATCTTCTTCCTTAAATAAGAGATCGTATCATTTACGGTATCTTTGTTTTCACCATAGAATCCCTTTTTATTCAATGCCTCTATCAAATGGGTTCTTAAAACAACAACTTGTCCACTTTTGGCATTGGTATCCCAGTAGTCTATTATCGCCCTGAAAGTTTCTAATGTTTTGTTTTTGTTCCTTGTAGTTTCAAAGACCAGCGAACCTATTGTGTTGCCTGCAAGGCGAATGTAGAAGGCATTGCCCTCGAACCAATATTTGTACTCAGGTTGTTTTTTGGGTCTGTCTTTAATAATTCCTGTAAGTCATCCTTGAAATTAGCTTCAAGAATAGATTTATATTGCTTATAACTTTTCAGGAGCGCGTAGGTATTAAGAATTAAAATGACGATTTCTTTGTCATAACTATTCTTTATGGGAAACCGAATTTTGCCGTATTTGACAAACAAACTGTCCAACCAACCATAAAAATTAAGCATTTGCTTTTTTACTCCTCCCTCGTTCCATTCGATGTCAATATCTTCGTAAGCCGCGTATAACGATTCAAATGGTCTTTCAAACTTAGACTCGGCAAGTTTGTCCAGTGCATCGCAAAGTCGGAGATATGTTGTGTTTAACTGGTCATTAATCACAATAGAATATCCACCAGCTACAGAGTCCAGAAGACCAATTAAAAGTTGGGATAATAAACGCGCCAGATAGACATCTTTGTCGGACAACTCATCAATTTTCATCTTCATACATATTCATTTAGCTGAGAAAAATACTTAGGTGTTCTGTTTAAGCGCCCTCAGTTCATGTATCCTTTCCAACACTGCCATCCGTCCTTCCTCGTTCATTTGCAGCAATGCTTTCCCATATCTCGTTTTCATTATTGGCATTTGCATAAGTACCGCCCTGGAGGTGATATTGTTATTTATAACTGGTCCTTGGTCGTTGAGGTTTAGTGCCTCTCGTTCTTCTCTAAGTCCGATTTCGGCTAATCTGGTGGCTTGTGACTCGGTAACATCCTCTACTTTGCGTGATTCCATTGCCTTCAACGCTCTGGTCTGTAAATATCGGGCGACTTTTGCCTGTCTGGCTCTTACCTCAATCTCGTTATCGCTTGTCATCTTGACCATCTTGTCTTGTGTTTGCTGGTCTAGTAACTTTCTATATTCATCTCTTTCCGCCCGCCACCCAGTGGTAATCCGGCTTACATTTCCATTTATCTTTATTCCGGCATTGTCCAAGAAGGCATTGACCGATTCTATCTCACCATATTTGTAATCTTGTTTTAATTTATTCCAATCAACTTTGGAGTCTCCATATACCTGTATTATACCTAATTTATGCCCTATATGGAGCGTGAGAAGATAGTACACAAATCAGAACATCGCTGCTTTATAAGCAGACTCATATCGAGTAAAATATAGTTATTATGGATATGAAAATGGGCAATAAAGTGGCTATCGTTACTGGCGGTGCAATGGGATATAAAACGGGCGGCACTTCGATTGGTGGTGCAATTTCAATACGACTAGCAAACGATGGGTATAAGGTTGTTGTGGTTGACCTTGGTGAGATGGGTGAACGAACAGTGGAATTGATTAAAAAAGACGGAGGCGAAGCACTCTTCGTAAAAGCGGATGTAACTGCTACAGATGATGTAAAAAGGATTATTGATACTGCCAAGTCGAAGTATGGTGGATTAAGTTGTTTGGTCAACTGTGTTGCCTATTACAGTTCTGGAATGTCAAAAAATGTCGCTGATATTTCCGAAGAAGAATGGAATAAGACATTAGAGGTGAATTTAAATGGGTATTTCAAAATGGCAAAGTATTCGATTCCTCTTATGCTTGAATCTGGCGGAGGCACAATAGTAAATATTTCCTCCATTGCTGCTTTTAATGCTTTACCTAATTTTAGTGTTTACTCGGTAACTAAAGCTGCTATTCTCGCTCTTACTAGAACTATTGCTGTTGATTTTGCGCCTAAGATTAGGGCGAACGCGGTGTGTCCTGGTTTTGTCAAAATAGCTAATTCCGAAAACAACAGAACTCCAGAAGAACTTGAAAAATGGTACAAAGATATTGCAAAGCAGTACCCAATGAGAAGGGTGTGCGAGGTAGATGAGATTGCTAATGTAGTATCGTTTTTAACTAGTGACGAATCCTCTTATATCAATGGGCAATCAATCATTGTAGATGGTGGGAAAATAGTTGCTGACAGCCACGAATTTTAATATGAATCTTAAACCATTTAAGCTAGAAAGGTACTTCGCCAAGTATGAATTCTCGGTAAAATATCTGCTTTCGAGTTCCGATTGCGATGGATTAGTTCAAAAAGAATTGGTCGAATTGGCAGATAGTGAAACGAGGACTCTATGGGAAGATTTGAAGCTAGGTTATACCGAGTCACTTGGACACCCACTTTTGAGAAGTGAAGTTGCAAACTTATATAAAGGTATAACCTCAGATAATGTTTTGATAGTAGCTCCAGAAGAAGGCATGTTTATTGCACTTAATACCATTCTTGAAAAAGGCGACCATGTAATTTGTACATTTCCTGGTTATCAATCCTTATATGAAATTGCAGAGGGACTAGGTTGTGAAGTTACTAAGTGGCAGCCAGAAGAAGAAAACGGGTGGAGATTTAATCCAGAATTTTTAAGGCAAAATATTAAAGCGAATACAAAATTGATAATTGTAAATTTTCCCCATAATCCAACTGGCTATTTACCTTCTGTTAAAGATTATGAAGAGATCGTCAATATCGCAAAAGAGCATAATCTCTATCTTTTTTCTGACGAGATGTATCGGTTCCTTGAACTCAATCAAAGCGACCAATTACCATCGGCTTGTGAGACATACGATAAAGCTATATCTTTGTTTGGAATGTCAAAGACATTTGGTATGGCTGGGGTTCGCATTGGCTGGGTGGTCACAAAAGATAAGAATCTTTATGACCAAATGGCAGCATTTAAGGATTACACAACCATTTGTAGTAGTGCGCCAAGTGAGATTTTGTCAATTATTGCCTTACGAGCAAAAGAAAAAATAGTTGGAAATCACTTAAAGAGGATAGAACGGAATCTCAAACTTCTGGATGACTTTTCTACTAAGCATCAAAACTTATTTGAGTGGGTACAACCAAAGGCAGGAACAATAGGATTCCCCAAACTAAAAGGTTATATTGATTCTCTCGAATTCTGTCAAAAGGTTGTAAACGAAGCTGGAATTATGCTTTTACCTTCAACTGTTTACGATTATGATAATAAACATTTCCGCATTGGGTTTGGCCGAGAGAATATGCCGGAAGCGCTAAAAAAACTTGAAGATTACATTGGAAATAATACTTAGCGAGTAAGTTATATTGAATCTCTTAACTTCGTATACCCTTCGAAACCATTCTGAAACTCTGGGGGAAAATTGTTAGTGATAAAAATGTAATCGCCAACATTACCTTCTTTTGCCATTTTTCTGATTTTACGATGTCCTAATTCCAATAATGCATTTTTTATGTTCTTATCCTCTAGGAACCCCCATACCGAGAGGAATGTTCGACTTATACCAATTTTGGTAGTTCTTTGACCTTCTGGCAAGTTAATGATGAATTCTGTTTCCAGTCTGTCGCCGACAGTTGTTGGTCCGGAAATCAGCTTTAGTCCATCGTCCACTAAAAGTACGGGGGGATGAAAGGCGTCTGGTTTTAATTCAAAAAATGCTCCCGAAGGGACTTGCTCCTGCTTCAATTCTCTTCTTGCAAAATACGAATTATTCATTGCGTCTTTGTACTCAATTATGAAGTTTAGTTCGGGAACAAACTGATTAAATATTTTCTCATCAGATATTTTAAATTCAACCTCTTTCTCCCTACCTGGCTCGAGTTCAAAATGATTATTTTGAGTACGCCATTCATAGGCAAACCCCCTGATTCCCCAAGTTATGTCTACAGCTATCTCCTTACTAATATTTTTGATAGTGAAATAAGTAAAATGACCATTTGGCCCACCACTTGGTCGAGAAGCAGATAAGTAGAGAACTGGTGGGTTACTGGTGGTTGTTTTTAACTCCTTAAATTGCAAGGAAGTTTCCAATCCTCTCACTGTTGCCTCAATTTGTTTTCCATCTTTTGTGGTAATACTTACGACTTTGTTAATTAACCCAAATGGTTCCTGGTCTTTGGGGTCTATTCTTATTTCTCCGGTGACGGCATCAAATATTAGATGTGAATGTTCTTGACTTCCTTGTTCCGAGATAAAAAGGTGCATATCTTTACCCTCGAGAACTTGCCTCACATATAATTTTTCGTCTTTAAGTTCTTTTGTTATTTTATCCCGCTTATCCTTCTGGCCAGGTTCATCCTCTATGATATAAATGTCCATTTCCTCAATCTTTTGACCGATGAATTGAATCATATCTACCACCCTATTATTGATAGTTCCAGTACTGGAACTGTGCCTGCCCGTTTTCTGAAATTCCAGCAGCAGTTTTCTTAAATCTTTCCCATCATTAGAAGAGAAATTGGTAAATATCGCAATTAGGCGGTTTATTTTGGGAATTTCCGTCAGGTCATTGGGGTCACCTATCAGCTTTTCAATATTGAGTGCTTTCAGTAGTTGACGCGCTTCCGCCACATATCCCGGTTTATCTTGTGCTTTCATAAAATGTTTATTTGTCCTATTTTACCACTTTTCTTACTCCCTTAACCTATAACCTTCGGCTTTATAAAGACCTCCAAATCGAGTAAAATAAGATGAATATGGAAGATGATAAGAAATTTTTGTTATTGGCAATAGAACAGGCTAAAAAGTCGGTTAAAGAAGGTGGATTTCCAGCAGGGGCATTGCTAGTAAAGAATAGCGAAATTATCTCTGAAGGTATAAGTATTGGAAATAAACTCCATGACCCCACTAGTCATGCGGAAACAGTTTCTATTAGAAATGCTTGCCAGAAACTGGAAACTTCCGACCTAAAAGGGGCTACTTTATATGGCTCACTTCAACCGTGTACGATGTGTTTCTCTGTAGCTAATTGGGCCGGGATATCTCGTGTAGTATATGCTGCAAGAAAAACAGAAGATATGGTTATAAAGGGCTACTACGAGGGAAAAACAAACATAAATGTCGTTAATGATGATAACAAGAGGAAGATAGAAATATTGTTTATGCCTGATTATGAACAGGAATCGCTGCTGGTTGTTAAAGATTGGGAGGTGGCAAACGGAATATGAATTACAAAGGGGTAATAATTGAGGAAAGTTTAGGAAATAAAGATGTTTTGAAGCTGATAAAGGTACTGTCAACAAAGGTGGAAAAAGTAACCAAATCACATCAGACCCTTTGGTTGAGCCAGTGGACACTCCATACAGTAGAAATTCCAGAAGAAAAAGCGGAATTAGTTGCTAACCAACTCAGCAAAGATTTAGAAACAGAACACGAGTGGTATGCCGATTTTAAAAA
>CAZLKE010000026.1:0-14766 GCA_964560075.1 uncultured Gammaproteobacteria bacterium | reverse complement strand
AAAATAACCCGGTAGAAAAAGCGGCCAAATAATAAATATTGAGAGCAAAAGGATTAACAAAGGATATAAGATTTTTTTAATTTTTTGCATATTTAAAAATAAAAACAATTAAAGTTAAAAAGCTAAATAAAGAAAATATGTTGCTCAATGTTCTGACCAATGTATTCTTTACCCCAGCTTCAATTATATATTCACCAGCGGGAGCTTTAATAGTAACAAGCCCAAAACAATACTCTTGTCCCCGGCAGTCGTTATTTACAAAATCGTGTTCTTTACCATTTAATTTAACTTGTAACCCTGGAAAATCTATTAATTGAAGTCTTATTACTGAATCTTCATTAACCATTACTTTCATCTGCTGATAATTGCTGCTTTTTTTAAAACTTAAAAATTCAACTTTACCTTCCAATACTTCGGGTAAATCCTGAGCCTTTTTATTCGGAGGAAGTGTAGCAGTCTTTGGAAGATAATCGAAAATGCTTATTGTTAATTGTTTCTCCCAATTCAATCCTGAAAACTTTTCCTGGTCACTAATGTAAAACCAGTCTTTTGGTTTGAAAAAATTTATTTGATAAACAACGCTTAGTAAAATTAGTAAAATTCCAAAAAAAAGTGCAGCTTTCTTGTTTATATAGTAGAAAACAGCTACAGCGATAAAGTTAAGCAAAAATACCGAAAGGTTTAAAAGCCTCCAAGGAAACTGTAACCAATGTAATAAAGTTACTCTCTCCCAAATGAAGCTGGATCTTTGATGCATTAGAAATAAAGAACCCAATGCTAAAAAAGACAATATAATTATCAAGACTGAAAGCTTTTTATTTCTTCTATAATTAATTATAGACAAAATAAATCCCAACAAACTAACAGGCCATATGAAAATTCCCGTTGAAAGAGATAAATCATCTACAGGCCCTAGTACCGAAGAACCATAACCAAACTGATTGGAAAAAAATAATTCTTTTACAGTTACGAAATGTTGCCGGTAATCAAAGTATCCTCCTATAAGAGATTCAAGGTGTACAAACCGACCTTCTGTAACCATTGGAATTACGAAAAAAGCAGCTAATCCAAATCCCAGTAGCCCTCCCAAAAACAAGTAAACAAATCCTTTTAAATTTTTTAGCAAAATACTATGAACCATAATCCACAACCCAAGACAGAAAAAGAATATAAATGACATTAAGTTATGTGTTAGCAAAAGCAAGCCTGTGAATACAGAAAATAGATAAAGAAACTTCATCTTTTTTTTGACTAAAAACTGATATGAAGACCAAAAAAGCAGCGGGAAAAATACTTGTGACCAAAATTCATTTAAAGAACCCCTGACATAAACTTGTGTTGCACGAAGCGGGACATAAGAAAAAATTACTGCCCCAACCACTGAAGCAAATCCATTGAAGAAAGCTCTTAGCAAAATATACATTGCCAAAGTAGACAGCACAAACCCCAAAATAAACAGTAATTTAACAGAGTCTATAATTTGAAAACCCAGTAAATGAAAAATCTCTCCAAGATAAAAAACACTCGGTGAGTAAAAATTAAACATCGGGTATCCATACATATATCCGGCGTCAGGAACCCACCTGCAAGGCAGCTGGAAATCTAAAAAGCACTTATGTATTTGATGCAGCCTGAATGCTTGCAAATCATCCTGCATTGAAAAAAACCCTGGTCTAGTTAATAAATAAAAAGTTGGAACTGTTAATATTAATGTGACCAACCATAACGGTATATTTTTGAAAATTGCTCGGATTTTATACATTTATTGATTACTCTTGGTTTGGGGGTTTAATTTAAACAATAATATAGCATCTTGCTCGCTGTTTGGACCTTTAAACTTGGGATATTCTTTCACAAGTTCTAAGTATGGAAGTGTTTTATTAAATCGTGATTTATTGGCAACAAAATATGTAGGATGATCTTTTGTAGCTTCAAGGAGTTGTGCAGAGATAGTGGCTGTTCCACCCATAACTATTACCTGATTCCCTGCTGGTACTGTGTGAGCATGCTTTTCTAGATAAATTTGCAAACCATCCGGCAAGGTTCCAAAACTTCCTTCTGTCCCCACTACTACTAAACCTTTTTGTGACTGATCAATTAAATATTGTGCTATTTCTTTAAGTCCATACCCTGCTGTCCAATCTTCAAAATATCCCGTCCTTTCACCTTTGGACAAATTAGCTTTTTCTGGAGAAAAAAGAAAATTAGAATTTATCATAATTGCAAAGCTTAAAAACAATCCTAAAAAGATTGGTAAAAACCATTTGATTTTATTCTTGTAAGTAGCAACCATGTCTATCAAAGCAAAAGCTGAAACAATCAGCAATGGTGGCATAGAAAAAAGTATGTACCTGGCAGTGAAAGTTTTTAAAAGAAGCATTTGGATTATAAGAGGAATTAAAGCCCAAACCAATATTGTTATAGCAGTTAGGTTTCTTTTATAAAAAACCCAAAAAATACTTATTAAAAGTAATATAGATAGCGGAAAAGTTAATAATTTTGGAAACCAGTCTAAAATGTCATTTAAATGAGGTATAAAAGGATCAAGCGGATTTGAAAGTAGCCGCTCAGGAGAAAATATATAATCTTGATTTCTTGAATTTAAATTTACAAACCCAGGTCCAAGTCTTAATATATTGTATATACCCATTGCTGTTGCAACACTAATAATCCAGAGACCAAATTGTTTAAGCAATTTTAGTTGTCTATTCTTGGCAAACCAATTGAATGTAATAAGTGTCATTGGTAACACTAATATATTAAAAAACCCAGGAGTTTTAGTTATCATCGCCCCACCCAATAAATAGCCTAAAAATAAACTTAGATCTATTCTTTGGTATCTAATCAGCAGTAATGCTAGGAGAAGAGACCAGACAGAGAAAGCAGCAAGCATAGAATCAACAAGCGCCATTCTGTCAAAAAAAACAATATATGGTGTTACCGCCACAAAAAGAGCAGAAAGTATGCCTACTGATTTATTAAAAAACTTCCACCCTAAAATAAAAACCCCGCTAAGTGTGCCTACTCCTGCTAAAGCAGAAAGAAACCGACCCGCAAAAAGAGGATCATCAAATATTTTAAAAAGAGGCATCATCATCCACATAAAAAGGGGTGTTTTACCATCTGATAACGGCAAGAATCTAAGTGAAGGTTCAGATTTCATTATTTGAGCCCAGCGAATATAAATAGCTTCGTCTGCAAAGATTGGTTGCAAGGTCAAGTTTGGAAGACGAAATGCTAGGTAAACAGCTAACAAACTCAAACCTAATGAAAAAGTCAGTAGATGGCTTTTTAGCAACCTAAACATATTTACCTTGGAGATCATTAATTCTAATCCTTAACATATCTTTTATAGCATCAACAGAATCTTTAATTGCTTGTACCCTTTCCGATCCTACATGATGCCAGTCAACAGAAACCTCTGCAATCTTTAAACCTTTCTTTTTTGCAAGATAAAGAGTCTCGACATCAAATCCTGCATTAACAGCAGCACCTGACGAACTCATATTTCTCCATTGCTCAAGTAATTCAGGAAGAACTTTTTGAATTGCATCTTTCTTGAAAGCCTTAAATCCACACTGAGTATCCGAAAATGGTAAGTTTAGAATTAGATTTCTTAAGGTTGCAAAACCCCAGGCAAGAAGTTTTCTAACCAAAGGCGCCCCTTTTCTGCCAGCACGGGAACCTATTACAATATCATATCCTTCCTCAAATTTTGGAAAGAATTTTTCAATTTCTTTTAATGGTGTTGCCTGGTCCATGTCTGTAAAAACTGCAATCTCACCACTTGCTTCAAGCATCCCACTCATGACGGTAATTGCTTTTCCTCCATGTTGATTTTCTATTGACTTAAAACCGGACTTGTTTTTAATCAACTCCTTCACTATCCCTGGAGTTTGGTCTGTTGACCCGTCATCAACTATTAAAACTTCATATGTATACCCTTGCCCTTTTAAATAATTGTAAACTTCATCCAGAACCCCAAACTTTAGGTTATTTGTTTCATTATAAGCGGGAATTACAACTGATAATTTAGTATTTTTACTCATGTTTTCAGTTTATCATTTATTTATTGAGGTTCACCAGTTTTGTTAGCCACTAGCTTAAAAACCTTAACCCCTTCAAAATCTTTTACAGACTCAATTTTTGCCCAACCAAATGCTGCAATTTCATATTTAGGATGATTAATCGGCTCACAAACTTTATCTTCGCATACTACAAAAAGCTGGTCTGTAATCTCAAATGGTACCTGTTTTGGTTTGTGGTTGTAAACATCCAAATAAAATTGGTAGGCTGAATCATAATTCCGCTCAGCTATTAGGGCAAAATTAAAGGGTTTTCCTCCTGCCTCTTTAATGACAAAATTAGCAACCTCTTGGGTTCTTTTTAATTGGTTACTTGGAGCTTGAATTAATGGACTTTTTTGGAAGTTAATGAATCCGAGTGTTAAGACAATCAAAGTAGCTGTGAGAATTTGCAGTTTTCCATTTTTAATAAGAGATAACAAACCTGCAATTAATAAGTAGGGGACCGGGTTTAGGAAATTTAGATAATGATCTGTTAGTTCTAGCCTAATCAAAGACACTCCTAGTACTCCTATGAGAAACCATACGGTTAGAATTAAACCCGGATAAAAGAGTTTTTTTATCTTTATTTGTTTTAATATAAGACCTACGAAGGATATTAATGATAAAGCGGCAACAATAAGACTTAAACTAACAGCCTCTCCTGTCATATATCTACCCACAAGTTTGTTTACATAAATATTTGGTATATCTTTGAAATGCATGGAAGTTCACCCATTGGTGTTTAATATCAAAAATAATAAGCGGAGACATTAACAATCCAAACAATAATAGAGCTCCGATGCTAAATACAAAAAATGATTCTAGATTTCTTCTTTTTAGATGAAGAAGCGTTAACTCATAAAGCCATAGTAAAAACAAAATCGGTAAAAGAAGTAAGGTTATGTAATGCATCTGTAGTGCAAAAGCAAAAGATACACCGGTCAAAAGAAGCCATTTGTAGTTTTTATACTTATGACTTAAATAGATACCTATAAAAGAAAGCAGTGTAAAAAAAGGAACAGGATTGGGGTTCCAGGAAGATCTTGAGTAAATAATATTTACTGTTGATACTGCATATAAGAAGCCCGCAACGAAAGCAGCTGTTTTCCCAAACCATTCCCGGGTTAAGAAATAGACTAATCCTACGGTGAGAGTACCAATTAGCGCTACCATACCAGCAGCAGCCACTGGATTTAGCCAAAAAACAGCCATCGGTATAGTCATCATGTAATAATAAAGCGGTCCCAAATAAATATTTCCAACTGACATTGGGGGACCAATAAGTGGAATATCAAGGGTAGTTAAAATTCTCTTGACCATTAGTACGTCCCGCCCCTCATCTCCTAAAAACGTCATATATTCTGAAAGCTTATAAAACCTTAAAAAAGCAGCTAAGGCGATTATCAAAACAAGTAGTATAAATTCTAGTCGAAAACCCTTCTTCATCGAAGCTTCCACCGTAACTTAAAAAGATCGAGTATACTTTTTAAAAATACCTTTGAAAAAAGACTACCTCCTGTTGGGCTTCCAAATTTACGGGGATAATGATGTACTCCTACTTCTGCAAATTTGTATCCTTTACGCTTCGCTTTGACAAGAAATTCAATTTGAGTAACTTTTTCTTCAGATTCAAGAGGTTGTACTGCATCAAAAACTTTTCTCTTTACGAGCTTAAATCCACAGGAATAGTCTTTAGCAGTAAGTCCAAGCAAAATCAAAGCTATTGTTTTCCATCCAAATGTAAGTACTTTTCTAATAAAAGGGTCTGCCCTATTCAGCCGATATCCTAAAATCAAATCTGCTTGGCCGGTTTTTTCTAAAAATTTTGTTATCTCTCTAAAGTCAAATTGACCGTCTGAATCAGTAAAAGCTACCCATGCATAATTAGAATGTTTAAAACCAGTCTTTAGTGCACCCCCATAACCTGCGTTTATTTTATGTTGAATAAGTTTTACATGTTTATCTTTAAGCGCAAGTTGTTTAACAATTTCAGTAGTACCGTCACGGGAAGCATCATCAACAACAAGTACTTCATATTGAGAAATTTTTAATTTTTCTAAAACCTGCAGTGCTTGCTCGACTGTAGCTTTAATGTTATCTTCTTCATTATACGCAGGAAAGAAAACCGACAAACTATCAATTTTCACAATTTATATGCTAACATCAAATAAAAGATAAAGAAAGTATGACGGAAAAGATATTAAAAGACCTTATTGTCATTGCATCTTCAACTATACTTATTACTCTGGCTATTTGGATACCCCATATCTTTAGAATGAATTTCTATAATCTTAATTTTTCGAACGGTTTTGATGGTATCTATAGAAACTTCGACGGATTGGAATATATTATTATCGCAAAATCATTCTACAATCCTGAAATTATAAAACAGCTTCCACAACATCTACCGGTTGAATATTATGCAGCCCATTTCCCGGGTTTTGCACTGTTCATACTACTATTTGCTCCATTACTTGGATTTTTAAAATCCATGCTTTTTGTATCCCTACTTTTTACAGTGCTGTCTGCAATTGCTTTCTATTTTTTAGTTAAAGATTTTAAGCTTACCTTGCACCCTCTATATCTTTCACTAATCTTTCTTATACTGCCTGCCAGATGGTTAATTGTCCATAGCGTAGGATCTGCAGAACCTATGTTTATTTTCTTTTTAATTGCTACAATTTATTTTTTTATGAAGTTTGAAGAAAACCATAAACCCTTGTTTCTGTATGCATCCGGTATTTTTGGGTTTTTAACTCAGTTTACAAGACCACCTGGTATACTAATCTTTGTAGCCTTTATTCTATATCTATTATGGAAACTAATTTTTAAAGAAAAAGAGCTCTTCTTCAAAAAGCTTTTTAAACTTGTTTTAACTTATTTTCCCTTGTTATTGATTCCATTTAGTTTACTGCTGGTTTTCTATTGGTACCACCTTATTTTTAATGACTTCTTTGCATATTTCCATAGTGGAGACAATATTCATTTAAGCTTTCCGCCTTTTCAGGTGTTTAATAAAAACCAATTTTGGGTAGGAGAGATTTGGTTAGAAGATATTGTTTATATCCTTCTTTTAACGATATTTGGATCTCTTCTTTTAATAAAACAAAAGCTCTTTCCGATTGCCTTTTTTACTCTAACCTATATTTTAGCGACAGTCTTTGTTGCACACAGAGATATCAGCCGGTATATATTACCTGTATTTCCATTCATGTTGATAGCGTTTGAGAAAGTTTTAGTTTCCAAAGAATTTAAAATTGCCCTGCTTCTTATATCTTTAGGAATTTATCTTTATGCACAGAATTTTTTAATAGAGAATATCGCGCCGGTTAGCAATATCGGTGCTTTAAACTAATTTGCATCTTCGGTGTGCTTCCAGGTGACAAAATGATTAATTGTAAAGTTCCAGATCATAACCGGTGGGATGGATGCAAAAAAGTATATGGTATTATATGCTACTCTCGAAGGTCCAATTTGCAAATTACCATCCCCATACAGAGAGTACAGAATTTTAACTACAATTACTGCTATAGCTAACCCCCCAAAGCTAACAAGGTTATAGATCAGAAATTTTTGCCATACTTTAGTTTTGGTTTTTCTGTTTCTAAATGTCCAGAGATGATTTAAGATGAAGTTATTGATAATTCCAAATTCTGTTGAAAAAGCTTTAGAAGTAGCCGGAGTCATTACAAATTGGTTGATGAATAATTTATAAAAAAATAAGTCCACAAGAGTACCTGTTAATCCTACGATACTAAATTTAACTAAAGTTTTTACTCTTCTTGCTAGCTTAAATAACGGAAAATCAATACCCCACTTACTTAACCTAGCATCTAAAGCATAG
Organism: uncultured Gammaproteobacteria bacterium; assembly: GCA_964560075.1. Lineage (GTDB taxonomy): Bacteria > Patescibacteriota > Microgenomatia > Daviesbacterales > UBA10151 > HO2-FULL-47-45. The sequence goes on along the minus strand of CAZLKE010000026.1, from coordinate 6,855 downwards.
GTTATAACATCATATGTGTAGTTCATAACTTTGTTTTTCGAGTACCCTTCTGCCCTATTTTTAAAAACTAGTGGTATTTCTTTATATCTTGCCCCAGCTAAAATCGCCTCGTTAATAAATGCTGGTTGAATAATATATGTTTTTTCTTTCCATGGAAGCCTATTTAGCTTAATTTTTTTAAAGAGTTCTGGCGTAAAGGCTCGGGCCGAATTAGCAAATTCTTTAATGTTAAAAGGACCCATTATTATTCTTGAGACAAGAGAAGAACCATAGCTAAACACTTTTCTCGAAGGCGAAAGTTTATTGGCTCCTCCTTTTACAAATCTGGAACCAATCGCCAAATCATAACCTTCTTCTATTGTCTTTATTAATCTTGGTAAAATATCAATCTCCACCTGTCCATCAGCATCTATCTGAGCCAAGACATCAGGCTTGATTTTTTCTAAGGCATACTTATGACCTTCTATTAAACCTACTCCCAATCCAAACCCGACATTAATCAGGTGAGCCTTGGGGTTTTTGGTAACTATTTTCTTTACTACTTCAACTGTTCCATCAGTAGATCCGCTGTCAGAAACAACTACTTCTATATCCCATCCCGGTATTTTTTTCTCTTGAGAAATAACTTCTTTAATCAGGCTTTCGATACTTTCGACTTCATTTAGCGTTGGAAGGACTACAGCTACTTTCTTCATAAGATACTAAATGAGTGTATTAATTTTAGGAGAATTTAGCAAGATCTGCATGAACCATAATCCTTACCAATTCCTTGAAAGTAATTTTCGGTCTCCATCCTAACTTTTTTTCTATTTTTGAATAATCTCCTTGCAGGGGGCCGGTTTCAACTGGTGGCATAAAAGCAGGGTCTGTTTCAATATAATCTTTATAATCCAAACCAACTACTTCAAATGCTTCTCTGCAAAAATCTTCTACAGTATGTACTTCGTTAGTTGCAACCACAAAATCATCAGGATTGTCTGCTTGGAGCATCATCCACATCGCTTCAACATAGTCTTTAGAATACCCCCAATCTCTTTTGGACCCTAAATATCCTAGTTTTAATTTTCCACTTTGAACAATAGGTTGGCCAATTTCGTTTAGAGGAATATTATGTTTCTTTTTGTTTTTAATACATGCCACTGCAACTGAGATCTTCCTGGTCACAAAATTGATACCGCGACGATAACTTTCGTGGTTAAACAGTATGCCACAAGAGATAAATTGAGGCTTGTTTTTGTCACGCCTGGAAATAGAAGCCATTTGGTGAGCATATAGTTTAGCAGCAGCATATGGGTTTGCTGGTGAAAAAGGTGTTTGTTCATTTTGCGGAACAACAGGAGGAGCACCAAACATTTCTGAGGTCGAGGCTTGGTAAATTTTAGCTTTAGGCACAATATCTCTTGCCCGATCAAAAACTTGCACAGCTCCAATACCAGTTATCATCATCGTCCCCAACTTATCATTAAATGAAGCCAATGGAGACGACTGCGCAGCTAAATTATAAATTTCGTCTGGTTTAAATTCATATAATGCTAGTGCTATAGATTCAGGAGATTGGAGATCGCCGTAGTAGAGCGTTACTTCATCTTTTAAATGATTAATGTTTCCAAAATCATGCCCAGCATTACGTCTGACAAGTCCAGCAACCTCATATCCTTTTTCCAGTAAAAACTCTGTTAAATACGAACCATCTTGACCGGTGATTCCTGTTATGAAAGCTCGTTTTTTCATACTTTAATCGACTCTTTCTGTTTTGCGTATTCTATTAAAGCATTTTCTACAGATTGATAAATTTCCGGCATACGAATATCATATTTTGCCAAATTGAAAGATTGCAGCTTGTTAGTTGATCTTTGTTTACCAACCAAACCTTCACTAACTAACTCCTCTTCAGTAATCCATTCGTTGTGTTGAGACGGATCTACATATTTTCTATAAAGCTCTAACAAGCTGCGGTACTTAATAGCTCCCGGATTAGTAACATGGAATATACCTTCAGCTTTTTTCTGGATAAGTTGATAAAATACAGTGATCATATCTGGAATAACTGTAATACTATTTTCAACATCAATTATTTTTGGATAGTTTGCTAATTTATCAATAATATTTCCTGGATAAGGCTTATTATCCAAAGGTACACGGATTCTAGCAACACCAACATTTGGCAAAGAACCTAAGCTCAAATCAGCTGCGTATTTACACTTTGAATAATAGGATATTGGATTTGCAAAGTCATCTTCCTTCCAACCTAAAGGGTCAGGAGACTGCCCATAAAAAACACAGCCAGAACCAATATGAAGTAAGTATATATTTTTCTTACTGCAGGCTTCAGCAATAAGAATTGGCAACTTCACATTTCCACTGGCTGTTTCCAGCTGATGAGTTTCGCACCAGTCTACATTCGGCTTACCCCGAACACCCGCTGCATTTAAAACTGCGTCTGGTTGATATTTTATGAGTAAAGCTACAACATCTTCAACCGTATGTATTTTATCTTTAAAATGTATTGCTTCACCCTTCCAAACCTCTTCACATCTGTTTCCTATATATCCATTTCCAATAATTAGTATTTTCATCGTTCTATCTATTTTTTACTTTTAACTTTAACTTCTTCCACCACCACTCGTTTTGCTTAAACCAATTTACTGTTTCTTCAAGCCGGGTATCAAAATCAAAAATAGGTTCCCAGCCAAGTTTTGTTTTTATTTTAGACCAATCAGTTGCATAGCGTCTGTCATGGCCTTTTCGATCTTCAACAAATTCAATTGAATCTTCTGTTTTTCCAAGCAACTTAATTATTTTTTTGACAACCTCGATGTTTGAAATATCGTCAGTCATCCCTCCCATTAAATAAGTATCTCCTACCTCTCCTTTGTGAATCACCAAATCAATCGCTCGGGCATGATCTTCAACATACAACCAATCCCTAACATTTTTTCCGTCTCCATAAACAGGAACTTTTTTATCTTCCAACAAATTAGTAATTGCCAGTGGAATAAATTTTTCAGGAAAATGGTATGGACCAAAGTTGTTGGAACAATTAGTAATAGTGATTGGTAATCCAAAGCTTTTATAATATGACCTAACCAAATGATCAGATCCAGCTTTAGATGCCGAATAAGGACTTCTTGGATCATACGGTGTTTGTTCGTTAAATTGGTGGGAATCATCCAATTCTAAGCTCCCAAAAACCTCATCAGTTGATACATGGTGAAACCGCTTAATATTTTGATTTAATGCTTCGTTCAGTAAAACTCCTGTGCCTAAAACATTAGTTTTAACAAACACCAAAGGATCAAGCAGTGAGCGGTCAACATGAGACTCGGCAGCAAAATGGACAACGAAATCTACCCCTGTCATTGCTTCTTTAACATCTTCGGGATTAGTTATATCACCTTGAATAAATGAATAATGCGGATTTTCTGCTACATCTTTTAAACTTTCTAAATTCCCGGCATAAGTTAAACTATCAAGATTGATAATTTGATCTTCAGGATGATTTTTTAAATAATAACCGATAAAATTAGATCCAATAAATCCAGCTCCACCAGTTACAAGAAGTTTCATTAATTTGTTTGTTTTTTTGCCCAATGATTTGTCGCTTCTAGCAAAGTATCAAAAGTCCCAGCATCTCGCCAATACCCTTTAAGCTCACTCCAAGTTAACTCACCTTTTTTAATATACTCATTATTGACATCAGTAATTTCTAACTCACCTCTATCTGAGGGCTTAATATTTTTTATAAAATCAAAAACTCTACTGTCATACATATAGAGTCCAGTAACTGCAAAATCAGAATCAGGGTTTTTAGGTTTTTCAGTAATTTTTAAGATCTTTGAAGAATCACTTAAGTCAAAGGTGGGCACTCCAAAACGGTGAGGGTCGGGAACCTGCTTTAAAAAAATTTGTGCTCCACCGCTAAACCTTGCAACATCTTTTGAGATATCAGCATCTGTTGTGTTATCACCCAAAATAACTGCCACGTTGTCATTATCTGCAAAATTTTCTGCCAAGCTTAAAGCTTGAGCGATACCGCCTTCTTTTTCCTGATAAGCAAATTCTAAGTGTTTAACCCCCAACTCCCGACCGTTTCTTAAAATATTTAAAAAATGCCCAACATGAGGACCACCAACAACTATCATAATTTCGTCAATACCAGCATTAACCAAAGTCTCTATTGGATAAAAAATCATTGGTTTGTTATAGACAGGAAGTAAATGTTTATTTGTTACGTATGTTAAAGGATAAAGCCTTGTTCCAAGGCCTCCTGCAGTAATCACACCTTTCATATTAAATCATATTAAAAATCCGGAAACCACTACTATAGCGAGCAGAGCAATTAGCACATATTCTATTATAACCTCTAACGTCAAGGTCTTATCCTTATAGTGATGTACTAAAGCCATACTTAAATAAATTATAGAAGTGAGAGCGACAATATTAATCTTAAGCAAAGTATTCTGTTTGAAAATTAGCAAAGCAGCAAAAGCTATGATACTAAAAACTAAAAATAGATGCATTAAATCTAACTTTAAAAATTTTTTTATCATAATATTGATCCTGGCGACATACTAAATAAAGCACTGGCAGCAACACTAAGTAGCGCTAAATGCGGCATATGCCTCGATGATATCCGATATACTGCCCTTCTTCGGATGACATATAGATCTATTAATACTAAGGCTGCAAGCATGCCTATAATTGAAAATCCGACAGCTTTTAAAAGAAAATAAGGGTCTAAAATTGAAGAATTAGAGACTAAGACATTTTGCTCACTTGCTTCTGAGATAACTTGTAAAGAAGTTGCTTGTTTTTTTGTTTCTTGAGGCAATGCAGCTATGACTTCAGATGGAGTACCCAACTCCTGCACAACTAGAGTTGTTTTTTGCCCCTTCAAAACTCCTTCAACAACTGCAAAACCAACATCTTTAAACCTCGGATTTAAAAGATTATCTCTATGTGAAGGAGACGCAAGCCATGCAGCAACTACTTCTTCCGAAGTGTAAAAGTTCCGGGCTAAATTCTCCCCGGCAAAGGTAAATTTATAACCTGAGCTTTGAATAAAACCCCAAGGATTTTTTCCTGACGGAGAATAATGCGCCCAGTAGTTTTCCTCAAACATGTTTTTAGCTTTTTCTCCTGCAGCTTGGCTTAATTTTTCATTTAAAACAAGGGGTGGCAGACCTTTTTTTACTCTTTCTTTATTGGTATATTCAATGAGAGACTCTTTATTAATGCTAGAATTTACGCCTAAAACTCCTGGCCTTACCTGAGCATAAAAATCTAAGCCAATTCGAAGTATGACAAAAAGTAAAATATAAATAAACAATGCCTGCCATGAGATTAAATGAGCTTTTTTGTGAGTCTCTGGGTGCGGAAGAAAGAAGTGCCTTAACTTCATTGTTATATTAAGTATAGCGCAAATTTACCTCTTGTTTCTTTCCGTTAACAAGAATATTTAAAGCTAGTCCCAAAGCATTAGCTACAGACACGCCAACACGGAGTCCTGTAAATGACCCTGGACCAGTATTCACTTCAATTTCTTTTAAATCTCTAAATTCTAAAGTATTCATTTTGAGCAAATCTGTAATCAAATAAAGAAGTACCTGAGAACCATATCTGTTTTTTGCAACTTTAGTGTCAATCTCTTGACTGTCTTTTTTTAAGACAACTTCAACTTTTTCTGCATCTGAAGTATCAATATATAGTCTCACAACCTGATTTTATCATTAAGATAAGATATAATCACCACATGGATGAATTAAAAGAAAAGTTACACCAGCTTAATGAACGTTTCAAAAAGGTTTTAAGCTCCATAGACCAGGACGAAATTAAAAAAGAGATTAACGGGCTGGAATCTAAAATGAATAAGCCTGATTTCTGGGAAAACCCTGAAGAAGCAAAAAGAGTGTCAAAAAAGCTAGCCGAAAATCAAAGACTTTTAGAGACTTTAGAAGATTTACAAGATAGAATCCAAACAGCTCTTGAGTTATCAACGGAAGAATCCATGCTGGAGGACTTAAAAAAAGAGATGCTTCAAATCGGGAAGATTCTTGATCAATTAGAACTGAAGCTATATCTCTCAGATGAATACGATCAACATGAAGCTATAATTTCTATCCACTCCGGAGCAGGCGGAACAGAAGCAATGGATTGGGCAGAGATGTTGTCCCGGATGTACCAAAAATATTTTGATAAAAAGGGTTGGCACTGCGAAATTACTAATATCGATCCAGGAGAAGAGGCCGGTGTTAAGACTGTTTCTATGACAATCCATGAACCATATGCTTATGGTATGCTTAAAGGTGAAGCTGGAACCCACAGGCTTGTCCGCCTTTCTCCTTTCAATGCTGACAATTTAAGACAAACCTCTTTTGCACTAGTGGAAGTATTACCTTTAATTACTAACCAAGAGGAGATAGAAATAAATCCATCTGATATAGAATTTGAGGCCTACAGGTCAGGGGGCGCCGGTGGCCAGAATGTTAATAAAGTCAATACTGCTGTCCGGCTCAAACATATTCCAACAGGAGTCGTTGTCACTGCCCAGACAGAGCGGTCACAGCTTCAAAACCGGGAAAACGCCATGCAGCTTCTTTTAGCTAAACTTTGGCAGCTAAAAAAGTCGCAGGAGCAAGAGGAAAGAAAAGAACTTAAAGGCGGTGTCACTCAAGCCTCTTGGGGAATGCAGATCCGCTCATACGTACTTCACCCTTACCACATGGTCAAAGATTTACGGACTGATGTTGAAACCTCTGATACAGATGCCGTACTGGATGGAGAACTAGATCAATTTATCGAGGCTGAAATACGAACTCTATAATGTAACTATTTAGTATTTTCCAGTACACTGTC
>CAZLKE010000025.1:0-14814 GCA_964560075.1 uncultured Gammaproteobacteria bacterium | reverse complement strand
AAAGTATGCACCTTGTCCCACATTAAGCGTATTTAGGGTATTGGCATAAGCTGAGCCATTAATTTGTGATGTATTGCCACCTTGAATATAAGTTGCAACACCTCCCATAAAAGTTTTAAAGTTTAAATCCGCCAAAACTGCATTCCAACTGGCATTATTTTGGTTCCATTTTGTAGTCCAAACGGCTGCACCCCTGTTGTACCCCTGAGACAGATCCTGTGACCAGGACCAATAGTTTGTAGAGTTCCCACAATTGGTATTATCTCCACAAGTATCCAGTAAAATCCAATAAGTTGTCTCTGCAGTTAGCGTTGGAGAAGTTTGAAAAGCTACTTCTACAAAACTATATTGAGTTGTTACTAGGTTCGCATAAAGAGTACCTTGAGTTAGAACACTATCTTTGTTTGGACTACCGTTGTTATCAGCTAATATTCTAACCTGAATATCATTTGGGGTACCGATTTTCTTAAGCTTTAACGCAACCTTATTTATTGACTGAGTTGTTGTTGGTTTAAAGCTTTGAGCAACATCAAAAATATTTTGACCACTGACACTTTTACCAAAGATAAAGTCACCACAATTTGGTGCAACACAATCACTCTCCTGATCTGCAATACCTTGAGTCCCTCCGGCAACATAAGCATCGCCGGTAATAACTGCACTGTTTTCCATAACTATATTTCCATTTGAATAAACCGTTCCGTTGATTCTTGAAGAGTTTTTTAAATATAATCCACCGTTTCCAACCTGAAGTGCGTAAGAAAACGCAGTCCCAGTTCCTTTTGATACTTTCACCCGAACGGTTTTTTTCGCTTTAGAGGTCTGTTTGTTGGGAATATAACCTGTGGCTTCCACATATTTGGTACCTGAATCAATTGAGGTGATTTTTACAGAATAAGAACCAATTCCTAAAGAAGTTTCATCCTCTCCTGCGTAATTTCCTCCAGTTTTATTTAATGTCGCAACAGCTTTATCAACTCCGGCCTCTGCCAAATTTAGCGCCTGAACAGTTTCCAGTGAATAACTTGAATTTGATTTAAATAAAACAGAACCACTGACAATTAAAACCGTACTAAAGAGAACTAGGGTTGTAACAATTGTAGTTAAAATAAACATTAGAAATTCCTTAGTTTGACTTCACTGCTTGCCTCATTTTCTTCACTTGCGAAACCGCTTTCTCCTTTTAGAGTTAAGGAGAAATTGACTTTTGCAGCACTTGTTGGCGAAACAGCATTGCCAGCTTTATCTAAATACACAAAACTTATATTTTTTAATTTAATTGTAAGAATAGTGTCTGCTGATTTTCGTGCACTCAAGGAATCCGGAAAAACCAATTTTCTAAAAAATAAGCTGTTACTTAAATCCGGAGTAAATATAAGATAATCATAAGTGTCCTTAATAATATCGTCACTTACATCTATGGACGGTACAGCTAAAATTAGGGTGCTTGATGAAGTTGTATATGATGGATTGATCTCTGGATAGTTTGCAGCAACAAAAGAAGCAGCCTTAATATCCTGGCTCAATAAATTAACTACATCATTTGCGTTTACACCCTGGTTTATTTTATTGGTTTGTTTTAAAAACAACCCATTATTTTGAACTAAAATCATTATCAACAATGTTCCGGCGATTGCAGAAATTGCCATAACAACCAGAAGCTCGATCAATGATATACCTGCCTGCCGGCAGGCAGGACCTTTTTGCTTCATCAATTTTTTAAAGACCATTTTTAGAAACTAATGTTGTAAGTTTAGATTGCTTTGTTTGTGTACCATCTTGCCATGTGATCTCCAAAGTAACTTGTTTAACATCATCTTCCTCGCCATTTTTGCAAACAGTTAACGGACAATCTTCTACAGTTATACTCCCCGATGCATCGGAAAGCTTGTTCATTCTAGGATCAGATATGGTTGTGCTGCTTGCTAAACTATCAAACGAAGTTGAACGGATATCTTCTATTTTTTTAAGCAATATATCTTTTGCCAGAGAAGACCTGTTGCTTTCTCCGATAAGCTTAATTGAATTCGGTAAGTTTCCAATTATCAGGATCAGAAAACCTATTATTAAACAAACAAGTATTACTTCCATTGCAGAGATACCATCACTTGATTTAAAAATAGCTTTCATAGTATCTAGATTAATAATTTGAAAGAATTGTTTCTAATTTCGAACTATGGTCTCCACCTGAATCAGTCCACTTAACTTCAACAGTAACTTTTTTTTGGTTCTGATTTCCGGTGTCTTCAATATAGATATATCTACGGAGTCTTTCATTGTCTAAAGATTCATAATCAGGTGAATCGCCAGCATTTAAACGTATAAGCCTGCAAGTACCATTTGAGCAAGGGGTTTTAAATTTAAAGCTTTTCAAGGCCCCAAAAGATAAACTCCATATAAGATTATTTGAAGAATACCAATAATATTCTTGGATATTGCCGTTGGTGTCAGTGATCTCGATAGGAGTATTACTGACTTTCATAAGCCTGATTTTTTCAATTCCTTCTTGGGCATATTTTGTAGCCTGAACTTGAGCTTGGGAAAACTGGCTGCTTTGTAAACCCTGAATAGTAGTGATTGTTAGCGCCACTATAATCAAAATTGCTACACCTAAAGTAATAGTTACCTCCAAAAGCGACTGGCCTTTTGAATTTAAAATTAATTTACCCACAAGAAGTTACCTCACCTTCTGTAAATTTCAGGTCAACAGACCCACCACTGTTTACAGTAATAATTGCTTTAAGCCTGACATTAGATTTCGTACTTTTTACCTGAAGTTGTAGTTTTTTATTGTTTTCAGAAGGGTTTGCGCCACTTTCAGCAAAGCTCACTGTTTCCTTTATATTATTAAATTTAATGCTAACTGGTAAATCTACCGTATCATCAGGTGAGCAAAGCATAAAATCTGACATTTCGACAGATGGAGGCAATGTAAATTTATCTGATGTTTGAGTTGGTAAAGTTACGCTTGTATTAGTTGTTGGATCCTGGCAATCATAGATATACTCATATAAGCTTGTACCAGTTAACTTAATGCCCCAGCTGGTTGAAGGAGTGCCGTCGGGACACTTAATTCTAGAGTGGGAACTGGATTGGGCTTGGCGGAAATGTTGGGCGAGTTGCGAAGCTGCATTTCGAAGTATTTGTTCTTCATTGTATCTTCGAAGATTAGGAATAACGATCACTGCAATTATGGCAATAATAGAAACAGCAACTAATATCTCAATAAGGGTAAAACCTTTACTCATGGCCTGGTTACCTCAAGATTATATACTGATTTATCCGAACAAGCGTTTGAACAAGTTTTTAGTGAAGGATTACTACTGCAATTTGCCAATTCAGATTCAAGTTTTGCATACAGACAATAGTCAACACATTTAGTATTACTATTATCACAAAGAGGGGGATACGCCTCGTAAACATATTCTTGATTACCAGTACGAGGATCTGATGGAACTTTATTTAAATAAGTTTTACCTTCACTGGTAATTGGATTATCTTTAGTAATCGAAGTAGGATAGGAAAACTGATCAGAATAATACTGTTGCAAGGCTGATTGGATACTCCTTAAATCGGAATGCCTTTTTGCATCCCGGCCCCGTTTTTGAATAACTACAGCTGAGCTTATCATTACCCCAAAAAGAATAGAAATAATGGATATTGCTACAAGAATCTCAATAAGGGTGAAACCCTTACAAGATCTCCGCCACAGGCGGAGTAGACTTATTAGTGTAAAACCATTCTTAGGAGAACTAGACATTATTTTTATTATGGACTGGAAAATATCCAAACGTCAATGTTGGGTGTCGCAACTGCTCACTGGACGTCATTGCGAGCGCAGCGAAGCAATCTAGGTATGAATTAAATAATACTTTTATATAAATCCTCAAATGTTGGGTTTATTGTTTCAATTAATCTCAATTTCTTTTCTCTAGATCCACCTTTTATTTGTTTTTCTCTGGCTATTGCTTGATTAACGTTTTCATATATTTCAAAATAAACTAGTTTTTCTACGCTATACTTTGCAGTAAACCCTTTGACTAAATGTTGCTTATGCTCATAGACTCTTTTAACTAGATTACTAGTTACTCCGGTATATAAAACTCTGTTTGTAATGTTAGCTAAAATATATACATAACCTTTTTTCTGTATCATAAACAAGATTGCTTCGCTGCGCTCGCAATGACGAACGAGAGATCTCAAATCCTCGCAATGACGATATGGGGTTCTTGGAAACTACTAAACCTCTACTAATAATCTTAAGTGTTAAACCTCATATACCAACGGATAATTTCTTCTCCCCAGAATAAGGCAATTAAACTTCCTATGGTTAGAAACGGGCCAAAGGGAATAGTTTGACCAAACTTTTTTCTTCTTGTTAAAAGTAATCCCAATCCGACAATGGACCCCATGAAGAAAGCAAGCATTAAAGCAAGGATGACATTCTGGACACCAAGGGCTAATCCCATAAACACACCCAATTTTAAATCTCCACCTCCCATACCCCGTCCGCGGGTTACAAAAATTAAAATTGCAAAAAATAATCCAACTAAAAGCGCTGCTGCGATACCACTTGTTAAAACCTCTGTTGCAATTAATGAATGCCTAAAAAAGTAGTCACTATGAGGAGGAAGCAGATATTTACCAATCATGCTGTTTTGTAGAGAATAATAAATCAGAAAAATTTTGTAGGCAGTTAAGGTAAGTAGATAAACTAAGGCAATTTTTATAGCCGGGAAACTTATCCTGTCTGGGATTAAACCGGTTTTATAATCCGTTATAAAAACTGCAGCTAAGATAGATATTACAAGCGCTTTAAATAAAAATTCCAAAATTCTTAAACTGCCGTTTGGAGTAATTAATATATTTAGCGGACCATTTAGTATTTGATAAAAAAGAAATCCTACTAAGAGCCCCATGCATATTTCAACTATTAGATATTCAATGGATATTTTTTTCTTGCAGTAACGGCATTTGCCTTTAAGTAGAGTGTAAGAAAGAACTGGAAGAAGGTCGTACCATGCAAGCTTGTGTTTGCATTTCTCACAGTACGACCTCCCCCAAAAAGACTCTCCTGTTAGAGCTCTTGATGCTATACATAGTACCAAGCTACCAAGAATAATTCCTAAAATAAACCCTATTCCTAAAAAAACCATACACTTACTATACTACTAGCGCCCAATTTAAAGAATATCCAAGTTCGAACCAACTTCATAACGGGCATCGTCGTCGCCTCCATCTCCAGTACTATTTGTCATTTTAGTACTATATTGAGTTGACTCTAAGATAGCATTCAATTCGTATTGATCCGATGCATTTCCTCCGTACTCATAATATAAAGTAGCACTATTAGTAGGATCAACAGGTAGGATAGAAAGAGATACTGGTTGGCCGGATAAATTAATCCTTACCCAACCTGTACCATCACTCTTTCTGTTATTAGCATCTGTTGTATTGTTCGATTTCGCTGTACACGGATATACAGTTGTCCCTGCTGGACATACTAAACCTGTTGTACCTGCTTCTTCTTGCATGGTTACATTAATAGCCTGTTGGAGTGATGACAAATCACTTAAACGGGTTGCATCCCGGCCTCTTCTAGTTAGCTCTAGAGGATCAATAATTAGTACAACTACTGCAGCCAAGATTGCAACTATCGCAATAACCACTAAAAGTTCAACAAGTGTAAAACCTTTTTCTATTTTTCTCAAATTTGCTCACCTCCTCTCTCTAAATCTATTGTACTCATAACCTGATTTATTTCGTCAAGTAGGTATTAACTAAATGAAGTGGTCAGTTTGTAGATAGGCAAGATTATTGACAAAACCAAGAATGCTACACCAACACCAAGCACCACTAATATTACAGGCTCAATAATAACTGTCAAATTTTTAACTATCTGGTCAGACTCTGATTCGAAATATTCTGCCAACTTAAATGCCACCTGGTCAACTTGACCAGTCTCCTCACCAACGCGGATCATAGCCGGAATAATTTTCGGAAACACTCCAACTGCTTCCAACTCATTAGACAAAGTTAAACCTCTTTCAATACCTCGAAACGTATCTTTTAACGCTTTACGATAAACCGCGTTATTAATAACACCGGATACTATGTTTATACTGTCTAACATAGGAATTCCCGCAGTAATGAGTAAGCCAAATGTTCGAGTAAATTCTGCAAGCGTAATTCCTTCAACAATTTTTTTAATAACTGGAAACTTAAGTAAAAATGAATCAAATGAATACCTGCCAATTTCAGTTGAGATCCAACGCTTAAATATAAAACCGCCAAAAATGCCTACACCTAAGATCAGGTACCAAAAATTAATCAAAAAAGAAGAGGTGGCAATTAATATTAAAGTAGGCAGGGGTAATTCTATGTTAGATTGGGCGTATAAGGAGGTCATTCTTGGTATAACAAAAAACATCATCACAAGCATCACAACAAACATAGTAACCAAAATGATAATTGGATAAATTAAAGCCCCTTTAACCTTACCCCGGAATTCTCTGGTCTTTTCTAAATTACTGGCCATTTGAAGAAGTACTGTATCCAACTTACCTGAGGATTCACCGGCTTTAACTAAGTTCGAATATAAATCCGGGAAAACATCAGGATGTTTTTTTAAAGAAGATGCCAAATCTAAACCACCTTTAACATCTCTGGAGATGTCATCCAGAACCGCTTTATAATACTTATTTGTTTGCTGGTCGCGTAATATATCTATCGCCTCAGATAAAACTAGACCAGATTGGATCATGGTTGCAAGTTGCCGGGTTGTTACAACTATATCATCGAAAGAAACCCTGTTTAAGAAACGCTGGATAAGTCCTTTTTGGGACTCCCGAACTTCAGTAACACTAATAACGACCAGACCTTTTTTGTTTAGGATTTTTGCGACCCCCCGGGCATCAGTTGTTTCAACCGTACCACTGCGGTCATTTCCCTGAAGATCTTTTGCGCGGTAAGTAAATTTTGCCATTAGCACCCACCACCTAAAAGCTTTGATAATACCTGCGGTCTAAGAGAGTAATTTTTAGCAACTTCCATATTAATCTTTCCTTCTTTTACCAATTTTGCAAGTGAAGATTCTAAACTCACCATTCCAAACTCTGCGGAAGTTTGGATTAAATTATCAATCAAATGAGTTTTTCCTTCCCGGATAATTGCCCGGAGAGCCGGAACTCCATACAATATTTCATAACCTAACACTCGCCCAGGAATAATTGTTGGGATTAATCTTTGAGATATAACAACCTCAATTACCGCTGCAAGCTGAGTTCGAATTTGGGGTTGTTGATGCTCTGGAAACACATCTATAATCCGGTCAATTGTTTGGGAAGCAGAATTTGTGTGCAACGTTGCAAGCACCAGGTGTCCTGTTTCTGCAATAGTCATTGCTGCAGATATTGTTTCTAAATCTCTCATCTCTCCGATTAAAACTACATCAGGATCTTCTCTTAAGGCGTATTTAAGGGCACTGGCAAATGTCTTGGTGTCGGTGTTTACCTCTCTTTGAGATATTAAAGACTTGCCCGAAGGGTAAACATATTCGATTGGATCCTCAACCGTTAATATATGCATTGGATGTGTCATGTTGATTTGGTTTATTAAAGAAGCAAGAGTAGTGCTTTTTCCGTGACCTGTTGGTCCTGTGACTAAAACTAATCCTTGTTTTAGCTCTGTCAGTTTAACTATAGTTTCTGGTAAGCCTAATTCGTTTAAACTCCTAATCTTGTTTGGGATTAAACGAAACGCCCCAGCAACTCCACTTTTTTGCTTATAAAGATTAACCCTAAACCGGGCCTGGGCACTAAAGCTTATCCCTAAATCAAGCTCCCAGCTTTCTTCAAATAGTTTTTTTTGGACTGGGTTTAAAATCGGCATTACCAAAGTTTCAATATCATGAGAGGTTAGAATAGGGGTACCACTAATAGTTACAAGATCTCCATGAATTCTAAGTTGAGGATGATAACCTGCAATTAAATGCAAATCCGAGGCTTGTTTATTGACGCATAATTCTAATAGTTGTTGAATATTCATATTAATCTTGAGCTACCCTTAATACCTCCTCTAAAGTCGTTATTCCCTCCAAAGCTTTCAGGTAACCGTCTTGTTTCATCGTGATCATCCCTTCTTCGACTGACTGCTTTTCTATTTCGGTGGTTGAGGCTCTTTCTAAAATTAGACGATGGATTTTTTCACTAACTGTTAAGACTTCATAGATACCCGTCCTTCCCTGGTATCCGGTATTTCCACATTCACTGCATCCACCACCTTTAAACAGTTGAACCGCTTTAGATGGAGTTATCCTGCCAAGTGTTTGTTTAATATTTTCTATCACCTCAGGGAGTGGAGTATAAGCAACCCTGCAATGCATACATACCTTCCTTAAAATACGCTGGCCAACAATAGCATTAATCGCTGAAGCAAGCAGAAAAGGCTCAGCTCCCATGTCTAAGAGTCTTGGCAGCGATCCAGAAGCGGAATTAGTATGCAGCGTTGTAAATACCTGGTGACCAGTTAAGGATGCTTGAACAGCCAAATCAGCGGTTTCAATATCCCGGACCTCTCCAACAAGAATAATATTGGGGTCTTGCCGCAAGAAAGAACGCAATGCTGAGGCAAAGGTTAAACCTATTTGAGTATTGACCTGTACCTGGTTTACTCCAGGAATTTGGTACTCCACAGGATCCTCAATTGTTAAAACATTTACCCTAGAGGTCGCCAGTCTCGACAAAACGGAGTATAAAGTAGTGGTTTTTCCAGAACCAGTAGGACCACAGATAATAATGACTCCATGAGGTCTGAGAAGCTGTACCTCAAGATTTTTCAGTGCATTCGCCCGAAGCCCTAATTCTGTAAGAGTCGGGGCTTTAGATGATTTTGGCAAAAGCCTCATCACAACTTTTTCGCCAAAAACAGTAGGCAGAGTAGAGATACGAAGATCTACCTGGCTTCCGGCTAATTCATAATCAAACCTTCCATCCTGAGGCAGTCTTCGTTCATCAATTTTCAAATGAGACAAAATTTTAATCCTGGAGACAACAGCATCATGCACTTTTTTAGGCAAGATTATTTTTTCGTGCAAAATACCATCGATCCTGTAACGAACTCTAGTTTGAGCATCTTGAGGCTCGATATGAATATCTGAGGCCTTTGACTTAACAGCAAAATCTAAAAGTTGAGTAACAATATTAGCAACAGGAGCATCCCGAATCACCTCTGTCTGCTCGGCTTGTCGCTCTTGTATAGGTGTAATAGCAGATACTTCTTTAAGCGCCGAAGTGACATCTGAAGTCAGGTTTTGAGAATAAGATTCTCCAATCGCCCTCATGATGTCATCTTCTAGCCCTAAAAATCTTTTAATAGTTAAACCGGACTTTTTCTCAATAAATTGAACAACCTGAAGATCAAGTGGATCAACCATGGCCACAGATATACTTTCTAAATCTTTATCAAAAGGAATTAGTTTATATCTTCTGGCAACCGGTTCTGGTATTAAGTTGATAGCTTCGGGAGATATAGCCCGAGCCTCAAGTTTAATATATGGCACTCCAAGAGTGATTGATCTTGCTTCAGCAATCACATCTGGAGTTGCTATGTTTCTTTCCAGCATTATCTTTTCAGGGCTTTTGCCAGAATTAATACTCTCAAGTTTAATTTGAGATAGTTGATCGGCAGTCAGTATTCTTTGCTGTAATAATATTTCTTCAATGGACAGTTGTTGGTTAGACATGGACAATACAGACCAGACTCGGGCCTTATCTCATTATCACTAGAAAAGAGTAGTGGTGTCAATGGAAAGGTGAGAGGTATAATCTATCCATGCTTGCACAAATTTTGATTGACCCGAATTTAGAAACCAGAAAACTATCTATTTATTCAGAATTAGAATCATGTGGGTTTTTAAATACTCATCCGGATTTGCTCATTTTAGAAGATACGGAGAAACTTGGAATTGACCAGGTTAAAAAAATAATAAATTTTTTAAGCATCAAACCCTTTTCTGCCATCAGAAAGGCAGTTGGAATAATTTCTGCCCACAACCTAAGCGCAGACGGACAAAATGCTTTATTAAAAACACTTGAAGAACCCCCAGGTGACCCAATTATTTTGCTTGGGGTAAAAAGTGATGCTAATTTGCTTCCAACAATTATCTCCAGATGTCAAATAAAAACTTTAAACAAACAATCGCAAGTTGAAGACGCAGAAGGTATCGAAAAGCTTTTTAGCTTACCAATAGAACAAAAATTTCAATTTATTGAAGACTTAAAAGAAAAAGAAGAATTTCTAACGGCTCTGATAAACTATTTTCACCAAAACTTAGAAAAAGAATCAGGTAATCTCGAATTTATTAATTCATTGCTGGAGGCAGAGCAGTGGAGAGAGAGTAATGTAAATATTCGGGCTATTTTAGAATACCTTATGCTTAAATTAGGTTGAAAAATAACCCTTAAGCTGATAATATGGGTAAGCTTATGGCTACAGGGCAATATTCCGCAAAAGAAATCCAAGTATTAGAAGGCCTGGAACCGGTTCGTAAGCGTCCGGGAATGTATATTGGCTCTACAGATGAGCGTGGTCTTTGGGTAATGATCAAAGAGATCATAGACAACTCCGTAGACGAGGCCATGGCCGGAAGGTGTAAAAACATTTGGATTACCCTTCATAAAGACTCATACGTAACAGTCTCAGATGATGGGTTTGGTATCCCATACGAAATTCACCCGACAATGAAAAAATCTGCATTAGAGGTGGCAATGACTGTTTTGCACGCCGGAGGAAAATTCGGAGAAGGAGCATATAAAGTTTCCGGAGGACTTCACGGAGTTGGTGCGTCTGCTGTTAATGCCCTGTCAGAATACATGAGAGTAGAAACTAAGCGATCAGGGAAAACCTATTTCCAGGAATATGAAAGAGGAAAACCAAAGTTTGATGTAAAACCCCTTGCCAAAGCTGATACTCCAATGGTCAACCACTACTTTGATTGGGACACTAAGTCTGGAGTGCGGACAACCTTCAAAGCCGACGGGCAAATTGTACAAGCAATTGAACCAAAGCTTGAAACTGTTATTAAACAAGTCAAAAACCGAGCTTATTTAGTCGCCGGACTGTCATTTCATATTTATGATGAAAGAATAGATAAAGAGTTACATTACTATTTTGATTCCGGAATTATTGCTTTAGTAAAGCATTTAAATAAAAACAAAGGCACAGTCAACCAAACCCCAATTTATGTCCACAAGGCTGTTAATGATGTTGATGTAGAAGTGGCAATCCAATATACAGACTCCTACACCCAAAATGTTGAATCGTATGCTAACGTTCAAAGCACCCAAGACGGTGGTACTCATTTAACCGGTTTTAAAACTGCTTTAACCCGGGCTATCAATGATTATGCCAGGAAACAAGGTTTCTTAAAAGAGAAAGATGATAACCTAACCGGAGATGATACTTTAGAAGGTTTGACTGCAGTTGTAGCTATTAAAATGGACTCTGAAAATTTGCAGTTTGAGTCTCAGACAAAAGACAAGTTAGGTAATGCAGAGGTTGCTCCAATTGTCTCTCAAGTAACCAAAGAAGGTTTAGATACTTTCTTTGAGGAAAACCCAAATGAAGCTAAAAAGGTAATTGAAAAAGTCTTAATTGCAGCCAGGGCAAGAATGGCAGCAAGAGCTGCTAAAGATGCTGTCCTTCGAAAAGGCGCGTTAGAAGGAATGACTCTTCCGGGAAAATTAGCAGATTGTCAGGAAAAAGATCCTGCTCAATCTGAGCTATATATAGTGGAAGGCGATAGTGCCGGAGGAAGTGCCAAGCAAGGTCGAGATCGAAAATCTCAAGCTATTTTGCCGCTTAAAGGTAAAATTCTAAATACGGAGCGGGCCAGACTTGATAAAATCTTAGAATTTGAAGAGATTAAAGCGTTGGTTATAGCGCTTGGGACAGGAATTGGAGATACTGTTTCTTACGACAGAACCCGCTACCACAGGATTATTTTAATGACCGATGCAGATGTTGACGGCTCACACATCCGAACCCTGCTTTTGACATTCTTTTTCCGGTACCTACCAGAGCTTTTGAACAAGGGTTACATTTATATTGCCCAACCACCACTTTTTAAGATTCAAAAAGGCAAAGACGTGCGCTATGCATATTCTGATACAGAACGGGATACTGTTTTAAAAGAAATGGAAGTTTCTGGAGTGATGATTCAAAGATACAAAGGTCTAGGAGAGATGAATCCAGAACAGCTTTGGGAAACTACTATGAACCCGGAGAATAGAGTTTTGAAACAAGTCACAATTGAAGATGCTGCCATAGCTGATGAGATCTTTAATATGTTAATGGGTGATGAAGTCCCTCCCCGCAAACGCTTCATCCAACGCCAAACAAGCTATTCTAGATATCTAAAATGACTAAGTCTTCATATCCTAATCTTACAGCAGTGGTTTTGGCTGGAGGGAAAGGGACGAGGATGCAGAGTGAAACTCCAAAGGTTTTACATCATATTGGACAGAGGCCGATGGTTTTCTATACTTTGCAAAAACTTTTGAAGTTAGGCATCAGAGATCTTAAAGTGGTTATTGGCCATAAGTCGCAAGAAGTTAAATCAATAATTGAAGAAAATTTTAACTGTGGTTTTGTATTTCAGACAGAACAACTCGGCACAGGACATGCACTAGGATGTGCGCTCAAAGAAATCAACACAAATACAAAAGATATATTAGTGGTTAATGGGGATGACTCTGCATTTTACAAAGAAGGGACACTTCAATCATTTATTAATTTTCACAAAAGCAGTGATGCGGTTGTCAGCATGCTCACCCTTGAAATTGAGACAGAATCTAAACTTGGAAGAGTAATTAGGGATAAAGACGGAAACTTCGAAAAAATTTTAGAGGCAAATGAGTATTTTAATAGTCCATATAAAAGTAATGAGATCAACTGCGGGGCCTATATCTTTAATTATGATTGGGTGAAAATAAATATTACTCACATTCCAATCAGTGAAAAAGGTGAGTACTATATTACAGAACTTCTAAATATTGCAAAGCAACAAGACCAAAAGATCAATCTTTTTAAACTCCAAGATTCTAATGAATGGGTTGGGATAAACACCCAAGAAGAACTCAGAAATGCTAACCTAGTATTTGAAAGAGTCAATACAGGCTCTCGCTAATTTGATAATCACCCTATAGTGTTATATAATTGTTATCTATGGAATTTTTGCCGTTTGAACACTTACGGTCCTTTTTAAGAAACAAAGAAGATCTTTTTTATCAAAATCTGGCCAAACTAGCCGATGCAAGAGGGTTAGGCGTAGAGTATTTTCAACACCCAACGTCACACAGGTGGACACAGGTCTTTACAGGTGCAGGGTTATGCCTTATCTCATCAGAAATATTACTTCAAGTGCTAAAAGCCAAATACGGCTTTGACGCAAGAGTAAGAGTAGTACATACAGACGATGTACTAATGAAAAACCACCCTAGTGGAAAAAGGAAACCTCATGCATGGATCAATGTGGATACTAGCGACAGAGGGACTATTTTTATTGATCCAACTCATGGTCAAGTAAATTACCGTTTAAATAGAATAGTGATAGATCAACAATATTTGCAACCCGGTTATTTCGGATATACAATTCCACCATCAGATATTACTGCTGTATGTCAAGAAAATTTTCAATTTAAACAGAACCAAAGTCTAGAACTTGAAAAATTGCCAAGATATGATCAGAAGCCTACGCGGTTATATATGCAAACCTATTTAAATTTAAGGACATAAAACATATTTTTGCTATTATTCAAACCATGTTAGATCAAATCATAAAAGTTTTTAAGAAAAATTATCAGGTTTTAAATAAGATTGAGATTTCGAAATCCAGGCTTATTAATAACTATAAGTTCTTATCTTTATTAAACAAAAAATTTCAAATTACTCCTGTTCTAAAAAGCAATGCATACGGACACGGCATAAAAGAAGTGGGAGCTATTTTAGATAAAGTTGAAGCTCCGTTTTTTTGTGTCGACTCTTTATATGAAGCTTATCAACTCCACAAACCTGCACCATTTTTTAAAAAAGTAAAAACGCCAATTTTAATAATGGGTTATACTGATCCATCTAATCTAAGCTTGAAAAGACTTCCATTCCAATATGCAGTTTGGGACCTGGAGTTTGCCAAAGTCTTAAATGAATACCAAAAAGGAGCGAAAATTCATATATTTGTTGATACCGGCATGCATCGGGAAGGAGTCAGTTTAGAGGATTTGCCAAATTTTTTAGGTGAGATCAAAAACTTAACAAATGTAGAAGTAATCGGACTCATGTCCCATCTTGCCTCATGTATCAGCCACAAAGATCCTTTGTTTAATAAACAGCTAAATAATTTTAAAGAAGCTAAGGAAATAGTGAAGAGATCGGGTTTAAAGATTCATTGGTTTCATATCAGTGCCTCTGATCCTTTAATGGATAAAAAGAGCAGGAAATTGGTTTATCAGGTTTCTAATCTGGCTAGAGTGGGCAAAGCTTTGTATGGCATCGCACCAAAACAGATGAAGCAGTTACAACCAGTGTTACAGTTTAAAACCAAGATTATTCAGATTAAAGATATTAAAAGAGGGGAATGTATTGGATATGCAGGTACATATAAGGCTACCAGAAATATCAAAGTAGGGGTTTTGCCTGCAGGGTATAATGATGGAATTGACCGAAGACTGTCTAACAAAGGCGTTGTTTTGATTAATGGGGTAAGGTGCCCTATACTTGGCCGTGTCAGCATGAATATCACTTCTGTAGATATTAGCA
>CAZLKE010000024.1:12641-16261 GCA_964560075.1 uncultured Gammaproteobacteria bacterium | reverse complement strand
ACCTCCTAACTAGTCCAGGAAGTGAAATTTTACTCTTAATTATTTATCCAGGGGGTTGCAATCGTTTTTAGAACTCGTGACAACTGTTATGAGTCGAATAAATGATATACTTCAGGTATGGATATTTCATTCAGAGAACACAAAGAAAAAGACAAAGATCTGCTTTTAGAATTAAGTAATAAACTGGAAGAGCATGTAAAACATCTTGATCCGATACAACGAATCAAAAACCTTCCAGGATTTATAGAGCTTTCTTTAAAAGAAACATTAGAAAATGTAGAAAAATATCAAGGTAAAATTTGGATTGCTGAAAACGATGATAAGGTTGTTGGATATGTAGTAGGAGTTATCTGGAAGCAATCAGAAAAAAACAAGCTTGAAATAGGTGAGCATAGGTTAGGGGAAGTTATCGACTTAAAGTATGGTTTTGCTGATAGAGAAATAGGGATGTTAAAACAAATATAAATTCCCCCCCCACAAAAGGCGACTCCTTTCGAGGCTAGGTTTTTGTAAATCCTTCTGTTTGTCTAGAGCCTCTTTTTCTTAGCAATTTTGAGAACTCACGGAGGTCTTGCCCATGTCTTATTCCGAATTCAAATCCAGCACCAATTGCTGCAGTTATAACAATACCACCCAATGCTGTTGTTACAACAGCACTCTTTTTGCCGGCTCGGACATCTTTGAGGAGTTGCCTAAACCATGGTCTTTTATCAATAGCATCATTAAGTTCGGGAAGTCTATTTGTAAGATTTCCTTCTTTTATTACCTCTCCTGTTTTAGTATCGTGTACTGGAGGTTGTAGTCCGGTTACAGGGATACGAGCTTCTGCTATAGCAAAAGCCTCTATTGTTTGACCTTTTCTTTCTCTTGATCTCATTGATTGGGATTCTATCTAAGTATCAACAATAAATCAAATCTTTAGCTTCCTACCTGCCTGCCGGCAGGCAAGGCCTTTCAGGTGGCAGGCTAGTTTATAGCCGCATAAGGCGACCCCTTTAGAGGCTAATGCATCTAAATGTTTGTTTTGATATACTCCTGATATGGACTGGTACTTAGAACTCAATGACATGCCTTTTGATGCAATTAAAAGAGGCAAAAAAAACAGAGAAACAAGGACTAAGGTTCCTCATAATCAGACTGCCTATGAGGAGATGAAGCCTGGGGACAAGGTTATCTTTACCCGTAAAACTGACAAAGAAAAAATGATTGTTGAGATTTTAGGAGTGAGACATTACCCAAATGTTGCTTCGATGTTTAATGCAGAAGGGCAGGATTATTGTATGTCATATGATGCTCCAAGAGATGAAGCAATAGCTAGTTACAATCAACTAAGGGGATATACAGAGGGAATAAAAGAACATGGTATTTGGGCTATTGAAGTAAAACCATTAAAAGTTTCTTTCTATATAACTAAATACCCAGAAATCAACAACCTATTAGAAGATTTACTTTCTCAAATAAAGGAAGCCCTTGAAGATAAACTTGTAGGCTTGTATCTATGGGGATCATTGGTATGGGGAGATTTTGACTATAGCATTAGTGATATTGATTTATTAGCAGCTACTTCAACTGATATTACTAAAAATGAAGCTGAAAAACTTAAAAAGATGCATGAAGACTTTGTAAAAAAATACACAGAATGGGATGACCGTATAGAGGTAGCTTACATCTCACTAGATGCGTTAAAAACTTTTAAAACAAAAAGGAGTCAAATAGGCATTATCAGTCCTGGTGAACCATTCCACCTAAAAGATGCTGGAGATGATTGGTTAATTAATTGGTATATAGTTCAAGAAAAAGGTATTACGATATTCGGTTCTCCTCCAAGGACAATAATAGATCCGATTTCGAAAGAAAAATTTATTCAGGCAGTGAAAAGACAAGCAAATTCTTGGTCTGATTGGATAGTAAAAACTAAACCGTATCGTGGGTATCAAGCATATGCAATTTTAACTTTATGCAGAGCCTTGTATGTATACGAAAATGGTGAACAGGTTTCAAAAAAGCAGGCAGCTCTTTGGGTAGAAAAAGAATTACCTGAATGGTCAAAAACAATTAATAATGCACTTTTTTGGCGACAAGACTGGAGAAATAAAAAAGTAGATCCAGAAGCTACGTACCCTGAGACTGAAAAATTCGTTCAATTTGTAATCAGTAGGATAAATAAATAGCCTTATATATCTTCAGCAAGTTGTAACTCACCGATATTATTTTCAACTGATATGACAATGTCATCCACAGTTTCTAGTTGCGAACGAATATTATTAATATTTGCCCCATAACTTTCACTTAAATTATTAATTTCTTTTTGCTGTATAGCAATATCTTCATCCGGATTAGAATACTTTCTTGACCTATTTCTTTTAAGCCTCTCTTCTAGTGGAACAGTTAACGTATAGAGATAGATTTTAGCTTCTGGATGCACATACTTAATAAATCCTTCAATCTCTTCTTTTTGGAAAAAAGGTCCTACAACTACAACTATCCTCTTGCTATGTAAGTGTTGGTTAGTAAGTTCTGCTAACTCTTTCCTTGCATCTAACCAGTCCCTTGATTTATTTTCATCGAAGTCCCATTTAAAATCAGGACTTCTTTTTTCGACTAAATCATCAAGATCAAAAAAGACAGCATCTTTTCCCTCATGGATCAACTTCTCAATCAGAAGTTTTCCAATAGTTGTTTTTCCGCTAGATACAGCACCATTTAGTATTATGATCCTCATGATCACATTTTAGCACCTCTTTTAGTAGCTTCCTACCTGCCTGCCGGCAGGCAAGGCCTTTCAGGTGGCAGGCTAGTTTATTGTCAATTTAACTTTATAGTTTTTGTGATATCTGGTATTCTAGCTACATGAATGAAGAAAAGAAACCAATTCAATACTTATTAGTAGGCTTTCCTTACTCAGGAAAAACCACTTTAGCCAGAGAGTTACAGAAGTTATCTTAGGGATTTTGAAAAACCAACATCAGATGAGGATGTTATAGTCTATAATCAAACCATCCCTGTTGATGAGTGGATTAAACAAAACCTTGTTAATTATGGATAAAAAGCGGTTTATCTTAGATTTTATAAAGAAACACGAGCTTGCTGTTATTGCCACAGTAAGTAATGAAGGAAAGCCAGAGGATGCAGTGATTGGTTTTGGTGAAACGTCAAAACTAGAATTATTCTTTGGCACTTATAAGACGAGCCGGAAATATAAAAACCTGAAGAGTAATCCTCATACTGCTTTTGTAATTGGGTGGGAAGATGGGCAAACAGTTCAATACGAAGGAATGGCTGAAGAAGTAACTGGTGAAGTAGCTCAACCATACAAAGATTTATACTTTGCTAAAAATCCAGGAGCACAAAGATACGAAAATCATCCTGACCAAACATACTTCAAGGTAACTCCTAGATGGATTCGCTTCTCTAATATCCAAAAAGATCCTGAGGAAGTATTTGAAATTGAACTAAATGACTTAAAAGAAGACCAAAAATTAGAGGTTAAAGATTTACCTGAAGTGTGGCGAACGAAGATGAAAGAATACTTGGGAGTCACTCCACCAACTGACCGCGAGGGAGTACTCCAAGACGTCCATTGGTCGTATGGCAACTTCGGCTACTTCCCGACCTACACA
>CAZLKE010000024.1:0-12631 GCA_964560075.1 uncultured Gammaproteobacteria bacterium | reverse complement strand
AGTATTTGAAATTGAACTTTAAGCACAAAAGGCGACCCCTCCTCGAGCCTGAGCGACCTCGGAGTCGAAGACTTTCAAGGCTAAAGTTCCTAATTCTAAATTCTAAAGATGGTATCATATACTCATGAAGACGTTTTGGATTCAAGTGATCTTGCTTATAATTGCTGTTCTTGGGTCGATGTGGTATCTTTTTAATGAATCGCAGCTAGTTGGTCTTTCTAACTCTTCTTCGACCCCAAAACAAGTTAAGATTAATAATACGGTTATAAATATAGAAGTTGCCAATTCTAAAGACGAAAGAGCCAAGGGATTATCAGGAAGAGATTCTTTGAGCGTAGATTCAGGGATGCTATTTTTATTTGAAAAATACGGCAAATACAGGTTTTGGATGAAAGATGTCAAATTCCCACTTGATTTGATATTCATAAAAGATGAGACAATCGTTGATATCCTGGAAAATGTTCCAACGGTTTCAGAAAACGAAGCCTCGATTCCAATTTATGAACCTGTTGGTGAAGTAGATAAAGTCTTAGAAGTTAATGCCGGATTTGCTAGACCCAAAAATATTAAACCAGGGGATGTTATAGAATTAATATACTAGTATGAATATTCTGCCCATTAAATCTATCCGAGAAGAAGATGGTCCACTGATTGGCTCTAACTTACTAAACCTATCAAAGTTGTATCAATCCAATATCCCAGTTCCTGATGGAGTGGTGGTATTACCTCCAGAGCTGCAGCTTAGAACTTATTTTAAATACCATGACTTTTCCAGTATTGAAGTTTTTGAACAAAAGTTTAATCTGATAAAACAAGAGGTAGAGAAAATACCAATTCCGGAAGAGTTAAAGAGTTTAAGAGTGCACAAAAATCTAGATATTCAAAGGATTTGGTTAAATTTGTTATATGGGTGGGCAAGTGAAATCAGAAGTAATATTTGGAGGAATGGATTTGATAGAAATTCTTTAAGTCTTTCCGCGCAAAGTATATTTATCACAGATAGAGTATTTGCTTCAGGCAATTGTTACATTGATGATGAAGATGGGTTTCAAGTTCAGTTAACATCAGGAGAGTTGACTCCTCTGCAACTTGAAGAGTTGGAGAAAATTGCTAAAAAAGGGAATAAATGTTTATTCTTACCGCATATTTACTATTTTATTCTAGAGGATTCTAAGTTAAAGATTATTCGGGTTAAACAGTATACAAAAGGAGTCTTTGTTAAAGACATCACATCCCATACAGAATTACCTAAACAAGTTTTAAAAGAAGAAGCAAAAACCTCAATTAAGGTTTTATTAAATTTTAATCAAGGCTTTAGTATTGAGCATGATTTGGATGGAGTTGTGGTTTCGGGCGAAGGTGATGATCTTTTTGAAAAAGAAGTTCATCGTTTAGTTGAAGCTGCTGTAACTTTTGAAAACAAGCCGGTAATCTTTAAACTGTCCGGCAACACGTTAGGTCTCATACATCAGTCAAGTAAACTCAAGCAAGAGGCTGAAGTTGTCCTTTTCGCCAGAAATAAAAAGAATCTATTAAATGTACAAGTTGCCGTACCGCTTGTTCGCTCTACCAATGAATTACAAACTCTCAAAAGAGAACTTGCGAGTTTAGGATTAAGCAGAAAAGCAACATTAAAGCTTTGGATGGAAGTTGCAGCGGTCGAAAACTTAATTAATATAGAAGACTATATAAATGAAGGAATTGATGGAGTGATTTTAAATCTTAATGAACTGGCAGGATGGATTGGCGGGTTTGGCCAAAGTAGTGAAGAAAGTATTCATTATAAAAGTCAAATGAAGGCGCTGTTAAAACTCTTAGATGAGCCAATTAAGAAATTGCATAAAAATAATATTCAGATACTAGCAAGTATCATGGGAGAGATAACTTCAGAACTAGCAAATTATTTACTAGAAATTGGAGTTTGGGGGATTGTTGTAGATAGACCAACTGCTCCTTTTATTAAACATTACTTAAGTTTCTTAGAGAAAAGACTAGTTAGACGCAAGCTAAATTTAGTAGCATAACCCATTCTCCTTTTGGCGGTGTTTTCCTAAAAGTTTGTTGCCACTCTGATATTTTTTTAGTTTCTACCTTTTGATGCATTTTGGTGAGTTCTTTGGCTAAGCAGATTTTGATGTCGCCAAAAAATTGAAGCATTTCTTCAAGTGGTTTTTGCAATTTAAATGGTGCGGCATAAAAAATAAATGTAGTAGAAATAATATTACTAATTTCTATTAGGTTTTGATATGTTTTTTGCCTCTGTCCTGGTTTTTCTGGTATAAACCCAAGAAAGAAAAATTTGTCAGGAGGAAGCCCAGATAAAGTAAGAGCTAAAATTGCCGCAACAGGTCCTGGTATAGAATCTACTGGAATCTTTTTGATTGTAGCTTCCCGGACTAATTTGTATCCAGGATCTGATACAAGCGGTGTTCCAGCATCAGAAATTAGACTTAAAGTTTCACCTTTTTCTAGTTTTTCTAAAACCTTGAGGTATTCTTTTGATTCATTGAAATCATTTAATATAAGTAATGGTTTTTTAATTCCGAAATGGCTTAATAAAATATTTGCCCGCCTGGTATCTTCACAGATTATTGCATCGGATTTTTTTAAAGTTTCTATTGCACGAAAGCTAATATCTTGCAAGTTTCCAATAGGTGTTGCAACGATATATAACATACTTTAAGTAGCTCTTGTCTTTAGAAGATGAAGTATTCCAGGAGCAATACTTAGTAAAACAATTGCTCCAATGATTGGAAGCAGATATTTATCAACGTCTGGAATCATTGCCCCTAGAAAGTATCCAGCAACTGTGAGCCCCACAGCCCAAAGAAATCCGCCAAAAAGATTGAAAAATAAAAATGTAGAATATTTCATATCTGCCATACCGGCGACTACCGGTGCAAAAGTCCGAATAATTGGCATAAACCTGGCAATGATAATAGTTTTTCCTCCGTGTTTATCGTAAAACTTTTGAGCTTTAACTAAATGCTCTTTATTAAATAGTTTTGAATTTTTTCTGTTGTAAAGTTTTTTGCCAAATTTTTGGCCGATGAAATATCCAACACTATCTCCAGCAACAGCAGCAATAAAACAGCCAAGTCCCAAGATCGTGATATTAAATAGTCCTTGTGAAGCCAGGAATCCTGCAGTAAATAAAAGGCTGTCACCAGGTAAAAAGAATCCAACTAAAAGACCAGATTCAACAAAGACTATACCAAAAACTCCAATGTAACTTACGGTTTCGATTAAGTTTTTTAAATCTCCGTGAAGCAGTGCCGATAAATCAAGAGGCATAAATCCAAGTATAACATATTACTTATCGATGTCTTACTGCGTCCTAATATAGTTTTGACCTCAAAAACTTAAACTACCTAAATCAAGAATTGGAGGTGAGGATATGATCAAAACAATAATTCTTTCCCTAGGAGTAATAGCTGTATCATTTTTGGTAGCTGTTGGAGTAGTGGTTGCTCAATCTCCAACTCCAAGCCCAAGTCCTAGTCCAAGGGTAAGTCCCAGCCCATCGCCAACAGTTCCAACAGGGGCTCCTGCAACAGGTATGGCACAAATATAACTGAGGATTTAATAATTACTCTAGGTACTTTTGACATCTAAGAGTACCTAGAGTATCATTACGCACTATGAAAAAAGCAGTAATCCTAGTATCTTCAATAATTACTGGTGTAGTATTGGCTGTTTCATTTCTGTCTGCAACTCCAAAAACTTCCCAACCTGTTGTTGATGCCCAAAATAAGCAAGTTGAGGTAGCAGAACCTGCAAAACAGGAACTTTCTTTGATTCTAGAAAATCCGACCTTACTGGAAATTCCATCTCTTGGAATCAAGTCAAATATTGAACACGTAGGTTTGGATAGTGTTGGAAATATGGACGTTCCTAAAAGAGCAGAAGATGTAGCTTGGTATTCTAAAGGGTATAAAATAGGTCAGGAGGGGAATGCTGTAATTGCAGGACACTTTGATACTACAGCTGGAACTCCGGCAGTTTTTTATAATCTTGAAAAACTTTTTGTTGGAGATGAGATTAGAGTACAAGGAGATGGAAAAACTGTGAAGTTTCGAGTGACAGGAAAACAAGTTTATTCTTCTGAAAATTTCCCTCTTGAAGTAGTTTTTGGTGATAATCCCAAATCTTCCTTAAATCTAATTACTTGTGAGGGTGTCTTTAACAGTGTAACTAAAAACTATTCCCATAGAACTGTAATCTTCTCAGAACTAGTTGAATCTTAGCTTTTTACACTGTTGTTACCTATATGTAACATAAGTTTTATGGTCTATAGATAAATTGAATGTGTATTATGAACGATCAGGTTTTCGAACAAGAAGAAACTTTAAAAAAAGCTGAAGTCGTGGGGCGTCTACGTAAACTCGCAGATGGAATAGAAACAGGAACCCTTACCCTAGAAAACGGAGGGAAGAAGGTAAGTGTTAATCTTCCGGAAAGCTTAGAGTATGAGCTAGAGCTTGATGAAGAACGAGAGGATGTTGGTATGGTGCGTACCTTAAGCTTAGAAATTGAATGGTCAGAAGGAAAACTCTAAAAGCTTAACCAAATCTTCTGATAACTGCCACGCATTTACCTTGGATTTTTACATCTGTGGTGTAAATAGGCTTCATGCTGGAGTTGGCTGGTTCAAGCCTGATCCTGTCTTCTTCTTTATAAAATCTTTTTAAAGTAGCTAGTCCATTTTCCAGTAAAGCCACAACTATATCTCCATCAACCGCTGTATCTTGCTCTTCAATCACCACATAATCTCCGTCTAGTATTCCATCCTCAATCATCGAATCTCCCTTGACTTGTAATACATATGATCTTTTCTTCCCAGAAATTAAATTTGGAGAAACTGAAATGGTTGCATCTGGGTCGGTGTAAGTCATGATTGGTTGACCTGCTGCGATAAAACCTAGGACTGGTAGCTCAATATCTTTTAGGGTTTTAGAGATCTTGTTATCAATTACCTCAATGCCTCTAACAACGCCTTCAAACTTCTTGATTAATCCTTTTTGGACTAAAGCTTGAAGATGCTCATGGACTGTAGCTAAAGAAGAGACTCCAATGCTGTCGGCTATTTCACCTAGAGTTGGGGAGTAGCCATATTTGGCGATATATTGTTTAATAAAATCTAAGATCTGTTTTTGTCTTCTATAAAGTGTTACAGGCATACCAAAAGAATACCAAAGGTAACCCGAAACTGTCAACTATGTAAAACTAGATCAATATTTAGCTTCCCATTGGACAAAACTGGGGGTTGACAAAGAACTGAGATTTAGTTTAATCTAAAATAGATGTCAATGATAACAGATGATTTGAAAAATGCTCTTTCCTCTGCAGTATCTGGAGTTGGGGATATTGTTTCTACCACAAGGGATGTAACCAAAAATGTTGTTGTTAAAACTCTTCAATCTGGAGGAGAGGTGGCTACAACGTCTCTGGGAGTTGTATCTGATGTTGTTTCAGAAGGTATTAAAGCAGCTACGTCAGTTGGGACTTCAGCAACAGACGCTGTTACTGGAATAGTTACAGGAGCGATTGAAGGAACAAAAGAAGTCGGAGGAGATCTTGCATCCACTACAGAAGAGGTTGCAAAAGGTGCAGTCAAAGGAGTTTATGAAGTAGGTGGAGATGTTGGGGAAGCTTCTGTTGCAGCAGTAAGAGGCGCGATTCAGGCTGCAGATGATATTGGTGGGGATGCGGGAGAATTGGCAAAAGATGCTGTGATTGGGTCGTTAAAAGCTGCAGACGAAATCAGTTCAGAAGCTGGATCACTTGTTAGAAAAGCTTTGCTTAATGCTGCTGCATTGCCACATGATATCATCGACGCTCTTCTAACCGGCAAAACTGAATAGTATTCTTATGGCAACGATAAAGATTAGTTTGTTTCAAACTCAATTATTAATTCTTCAATAGTTTCCTCGACCTCCTTTGGTCCTCCTTGGTTTTCAGGAGGTTGAGGAGTTTGTTCCGGAGGTGTAGGCGAGGGTGATGGTTTTGGCAATATACATATTTTTGTAGGTTCAGTACCCTGTACAAAATATTCTTTAATTCCTGCAGTTGTTGCTTCTTTCAGGACTAGTCCGTTATTCCGGCAGACATTTACTGAAATAACCCCACCCGGTGGAACAAATTCCTCTCTAGGTCTACCTTCTGAAAACTTCTCAATTAAGTTTTTCCAAATTGGTGCCGCTCCTAGCGATCCTGCAATATTATCCATTGGTTTACCATCATTATTGCCTACCCATACACCTACTGCTAAAGACGGAGTATACCCCATAGTTAAAGAATCACGGTATATTTCAGATGTTCCGGTTTTTACTGCTGCAGGTATTTTGGTAGTCAGGGCATTTCCAAACATCTCAGTTCGGGCAGCTTGGTCAGACAAAATAGAAGAAATTAGAAAAGTATATTTTGGATCAACAACTTTAGTTGGATTTGATTTGTGTGTATAAATTACGCTACCTGTTTTGTCGGTAATCTCTGCAATAGTTGTATAGTCGTTTTTTAACCCGTTATTGGCAAATATTGCGTAAGCATTGGTTAACTCAATTAGCTTAGTCTCTCCAGCTCCAAGTACTAGCGATAATCCATAATTAGAAGTGTCTGTAAAAGATGTAATTCCTAAGCGGCTTGCAAAATTAACTGCTTCAACAACTCCGACTTTAGACATTACTTCAACAGCAGGAATGTTTAGAGAGTTTGCAAGCGCGCGTCTTACTAAAACCGAACCCCTATACTTTCTGTCATAGTTAAATGGTTTATATCCGCCCTCAAAAGTGGTCGGATTATCATGTAATATTGTAGCTGGGGTGATTAACTCTTTTTCTAGGGCTGCCAAATAAACAATTGGTTTAAATGCCGAACCTGGTTGTCGTAGTGATGTTGCTACGTTAACTTTCCCAAAATCATTGTCATACCAATCTATACTACCAACCAAAACCTTTACTTCTCCAGTTTTTGGATCAATTACAACAGCCGCTCCATTGGAAACGCTATTCTTCCTTAGATTTTTAACTTGGTTTTGGACTTGTTTTTCAGCATATTCCTGCCACTCTGAATCAAGAGTAGTTTTAACTACAAACCCAGACCTTGCAACTGTTTCTTCTCCAAACTTCTCTTCCAGTTCTTGTTTAACTAAAAAGGCAAAGTGAGGTGCCTTGTAAGGGAAGCCTTCAGGATTTTCATTAAATACTAAAGGCACCTTTTCGGCTTTTTGTTTTTGGTCTTCTGTAATAAATCCTTGTTGGACCATCTCCTCTAAAACATATTTTTGACGCGCGAGTGCAAGATCCTTATTTCCAGATAATGGTGAATATTTACTTGGTCCGGCAATTAATCCTGCTATTAAGCTTGCTTCTGCCAGGTTTAAATCTTTAGCGCTTTTATTAAAATAAGTTTTTGCTGCGCCTTCTGCTCCAAAATTTCCTTCGCCTAAATAAACAGAATTTAAGTACATCTCCAGAATCTCGTCCTTAGAAAATCTTCTTTCGATCTCTTGGGCCAAAACTATCTCCTGATACTTTCTTAAGAAGCTTTTTTTGGAAGTCAACAGAGAGTACTTTACAAGCTGTTGGGTAATTGTAGATCCACCGTAAGACAAATTTTTGTATTTGATATCTGCAATTACAGCGCCGACTATTCCCTTAATAGAAAATCCGGGATGGCTGTAGAATTCTTTGTCTTCAACAGCGATGACTGCCTTCTGAAGTAGGGGAGAGATTTCGGAAAGAGGCACAAAAGTTGAATATTTTGCTTCGTGAAACCTAAAGAAAGGATCCCCCTCTTGGTCTAATAAAACAACTCCAGTATTGTTCCTGTTCATGACAGTTTCAGGAGTCTGCAAGTCATTGGCGAAATAAAAATAAGTGAGAATGGGGATGAATGTAAGCAGTGAAACAATTGTCAAAATTATAATAAAAATTGAAGACCTCATAGTGTAATTTTAGACCTAATATGCTTGCTTACAGTAAGATGGGAGTGAGAGTGTGGTAAGAACAGGCTTCTTACCAGTACTTCCAGGTTGAATATTTTTCTTTAAGTTGAAGTTCCGTTAAGACAACAGGTTGTAAGTTTGCACCTTTTTGGAATCCAAAATCCAACAATTCAGCGGTCCAGAGATCTCTTTCTAAAACTCCCGGGGCGCCAAGTAATACTGCAATAAGTTTCTTGCCTTCACGCTCTGCAACAACTGCGGTGGTAACCCCGGCTTTTTCCGTGTTTCCTATTTTAAGACCGGTTGCTCCCGGATAAGTGCCGAGTAAGCCGTTCCAATTATATAAATCAAATTGTTTGTGATCTGAGTTAGCAGGGATAAAGTGATAATCTTTTTTTACAATTTCTGCAATCAGTGGATAATTTTCTAAAGCATATCTTGATAGAACACTTAAATCTTCTGCACTACTAAAGTTTTTTTCTCCGTCAAAGCCTTGAGGGTTATCAAAACTTGTATTTTGGAGTCCCAGAAATTGTGCTTTTGCATTCATTGCTCTGATAAAGTAGTCACCGTCGTATTTTTTATCAATGCCTTCTTTTATCACTTGAGCGCTGTCATTGGCTGATGTTAAAAGAAGTGCGTGTAACAGCTCTTCTAGGCTCATTTTCTGGCCAGGGGCAACTCCTATTTTAGTGGGAGGAATTTTTGAAGCATACTCGGAAACAATAAACTGTTCATTGGGCTCTGCTAAATCTATTGCAACAATAGCTGTCATTGTTTTAGTAATGGAAGCAATTGGGAGTCTATCGGAAAAATTCGAGGAAGCTAAAACCTCACCAGTGTCATAATCTATTAAGGCATAAGCCTTTGCATTATCAAAAGATGCTCCTGCATGTGCGGTGGAGATTAAGCTACTTTGCTTTTTAAGTTGAAAATTGTTTATTTTCTGTTGCAGCTTAGGAATTATTTGATCGAAACGATCCACCTTAACAGGAGACTCTGTTGATACTTTGACATTGTTTGGTTTTAATTTTGGAATAAGTACCATCACAAATACCAGGGCAAAACTTATTAAAAAAGCTTTAGCTTGAGTTGAAAGTTTAATACTCATAAATATTCTTGTCTGCATATTCTTTTGTCCCAAATTTTTCCCGAAGAAGATCCCAAAGCTCGGATTTGCCTTCATCCATACCCAAAGCCCACATGCCGACACCTTTTAGATTTTTCTCT
This sequence comes from uncultured Gammaproteobacteria bacterium, assembly GCA_964560075.1. GTDB lineage: Bacteria > Patescibacteriota > Microgenomatia > Daviesbacterales > UBA10151 > HO2-FULL-47-45. The sequence goes on along the minus strand of CAZLKE010000024.1, from coordinate 3,456 downwards.
TTAGCGAAATCATATTTAATACCAAGAGACTTTCTATCATCAAAAAAGATCATTCTCCAGGTTCCGTCAACGTTATAAGCTTTGTATGCAACTTTTCCGGAGTCATCCCAGCCCTCCAGATCAGCTTGTAAACTATCTTTGATATATGAATAAGTTTGGGCTACTCCCCGTGCATACCAGGAAGAGTAAGTATCTGCTTTAATTTCTGGAGAGTAAACAGGCCAGTTATAACCATAGTAAGGAACACCTAAAATTAGCTTGCTTGAGGGCATAAACTTTAAGAAGTCCTCAACAGCAGTGGAGATATCATACCAATACTTGCCTTCTTTATATCCATAAAGTGGTGCTGTCGGGATAGCATTTCTGGATGAAGCAACAGAAAAATCATAAGCCATCATAAATATTCCATCAGATGCTTTAGCTAGGCTTTCGATGTCATAGATTTTTGGTTCTTTAACAGCTGATGCATAAACAGAAACAGTAACTTTAGAAGATGGAACTTGCCGGTGCACCTCTTCTGTTAAATTAGATACAAAATCACTAAATTTGAGCCTATATTCTGGACCAGGATCTCCAGTGTATTCCAAATCAACGTTTACTCCGCTGATGCCTCTTTGTTTAACTTCTGAAACTATTTGTTCTATGGCCGTTTTTTGGGCATCGGGGTTATCCATGAGTGTCAGGATTGGCTCGTTATTCATTTGCGTGATTGTAAGTGAGACTCTAGTCCCTTTTGACTGGGCTTTTTTGAATACTTGGGTAGCTTTCTTGCTATGGAACATTTCATAACCCGGGTCATCTTTGACCAAATTCCCGTCTCCATCAACTTCAATTCCAAAATAAGCAAAGGTAGTAAGAGTATCAAAATCAACATTTGATAATTTATCAAAATTCCAATATGGAGCAAATCCAAGAACCTCTTTATCACTTTTGCTTATGACTACAGGTTGAAGCTCCTCGTGTCTTAAAGGAGAGATTAAAGGAGTTAAAATCCGCTCTGCAGGTGCTGGAGCATTAATAAGTATTAAGACGATTAAGCAGAGATCAACAAACGCTGCAGTGGCATAGAATCTTTGCTTTGAGACAGGCACCCATCTTATCTTCAGGTTTTTTTGTTTGGTTTTTTGAAAAACTTGATGTATTAAATTTCTAAACTTTGATCTTTTTAGAAAAGTGATACTTCTTTTAATCTTTGGTAGTTCAAAGAAAATCATAGGGTAATTTCGAACTTGTGCTTGGTTTGGCACAATTGAAGTTACAGGTGCGCACTATAACAAGAGAAAGCTGACCTTGTCAAAAATATTAAATGTTAAAAAAGTTAAAAATATGTAAGGTTTAAGAAAGAGAGCGGGACAGATAAACTAAAACTCTGTAAGAGTTTTGTAAGAAGATAGTGCTTGTTATCTGGAAGTTGAAGTAGATTGGGTTTTAAGCGAAAACTTTAGTTGTTGTAAGTCCTATTACAAAAAGTAAAAGAACAAAAATAACCAATGCGAGTAATCCGATGAGAAAACCTACTTCATGAATTTTAATACCTGCATACATTAGATTAATTTCACCTTGCCCGAACTACTTACTGCTTGCATCTTGATAGCATTAGACAGAACCCTAGCAAGGGTAATTGTTTGAGGATTTTTCCTAGGCCTAATGAAGAATTTTTTAAAAGATAACAAGCTTATCACTTTCTGCTCCTCTAACGCTAAATATATAATCAAGCATTAAGAAAAGTTGGAGATTTAAGTAAGAGAAAGTTAAGAAGAGGGGCTTTCGCCCCTCTTCTCTTTTAAGCTCTCTTCAAGATCGGTAATCCTGTTCTGGGATTTTCTACAACAGTATAACCTTCTGGAATTTCATCAATCGCACCGTCCTTTGGTTCCTTGGCAAAGAAGTATATTCTCTGTACCTTACCACTTCCCCGGAGTGTCACTTCCCTTCGATGGAGGTAGTATTTTGTGCCTTTTGCATTGGTATATTCGTAAGCCATATCATCACCCCCTTCTAATATCTGGCTCCTATCTGGTACAAGATTAATCTGGAATATCAAGAAATCAGATAGGGATTAGTAATAACGAGGTTAGAAGTCTAATATACCATCAAGATGTGATAAGAATAAACTGGGATCATCTGTATCGAAAGCAAAAGCAATATGTCTTCTTCGGGTCTTATTCGTATTTATGGTAAAATTAGGATTATGCCTAAATTCAAGATTATCTCAGACTTCAAACCAACTGGAGACCAGCCTCAAGCAATTGAGAAGCTTAAAGTTGGATTAGAAGAAGGAGAGGAACATCAAGTTCTACTTGGGGTAACAGGATCAGGAAAAACCTTCACCATGGCCAATGTTATCCAACAAGTACAAAAACCTACTTTAGTAATCTCTCACAATAAAACTTTAGCCGGACAACTGGCTCAAGAATTTAGGTCAATCTTTCCGGAAAACGCTGTTGAATACTTTGTTTCATACTATGATTATTATCAGCCTGAGGCTTATATGCCCTCCAGCGATACCTATATAGAAAAAGATGCTTCCATCAATGAAGAAATAGAGAAACTGAGGCTTTCTGCCACAACTTCCTTGGTGACCCGAAAGGATGTTTTAGTTGTAGCTTCTGTTTCTTGTATTTACAACCTAGGCTCACCTGTTGAGTATGGTGGAGCAATTTTAGAGGTTAAAGAAGGTGTAAGAGTTGGACTTGAATCAGTCGTTAAAATGCTCACAAAGATGTATTACATGAGAAATGATTATGACTTTAAAAGGGCAACTTTTAGAGTTCGGGGTGATACATTAGATGTTTTTCCCTCTTATTCTGATCAAGCCTTCAGGATTGAATTTTTAGGAGAAATGATCGAGAAGGTTTCGCACTTAGACCCGTTAACGGGTGCAGTTACTCCAACTAGCTTTCTTATAACAATCTATCCGGCCAAACACTATATTACTCCAGAGCAGCGGATTAAACCAGCAATTACCCAAATAGAGGAAGACCTGAGCAAGAGGCTAAAAGAGTTAAAGCTCAAAGGTAAGTTACTTGAGGCTCAAAGGCTAGAACAGCGTACTTATTATGATCTGGAAATGATTAAGGAGTATGGGTATTGTAATGGGATTGAAAACTATTCCAGGTATTTCGATGGCCGTGTCCCAGGGGCAGCTCCTTATACTTTGCTTGATTACTTTTCTAATGATTTTTTAATAATTATTGATGAATCCCATATAACTCTTCCCCAAATTAGGGGGATGTACAACGGTGACCGGGCGCGTAAAGAGACTTTAATTGAATATGGTTTTAGACTTCCCTCTGCCTTAGATAACCGTCCACTCAAATTTGATGAATTCCAAAGGCGGGTTAATCAGGCGATCTATGTTTCTGCTACCCCGGATGAATATGAACTCTCACTGGCAGGCCTGAATAATATAGCAGAGCAGTTGATTAGGCCAACTGGAATTGTTGATCCAGAGAT
>CAZLKE010000023.1:2754-16355 GCA_964560075.1 uncultured Gammaproteobacteria bacterium | reverse complement strand
TCTTACTATCCGGGATCAAGTGATCCAGTTTCAAAGGTGATGCCTATCTCTGATGCTAACATTAATGATTGGAAAAATGAGGCTGAAAATGCTGGTGTGTATAACGGTAACGTTAGTGGTTGTGTATCTACTTTAGGGTCTGGAAAATATATAGGAAATGTTTCCCTAATTAATAATTGTGTTACTACAGTGACAACCCCAATTTGGATTACTGGGTCACTGACTTTGGATAATGGTAGCCAAATGAAACTTCCATCTTCCATGGAAGATCTATCCGGTATTGTAATAGTTGATGGAAAGATAAAACTGGCTAATAATGGTAAGTTTGTTGGTTCTGGCACTCAGGGTAGTTTTTTTACTGCCGTTTCTATGTTTGATACGACCAATGATCCGGTAAATTATGCTATTGAAGCTGATAACGGAAGCGACTCAATGATTTTATATGCTGGCAAAGGAGCCATTAGGATTGCAAATAATGGTGTGCTAACTGAACTGGTTGGTTGGAAGATTGAATTAAGTAACAACGCTGTTATTAGTTATCATTCAGGTTTAGCCGGTGTTTTCTACCCCTCTTCTCCATCAGGAGCATTCTCAGTGATTAAGGGTAGTTATCAACTGAAGTAGAATCTGGTAAACTAAAAATATGGCTGCTCGGACTTTAATCGGACTTGATATCGGATCATTTTCAACAAAAGCTGTTGTTCTTTCCCAAAAGGAAAACCCGCCTAAACTGTTGTCTTTAGGCCAGGTTGCAACCCCAACCCCCGGGATGGTTTCAGATACGGACTTTGACTTGCAAGCTGTTGCAGAAGCTATTAAAAGCTTAGTAGCTGGTCTTAAAGCTCCGACAAAGGATGTGGTTTTTGCCCTTCCGGAATCTAAAGTTTTTACCCGTGTGATCTATGATTTGCCTTACCTTACTGATGCTGAGCTTGCTCAAGCTATCCGTTATGCAGCTGAAGAGTTTGTGCCAATGCCAATTCAGGAAGTCAATTTAAATTATCAGGTTCTCTACCGCTCTGCCCAGAAAGGACCAAAAAGCAGAACTGTAGTATTTGTTGTAGCTTCTCCAAAAGTTTTAATCGACAAATACCTGCGGGTTATGACTATGGCAGAACTAAAGCCCGTGGCTGTTGAAACTGAGATTATTGCTTCAAGTAGAAGTTTAGTAGGAACTAACCCGTTTTCGCCAACGTCATTAATAATTCAATTAGGAGCGACAACTACAGATTACGCTGTTGTTGATGAAGGATTAATTTTGCTTACCAGGTCTATCTCCACAGGTGGTATTGCACTTACCCGAACTATTTCTCAAACTTTAAGTTTCGAATTTTCTCAAGCAGAAGAATATAAAAAGGTTTATGGGCTTTTGGAAGACCAGTTAGAGGGTAAATTAGTGCAGGTTATTAAACCGATTATTAATGTTATTATCTCTGAAGCTAAAAAAGTTATTCAATCTCATGAATCACAAAATCCACAAAGAGCGGTGAAACGAGTGGTTTTAACAGGTGGAGGCGCACAACTGCCAGGTTTGGTAATTTACTTTGCAAATTCTTTAGGTTTGGAAGTTCAAGAAGGGGATCCTTGGTTTTCTATCTCTAAGGACCCTAAATTACAAGCTAAGCTATCCGAACAAGCAGCACTGTTTTCTGTAGCAGCTGGATTATCATTGCGTGAGGGATAACTTATGTTAAAAGTTTCAAAACTAAACAGAAGAAAATTTATAAGCATTAACCTCTTGCCTCAAGAGGTGTTACTTGCAGAAAAAGATGTTGCCAAACGAACTCTTGTCAAAAAAATTAGTATATTGGTGCTTGTTTTAACCTCACTACTTACTGCGGCCACTTCCGGAGTAAATATATACCAGAAATCTCAAGTGAACCAACTTCAAGATCAAATGGATCAATCACAACAACAAATATCCGCCCTTAAAGTCAAAGAAGGTTTACTCGTTTCACTAAAACAGAGGTTAGGATTTATTTCTAATCTTCTCTCTGCTCCATCCAAGCAAGCGGATGTCTATAATACTATTACTACTCTTACTCCCCCGGGTGTTAAGGTACTTGTTTTTAATGTTGATGCTAAAAATAAAATTACGGTTAGCGGTGAAGCATCTGATAATTCCAGCTTGGAAGCTTTTTTTGAGAACTTAACTGAACCGGACAAAAACCAAGACCAGATCCAGAAAGTAAACCTAGACAATTTAAGCCGGACTGCGAATGGAACATTTCGTTTCGAAACTTCTATAGAGCTAAACTGATGGATCAAATATATAGAGAAATAAATAGATATCAAATTTATCTTTGGCCAGCTGCTGCCGGAATTGTGTCTGTTGCGTTAATAGTATTTATAGCTTTCCCCCAGTTTCAGCAGGTATTTGGGTTTGTCTCTAGTATTTCCGAGCTGACTACTACTGTCAATAATTTACAAGAGAAAATTAAAAGTTTAAGTTCAATAGATGAAACAGTTTACAGAGATAACTTAAACTTGACCCTCAGAGTATTACCAACGGAAAGGGATTTGATCTCTGTTATATCTCAAATACAGTTGCTTGCAAGTAGTACCGGTGTCCGGATTGATGGAATTAATTTTTCCAATTCTGCTTCTGGAGAAATAAGTAGTGCTGGTAGTGGTGAGGAGAGCTTTATTGTTAGTATAGGTATATCCGGTAGTCCGGAACAGTTTAAAAATTTCTTAACTAAGCTTCGGACTGCACCCCGGATAATGAAAGTTGAAGGAATAGATATCTCAACAGGCCGAAGCGGTGTTTCAGGTCAAGCAAATTTTACGCTAAAAACTTTTTATCAAAACCTTCCGTCTTCTCTTGGTGATGTAGAGCAGCCTTTACCTACTTTAAGCGCTGCTGATAACGAAACACTGGTTAGAATCCAGCAAGCATTCAAAGATTTGCCAATTATAACGACCGACAATGCAGTAGGCGCTAAAGGTAAAACAGATCCGTTTAATTAAGCAAGTCAGGTCTAACTTTTTTGGTTTTTTCTAATGCTTTTTCCCTTCTCCATTTTTTTATTTCTTGATGGTTTCCGGAAAGCAGAATCTCTGGTACTTTTTTCCCCTCGAACTGCTCTGGTCTGGTGTAATGAGGGTATTCTAATAAGTTTTCAGTGAAGCTTTCATCTATGGTAGCTTCTTGTTTTTCTAAAACTCCCGGAAGGAGTCTGATGATCGAATCTGCGATTACCATAGCTGGTATTTCACCTCCGGTTAAGATATAGTCTCCGATTGAAATTTCCTCATCAACATAAGTTTCTATGAATCTTTGATCAACGCCTTCGTAGTGACCACAAACTATAATTAGATGGTTTAGTTTAGACAGTTCCTGAGCTTTAGATTGTTTATACGGAGTTCCGGAAGCAGACATCAAGATAATTTTAAATTTGGAAGGATTAACTACTGATTTTAATGCACGAGTTAAAATGTCGGGTTTAAGGATCATCCCTGCTCCACCACCATATGGGCGGTCATCTACTGTTTTATGTGGACCCTCACCAAAATCTCTTAGATTAACAAGGTTAAATTCTACCAGCCCCTTTTTTTGGGCACGACCCAAGATGCTGGTGTTTAACACATTGGCAAACTGCTCTGGAAATAAAGTTATGATCGAGATTTTCATCCCTCAACAACTTGTAGATTGACGCGGACGTTCTCAACGATAGCTCGGACAGTGAGTAATTTCCGAATAGCTTTGATGATACTTCCACCTTTTCCAATTACCATTCCAACATCTGTTGGGTCAACCTTAAGGCCCAAATTAACGGTTGTTTCTTCACGGGTTTCTTCAACTTCAACTACCTCAGGTTTGCTGACTAAATTTTTAACTATGTATTCAACTATTCCCTTCATGGTTTCTTCTGGTCTTCCGGTTTTGCCTTTTTAGGTTTTCGGGGCGGCTTTTGTGGGGCTTTACCAATGATCCTTAAAAAACCGTCACTCATTTGAGCTCCGTTTTTGATCCATTCATCAATTCGGTCTTGTTTTAATTTGATCTCTTTAGGCTCTGTTAGCGGATTATATGTGCCAAGAAGCTCGATATATCCGCCAGTCCTTTTTCTTTGCTCGTCAACAGCAACAACCCGGTAAAACGGACGCTTTTTAGTGCCTATTCGCATTAATCTTATTTTTACTGGCATATGACCTGATAAGTATACTAAGTGAAAGTGATTTTGGCAAGAGCATCCAAGGCTGCAGCTTCTTCCGCGAGTTGTTTAGACATCCCTTCACCTGTGCCTAATTGCTCTCTATCTAAAAATACTCCAACCGTGAAGCTTCTGGCGTGGTCAGGTCCTGTAGTTTTTAGAATTCTATATTGAGGGGATTTTTTATATTCATCTTGTAAAACCTCTTGTAATCTTGACTTGGCATCTTTAGGCGGCCCGTATTTGAGCTCTTCTTGAAAAAGCGGTAAAAGAGTTTGTTCAACGAACTGTTTTGTTGCATCAATACCTTGATCTAAAAAAACAGCTCCAAGTAGAGCTTCATAAGTGTTTGCCAGAAGCTGTGTATTTTCTCTTCCACCAGACAGCTCCTCGCCTTTGGAAAGTCTTAAATACTTTCCAAGGTTAAGTTCCCGTGCTGCTTTTGCAAGAGAGATAGTTTTAACAATATAAGACCGCAAGTTGGTTAAAGCTCCTTCACTATCTTGAGGTCTTAACTCATAGAGTTTTTCTGAAATCAATAATGATAGAACACTATCTCCTAAGAACTCAAGCCTCTCATTAGATTCCTTTACCTCTGGAACCTCATTTAGATAAGACCTGTGGGTAAAGGCTTTTTGGTATATTGGCTTGGTTAATAACTTTTCATCAATTTGCATTATTCAAGAAGAGAGTCTTCAACAAGGGCTATTAAATCACCTACAGTTTCTAATCCTTCAATATCGACAGGATTGATAGTAATATCAAACCGGTTAGACAAAAATCCTACTAAATCAGACATCTCGATAGGTCCAATCCCTAAATCTTCAAATAGGTTTGCTTCAGGGTCAATATCTTGAGGTGCTACACCCATATGTTTTGCTATGGCTTCAATTATTATATTTTGTTGGTCTATCATCTTTTTTGTCTCCTTTCTCAAAAATATAGAAAACGTTTAGTAAAATCAATAGGTCAAATTAATTTAAACTTTTATTTGATTATCTTGTATGACTTTGCCTAATACCCCATTCACAAACGCCGGTGATGACTCTGAACCAAATTCTTTAGCAAGCTCTACAGCTTCATCAACAACTACTTTTGGAGGCGTTAGTTCAAGTTTTTCTTTAGGTGGAGTTAACAGTTCAAAAACTGACTGTCTAAGAATCGCCAAATCGATCTTGTTTATTTTTTCCAGAGGCCAGGCTGGTGCAGCTTCTGCAATAGATTTATCTATTATCTTTAAGTTAGAAGCTATTTCTTGGCCTGTTTGGGTTTCCGGATGGTCCTTTTTATGGAAATCCCACGCAAATAAATCCTGCATCACTTTGATGCGTTGTTTGTGGCGTGGATCGGCAGCAGTTTTCATAAGGATTCAGCTTCGGGTTACTGGTTTGCCAGCGTAGTGTCCACAGTGCTTGCAGACTAAGTGAGATATAGTTTGTTTTTTGCAGTTTGCGCAGGTTACAAGTTTAAGAGAAGAGAGCGCAATAGCTGCTCTTCTGGTTCTTTTTGCTGCTTTTGAATGTTTTTTCTTTGGTTCTTGTGGCATTATTCGTTCCTTAATCTGGCATCACAAAGGATGACAGATTAGCCAATTTTGCTTTAATTAAGGGGTGTTTGTCAAGTGTGGGGTCTAATTCAATGATTTTCTTGGCTGCAGCGCGGCTTTTTTCGATTAATCCGTAGTCTCCTAAAGAGGCAATTTTTAAATCCCATCTGCCTGATTGCATTGTTCCAAAGATCTGTCCGGACCCTCTGATTTTAAGGTCAATTTCAGCCAGTTTGAGTCCGTCTGAAGTTCTTTCTAGATTCTTAAGCCTTTCAACGATATTCCTTTCTTCTATTTCCGGAAAAAGCAAACAATAAGACTGTTTCTCGCCTCTGCCGATTCTTCCCCTAAGTTGGTGAAGCTGGGCTAGGCCAAATCTTTCTGCACCTTCAATGACCATGATGGTTGCATTGGGTATATCAACCCCCACCTCAACAACTGATGTAGAAACTAAAATAGCTATTTTTTTATCCTGAAAATCATTGATAACTTGATCCTTTTCTTTAGATTTAAGTTTGCCATGCATAAGACCAAGTTTTAAGTCTGGGAAAATTTGGGTTTGTAGTCTTTCAAATTCTACTTTAGCGGCCTTTGCAGTTACCAAAGTTTCTGATTCTTCAATTAAAGGTGTAACTATATATACCTGGTCGCCCTCTTTGACTTTTTTCTCAATAAATTTATAAGCATCATTTCTTTTATACGATGGGACTACATGAGTTTTAATGGGTTTTCTACCCTTTGGTAAGCCTTCAATAATTGAAAGATCTAAATCTCCATATAAAGTCAACGCAACAGTTCTGGGTATTGGTGTAGCTGTCATAGTTAGGAAATGTGGTATTGCTCCGGTTGAATTGTCAGTTCTTAAGACTGCTCTCTGTTCTACTCCAAATCTTTGCTGCTCGTCGATTACAACTAAACCGATGTTGTCTTTAACTAATTTTTTTGACAGCAAGGCATGTGTGCCGACAATAACGTTGGAGTGGTTATCAGAAAACTTCTTGCTTCCTGTATAAATCCCTACTTTCAATCCAAATGGTTCCAAGAAACCTACCATGTTTTTATAGTGCTGCTGCGCCAAAATCTCTGTTGGTGCCATAACCAGGCTGTTTAAGCCGTTTAAGTAAGCTATATATACAATTATTGTGGCAACAACTGTTTTTCCTGATCCTACTTCTCCCTGGATTAATCTGTTCATTGCGGTATCTTTTTTAAGATCACCAATAATCTCTTGTATCACCTTCTGCTGCCCATCTGTGAGTGTAAAGGGCAAGCTCCGAGTAAACTCTTCAATTTTTTCCTGGTCGATTTTTAAAGGTCTAACAGCATGGCGTTTTTTCCAATCGTTTCTAACCTTCAAACTTATTAATTGGATTTGAAAGAGTTCATCAAATGAAAGCCTTTTTTTTGCCTGAAGAATTTGAGGGTAGTTTTCAGGTAAATGGATATGGTGAATAGCTTGAGGTAGTGGTATAAGATTGTCCCGGATTGTTTCAGGAAGGTGGTCTTCTACCTTTGGTAGAATTTGTGGTAAGACTGATGCTATTTTTTGGCGGAGCCATTTAGATGTTAAGCCATAAGTTTCCGGATATACAGGAACAAGACGACCTGTGTGCAAAGTAGAATTTTCTTCATTTATTATCTTCTCCCAAGCAGGAGCAAGTAGTGAAAGTTTATAGCCACTTTTATCAATTTTTCCGGAAACTTGTAATTTATCTCCGGCTTTAATGGATTTTGTAAGCCAGGGAGAGTTAAACCAAACGAGTTCGATTGAAGCGGAGCTATCATTTAAGATAGCCTTGGTAATTATTTTTCGGTTTTTTGTGTAAGTATTCTGGATAGACCAGATGTCTCCCCTAATCGTAACAATATCCCCGACTTTTGCGTTCGCGAGAGTTGAGATTTTAGAAAAATCTTCGTATCGAAAAGGATAATGATGAATAAGGTTGTCGACTGTTTTTAGACCCAGCCGTTCTAATTTGCCTGCAAGAGAGGGGCCTATTCCGGAAATTCGTGTTAATGGGGTTTGCAAATCCATAAGTTTAATTATACTCTTTTCTTATGGTTGCCCAGGGTTTGATACTAGTTACGATTTTTATTTTAGAACTGACTTTTTTGTTTCTCCTTTCCAGATCTATTACCTCTTCTGTTTCTTCTTTAGTTTACCGGCTAACTAAAAATCAACATATCACCATTAACTTCTTAGCTATTCTCTTCCTTCCTGGAACCATAATCCATGAATTGTCCCATATGCTTATGGCAGGGATGTTATTTGTCCATGTTGGTGAGATTGAAGTATTTCCCAGAGTCGCTCATGAAGGAGTGAAACTTGGTAGTGTGGAGATAGGAGTTACAGATCCATTTAGAAGAGCTTTAATTGGTGTTGCTCCGTTAATTTTTGGTACAGTCTTAGTTGTTTCCTCTCTTTGGTTGTTTTTACCGGTGGAAAAAACTTGGGCAAAAGTGTTTTTGTTTTATATGATTTTTGAAATTGGAAATACTATGTTTTCCAGTAAAAAAGACCAAGAAGGTTTAGTAGGTTTGGTTCTTGCAATCACGGTCATAGGAGTTTTGGTTTTTGCTGCTTCATATTTCTTTGGAATTGAAATTCCATATTCTCTAGTTGCCGAAAAAATATTTACTGAAGGCTTTAATGCTTTTGCTGAAAAAGCAATTTTTTATCTTTCAATACCAATTATTATCAATCTCTCTTTGCTTGGAATAACAAAGCTGCTGACTAGAAGATAGGCTACTATTAGAAATTTCCCTGTTCGTCATTGCGATGGGCCACTGGCCCAGAAGCAATCTTTTTAATCCGTCAAAGATTGCTTCGTCATATTCATTCCTCGCAATGACGTTTTCATATCAGATTAAAAACAGAGGCAGCAAGGATGAAAGTATTAAGGCTAACCCTCCGATAATAGCGAGGGTTAAAAAAAGCCAACGGTATTTTTTATTAATTTGATCCATCGTTACTTTGCAGTGAGTTTTTCAATTTCTTCTAATGCAGCTTTTCTTTTGGGATCTTCAAAGTATTTTCGGGCAGGTTCTAATTTTTCGATTAACCAGTCTGCGACTGCGGTTTTTAGATCTTGAGGGTGCAACTCTCTTTTTTTATAGTCATTTTCTAAATCAGTGTAAGAAGTATAAGTCACATCTCCACCAAATTTCTCCGGTCTTTTTACTGTAAGTGTTGTATCTGGGTCATAAAAAATTAAGTGTTTTGTCCAATCCAAAACCGGGTTAAATCCGGTTTCTCCTTCCGGAGCAAAAGCATTATTTAGTTTTCTTCTAATTTCTTCCGGAGTATCATGAATAAATACAGCAGAATCTGGTTTTGATTTGCTCATCTTCATGGCGGTAATAGCACCTTCTCTGTTATCTGTTGGCAATGGCCAGATATCGGGTTTAAGCAGTCCTTGCAATAGGGAAAAATGAATAGTTATTGGTTTTTCTCTACCTAGCTCTTCTGCTGCATCTCTTGCAACAACATGCACTTTTCTTTGGTCCATGCCAGCATGAGCAATATTTACTCCTAATACAAAAATATCAGCAGCCTGCATTGCAGGATAAATCAACATAGCTGTGTCAGTTACTTCTTCTTCCCTTCTACCCATAATTGCAGTTGTTCTCATCATTCTTGAAACAGTTGTAGCTTTAGCAACTCTCATCACTTCTGCCCAATAATCCGGATTATTGTGATAAAGATCTGATCCTAAGATAAAATTAATTTTTTCAGGATCTGCTCCAGCAACCAAACCAGCTGCTTTTAAGGCTTCTTGAAAATATTCAACAGCCATTCTTTTTGCTGTCTCAAGAGTGCCATCTAACTTTTTGTTAAGCCAAGTATGCCAATCAGCGATGAAGACATTTGTTTCTACTCCAGCCATTTGTAAATCCCTAATTTTTAGCATGGCAGAAACAGCTCCTAAGTGGACTTTCCCAGAAACTTCATAGCCGATGTAGTGCTTGAGGGGTTTTCCAGATTCAATGAGTTGCTTTAACTCATCAACGGTTAGAGTTTCCTCTAGGTTCATTGTTATAAGGTGTAGTTTCTCTTCGTTTGTCATTGTCTAATTATAACTTAATATATATAATCTTTTCATTATTATGTCTAGTCTTTCTCCTCAAGCAACATTTCTGGTTAAAGAGTTTAATAAGTCTGATTCAAGAATCGATGATCCAAACAAAATTAGTGTAAATCCGGTTGTTGCAGAAGTGGCGACCTGGTACGAAAAGATCCGTAATGCTATGGATTATAAGGAAGAAGAGGTTATTCTCCGCTCTGCGATAGAAAGAATTCTAAAAAGGCGCTTGCTTATGAGTAATAAGGGGAAGGAGATTGCCCCGCCTTTGGTCCGGGAATTAATATGGGCGAGGTATTTTCCAGACAGCAGTGTGCCTGAGGCAATTATCGAAAAAATTGAGAGTTCTATTGACCTTCATATTAAATTTCATGATTTTGTTTGTAGTAAGTATAAAAGGATAAAACCAGTTGCATATGAATGGCTTCTTCATCTGTTATCTTCTGATATCGAAAATATCTTAAGTCCAAGCAGACAAAAACATTTAGTAAGCAATTTTATGTTTGGAGTCTTAAAGGATAAAGTGACGATTGTCGATGATGATATTCAAACTAGAGATGCCCAGGTTTTTATTGCTGTCAGAAAAGCTTTTGCCAAAGAGGATTTAGGGTTACTTAGGTATCATCTTTTTGGGCTTTTCTTTGGTCCCTTAACAAAGAATAATGTTGAAGTAATTGCTGATGCATTTTTAGATGGATATACAGAGATTAATAGACAACTAAGCTATCCTTTAAAGGATAAAATTTATTCTTTTGTTAAAAGACAAACTCCTCCTTTTTTTATTCTTGAGGATGTGCTTAAAAAATATCAGGATAATTTCGCTGAAACTATCTCTGATAAGGAGTTATTTGACTCCGTTGTTATCAATGCTTGCAGTATAAGATATAAGGATATTCTAACTAAAGTACAAAGAGCTGTTGTTAGAAGTATTATTTTTATCTTTATTACCAAAACTATTTTCGCCTTAGCAGTTGAGGCGTCGGCAGAAGAGATGTTTTATGGGCATGTAGTTTGGGCTTCAATTGCTGCCAATATATTATTCTCTCCTCTAATGATGATTTTTGCATCTATCTTTATCAAAACACCTGACCGGAAGAATTCCAATTTGATACTAGAGAAAATTAAAGCACTTTTGTCTGATCCAAATCCACGTATAGTAAACCCTCTTAAGTTACAAATTAATACTAGTAAAGTAGATCCTATCTTAAGCGTTATTTTTTCTATACTTTGGTTAATTGCTTTACTTTTGGGACTTAGTTTTATTATTTCGGTACTAAGTTTCTTGCAGTTTAATATTGTTTCCCAGATGGTGTTTGTTTTCTTCTTGATGATTGTTTCTTTCCTAAGTTATAGAATCAACCAAACAGCTAAGATTTATACTGTAACAGACGAGAGACATGGGTTTAGAGCAGTTTTATTTGATTTCTTTTTTACTCCGTTTATCTACATTGGCCGGAATTTAACTAAAGGTATGTCTCAGATTAATATCTTTTTGTTTATTTTTGACTTTCTTATCGAAACCCCGTTTAAAGAAATGTTTGCTTTTTTTGAACAGTGGTTTTTGTACCTTAAATCCCAAAGAGAGACGTTGGAATAACAGTTTGCAGTTTTAAGAATTGTTTAATACTTCAATAAACTCTTGAGCTGTGACGAATGTTGTTCTAATCAGCAGCTTAATGAATTCATCCATTATTGCTGGGGTTTGATTCAAATAAGAAAGTATCGAAGGTCTCATGAAGACTTCATGTATTTCGGCAAGGAGCTGAGGTGAGGTAATTACAATAAGCTTATTTTTTCTCCACAACTGTAAAATCTGACCAGGAGGAGTTTTTCTGTTTTTAAGACCAGAAACAAAGACGTTAGTATCAAGAACGGCTCTTAGCATGTTTTGTTTCCCTTACTGCTTTGATTTCTCTCTCGATAAGCTTATCTGCTTCTTCGTCAGAAAGATTTTTTTGGGTATCTTGTATTTTGGTAATAAGCTCAAAACCTTTTTCCCATTCTTCTTCTGTAAAGCGGCTTGCAGGATTCATTAGCTTTTCATAATCGTCATAGTTGACAATAGCAGCAAGTGGTTTACCAAATTTAGTAATTACTACTTTCTGGTTACCATAGGCAACTCGGGCTACGAGTTCTGATAATTGTTCTCTTACTTCTTTAAGGGTCACTGTTTGACTCATGTTTGTAAAATCCACCTCCCTTTTATACTTATGGTCAATATATTACAAAGTTGTAACTTTGTCAAGAGTTACAACTGTAACTAGTTAGTTCTGTCCAGCCAAATCGTCATTGCGAGTCCGATGGCCATCAGACTTAGGGTGACAGGTTGCAGTTTCCTATCTTCATATGTTAAAATGGAATAAACAGTAAGATGAAACGTTTAGACCCTTTAACAGTCGTAACAATGATGGGAATCTTGGTTGTCATGATTGCAGCAGGAGTACTTCTTGGTTCATCCAAGGCCTTTCCTGAAACAATCTCTAATACTAACAATGTCATCCTGAGTGGAACGAAGGATCTCTCAGCTCGTCTGAGCTATCTTACATCCGTAAGAGATTCTTCGTCCGATGTCCATCGGACTCAGAATGACAAGAAAGAAACTAAAACCTCCACCCTAAAACCTAACACCTCTTCTCAAGTCCTTGGTTCACATATCCGAGCTGGGAAATTATCGATCAATACTAATACTGCTATCGCTGGAACTTTAGAAGTTGGTGGAGATATTGTGTTAACTGGGAGATTACTGGGTGAGGGGTTTGTCTCATCAGTGATTGCTGGAGATAATGTGACTGTTACTCAAAGATCAAATGATGATGGGTCTGTTTCGCCAATTATTTCTGTAGCTATTCCTACTTCAGTGACATCTTTTCAAGGTTCCACTGGAGCGGTCACTTTAACTGCTGGAACTGGTATCACGATAGATGGCACTAAGATTACTTCATCAGCTAAACTTTCTGATATCCGGTCTGCTGGAGGATGTTCTGGATGTATTACCAATGATGATGTAGCAAATGATCTAACTATTAGCAGTAGTGGTAGCGTTGATGTGGGTGCTTTATCTGGAAAAGTCTCAGAAACCAAAGGAGGGACTAACCAGTCAACCTATACTACAGGAGATATCCTTTACAGTAGCGCATCAAACATATTAAGCAAGCTTGGTATAGGCACGGCAGGGCAGGTTTTGACGGTTTCAGGAGGGATCCCGGCCTGGGCTGATTCCGGTGCAGGGGTCAGTTCACTAAATTCTTTAACCGGGGCATTAACTATTTCCGGAACTTCAAACCAAATATCTGTCTCCTCTTCGGGAACAAGCATTACTTTATCTGCCCCCCAGTCTATTGGTACTTCATCTTCCCCTGCCTTTAGTGGTTTAACACTAAGCGGTTTGAACTCAGCAGGAATAGTCCATACAGATGTCAATGGTCTTTTATCAACTTCAGCAATAGTTAATGCTGATGTCTCTTCCTCTGCTGCTATTGCCTACTCTAAATTAAATCTAGCTTCATCAATTACCGGTTCAGATTTAGCCAGTATACTCGGGGTTTCCTACGGAGGGACAGGTGGAGCGACAGCTGCTGATGCCAGGGTTGCCTTAGGTTTGGTTATTGGAACAGATGTCCAGGCATATAATAGTAAACTTACAGACATTGCAGCATTAGCTGCTTCTTCTGGCAACATTATTGTTGGAAATGGGACTACCTGGGTAGCTGAATCAGGAGCTACAGCCAGAGCCTCCCTGGGTTTGGGTTCACTCTCTACCCAAAATGCTTCATCTGTATCTGTCACCGGCGGGGCAATTGACGGAACAACTATCGG
>CAZLKE010000023.1:0-2667 GCA_964560075.1 uncultured Gammaproteobacteria bacterium | reverse complement strand
AATGAAAATACCTATTCAATTTCAAAAACAAATGCCACTGACCTAAAAATTACCGGCCAATCCAGTGCCCCTGTTTCTCCTTCCGAAGGTCAGGTATATTATGATTCTACCAACAAAGAATTCTACGGCTATAAAAACGCCAAATGGAGCAAACTGACTGCAAGCGACCGGGGCAGTTGTCCAACAGGTTATATCCTGGTTCCGGGTTCAGCTGCTTTTGGCACCAATGACTTCTGCATCATGAAGTATGAAGCTAAAAAAGATGGCAGTAAGAATCCTGTCTCTGAAGCCGCCGGTACTCCTTGGGTGTCTGTTGACTGGTACGAAGCCAGGGCTGCCTGCCAGCGGGCCGGCGCCCACCTGGTTACTAATGCGCAGTGGATGACAGTTGCCAGAAATATTGAAAGCACAACGATTAATGATATGGATGCTGATGCTGCTTTGCAGCTTGCCACCGGCCATTCAGACAACTCCCCGGCCAACTCACTGGCCAGTACTGCCGGGGCTGATCCGGTAGTCTCCGGCTGTAACTTAAACGCCAATATGGAAGATGCTTCCAATGCCTACTCCGGCGGCTCCTGTGAAGTCAAAGGCAGTGGCGCCGGAGGGTCTACTGATGCTGACAAAGGCTACTACGGGACCGGCCAAAGCTGGTCTGATACCGGTTATTCGGCCGGGGCAGCCAATAAATCCCAGCTTCGGACCCATATCCTTTCCAACGGCAACGTTATCTGGGACTTTGCCGGCAATGTCTGGGAGTGGAATGACTGGCAGTGCGGGACAGGAACCTGGTATAGCTTAGGTTCCTGGTCAGAATGGAATAATGCCAATTTGACTGACTACGAACAGTCAGCCGGGGGATCAACTTCCAATACCAGTGCTAATGGCACCGGGAAATATTATGGTTGCACGGCAAACGGTAATGCGGCGCTCCGCGGTGGGTATTGGGACGAATGGCGTGGATGGCGGAGTTTTTACTCTGGCTTTGAACAATGCCCCATCGGATGTCTACACCTCCGTTGGGTTTCGTTGCGCACAGTAATCTTTGTCTGATTTCTGTAATCTGAATATCTGGACTCTTTGGGTAAATGATTGAACAGTTTAAAATTTACACTAAAACAGTGGAGTTTATTGCCTGGTTTTTCCCGATTATCAATAAATTTCCCAAGGCTCAGAGGTTTGTCCTGGGCCAACAGATTGAAACGACGGGTATAGAAGTTTTAAAAGCTATCATTCGGGCCAATCATCAAACAGATTTAGCTGCGAGGAAACATCTGCTTGCTGAGGTTGATTTACAGATCGAGCTTCTGCGTTCGTTGCTTCGGGTGGCGCATCTGCTGGGTTTTTTATCCCACAAGCAGTACGAACATGCCTTGATGAGGGTTTCGGAACTGGGCAAGATGTTGGGGGGATGGAAGAAGCAAACAGCTTCTGCCTAAGCCTGTAGGTATCGGCGTGGGAAGCATGGGCTACCCAGGATCTGATGCTTGCTTTCACAAACTGTTCCGTAACCTTTCCTTTCTCTAAAGCCAACAATAAACGGGAGCGGCGTTTTTCAAACCTTCTGACATTTTTTGAACGCAGACGGATATGGTCTGCAAAGACTACATAACCGACAAAATCAACACCCAGACGGCTAGGAAAAAGCCGGACTTTTTTAGGATGAAGCTCGAGCTTCAGACGGTCTCGCAGGAATTCGGTTATCTTGAGCTTTACCTCGTGCATATCTTCCTTACTACTGCCTAAAATAATAAAGTCGTCTACATAACGAAGATAATACTTTCTTTTTAAAACATGCTTAATATACTGGTCCAACTCGTTTAAATAGATATTGGCAAACAGTTGGGATGTTAAATTACCGATTGGAATTCCACATGGGTTGTTTTCGGTTGACCGTTGTGGATCCTTATAACCGGAGATAATGACCTGAAGCAATCTCAGTAGTGGTGG
Organism: uncultured Gammaproteobacteria bacterium; assembly: GCA_964560075.1. GTDB lineage: Bacteria > Patescibacteriota > Microgenomatia > Daviesbacterales > UBA10151 > HO2-FULL-47-45. The sequence continues at coordinate 717 of CAZLKE010000023.1, read as the reverse complement.
ATCGGCGATCTTCTTCCTGATTAGACCAAAAAGAACTTGCTGATTAATACTGGTAAAGTATTTAGAGATGTCGCAGGCCAGAGCATAGTTAGTGCCGTTTTTGCGCAAGAACTGTTGCAGGCGTTTTGCAGCATGATGAATCCCCTTGCCTTTTCTGCAGGCCCAGGAATCATAGATAAAAATAGCCTCAAAAATAGGTTCTATAATTTGGCAAATAGCATGATGCAGGATCCGGTCCAAAAAGACAGGCGCAGAGATCTGTCTTAGTTTGGGGTCATTAACCACAAACTTACGGTAAGGTCCAGGGCGGTAGGTACCGTCAATCAGTTGCTGTTTTAGGTTCAAAAGATGCAAATCCAGTGAATAATTAAACCGGGCAACTGAAAAACGGTCACGTTTGCCTCTGCAAGCTTTTTTGTATGACCTTAATAAATTGGCAAACAGGCTGATTTTAGGCAGTAATAAGCTGTATGTTTTTATGCTTATATATATTACTATACTGTTGGTAAAATAAAGATAAGGGGTCGGGTTAATCCGCTTGGCGGCGATCCGCGGTGGGAATTGGAACAATGGCGTGAATGACGGAGTTTTTACTCTGAATTTGAACAATGCCCCATCGAATGTCAACACCAACATTGGGTTTCGTTGCGCACAGTAATTTTTAACCGAATAGGGCGTGATAGTTTATTAGTTAAAGATAAATAAGCTCAGTGCCCG
>CAZLKE010000022.1:12429-16429 GCA_964560075.1 uncultured Gammaproteobacteria bacterium | reverse complement strand
AAAAAAGCACTCGACTACAACAGCGCTAATTCAGAAATTTTAGGCCGTATTTCTGATGTTGATTCCGGAAAGATAGAGCCGGGTGCTTCAGCTTCAGCGAAGCTTAAAGTGCCGTTTGGCTTTAACGCTTATGAATCAAAAAGTTTTAAATTCAACTATCCCAAAGAGTGGTTTGTAGATGATAGTAGGGGAGTGGTAAAAGTTTCCGATCCTTCAAATAGTTTTAAAGTTGAAATTAGTACTACTGCGTATGATGGTAAGGATAATCCGGAAAGTTTTGCCAAAAATCAAAAAAGTGAGTTCGGAACTTTGAAAAACCAGGGTTTGGCCAAGGTTCCATTTACTGATTATTCATATGTCAAAGTTTGGGAAGATTCTTTGGTTGGAAACAGGCTGCAGTTTTATTTGTTTAAAGGTGATAAGGTAGTAGAGATGGTTGTTTATCCAACAACTTCTCCTTTGATGAAACAATTTGATGGCATACTTGGATCAATCAGACTAAAATGAAAAACAAACACCTGCCTTATTTATTAATTTTGTGGATTTTACCTTCAATTGTTTATTTCCTAACCCGCCAACCATCCCTCTACTTTATTGATGCCGGAACAACTGTAGCAGCAGCTTCCAGCTTGGGAATTCCAACTCCTCCGGGATATCCATCTTATACAATGCTGGCTCATTTGTTTACTAAGCTTCCTTTTGGCGATGTTCTTTTAAGGATCCAAATTTTCTCAATTCTAATCTCTTTAAGCACACTTACTTTAGTTTATTTTTTTATAAATAAGCTGTTTGCAATAGTAAAACCATTGAATTCACCTGAAGGATTTGTCCGTTTGATCGCAACAGTTTCAGCGTTGTTTCTTTCCTTTTCTGCTATCTTTTGGTCGCAAACTTTGAATGCTCAAGCATATATTTTTACTGACCTGCTGCTTTTGACAATTGTATTCTTGCTGATTAGTTTAAAAAACCCTTCCAAAATAACTAAAACAGCTTTAATCTCCGGGGTACTATTGGCAATTGCAGCCGGAGGAAGCACGGTGATGGTGTTTATGATAGTTCCAATCTTAATTGTTACAGCTGTTTTTTATTGGAACCAGGTGGGTGTAGTTAAAGGTGCGATGCTGTCTTTAGCAGCAATTATTTGTTTAATTTTGATTTATTCTTATCTGCCGATTCGGGCGATGCAACGGCCCTTTCTAAACTGGGGCAATCCTCAGACTGTTGAGCTTTTCTTTGCTCATGTCCAAGGTATGGGGCTTTCTTTCAATGATCCGATAACCGGGAAGGTGACAGGTTTTACAGGATCTTTTAATTCATTTATTAAAGCATCAGGCAGATATTTTTATCTATTATTTGTCCAGTTTACTTGGGTAGCGTTGCCTTTCATTGGTTTTGGATACTACTACTTATACAAAAAAAACAGGCATTTATTTTTTAGTTTGCTTTCGATTCCGGTAATGAATTTAATTTTCGGAGGATTGTGGCTTTCCGGTAACCAGGAGGCGTGGTTTATTATCAGCTACATTGTATTTGCCATTGTAATGGGAGTAGGTATGGGGTTTGTAACCCAACTTTTATCTAGATTCAAGGTAAAAGTTTTTGATATTGGATTAGTTTTAGCACTACTATCTTTGTCTCCATTGATCTGGTGGTATGGAAAAATGAACCATTCTAAATCCTATGTAATGTCTGACTACGCTGAAAATCTTTATGCTAATTTGCCTAAAGATGCAGTTTTGATTGGAATATACGACACTTTCCAAGCTGCCACACTGGATAAAAGGATCGTCAGCAAAGATAGACCAGATGTTTTCCCTGTGATGACAAACATGTTATATGTTTTACCTTGGTATAGAGAGCACTTGCGTCATTTTGCCCCTGATCTTGTCCCAACTGAAATCGATTCTATAACCACATTCAATAGAGTAGAAGAATACAATGAGATGTTAAATTTCTATATTGAGTATTTGCTAAAAAAGGAAAGGCAAGTTTATGTAGCTTATCCTGTATTTAGTAAATCTGTTTTGGTTGGATCAAACGAAGGAGTATTTAAGCCAGATCCAAAAAAGCTCAAAGCCATTCCTGCAGGGTTGACTTCCAAGATAGTACTTGCAGAAGGTTCAACTTATGAACCAAAAGAAGAGGAGTTTAATTTTAAGTTCAAAAACATTAAAGAATACAAAAAGCCTCATTTTTATATTGAAAAAGGATATGTTAGCTCTTACAATGACGTGATTTCAGAATATGTGGAGTCTCTGATAGTCTACGCTGAGTATTTGCTTGAGGATCCAGCCACAGGCCCGCTTCGCAGCGAGGCGAGCTGGTCGTCCTCTGGACGAAAAGAGCAGGAAAATCCAACCAAATCACAAACAGCAGAGAAAATGCTGATGTTAGCATCTCAGATAGCCGGGGATTCAACAGAATCTTTAAACAGGCTGGCAATTGCTTATGCGACTCAAGGTAAGTTTACAAAAACAGTAGAATTGTTTGAAAAATTAAATAAGCTTTTTCCAAAAGACATTAATATCCAGTTCAACTTGGCTAAAGCTTTTTTTGATTCCGGACAGGAGCAAAAAGCGAAAGAGATGTTTAGTAAAATCGGCAAAGACAACTCCCAAATCCAACAAGCTGTTTCTTCTCAACTATCTATGATAGAAAGTTTTAACCAAAACCTTAAAAATTACCAGCCGTTTGAAAACGACCAAATGAACCTGAAATTCTATTATCCTGAAGATTATGCTATTACTTTTGCAGGAGATAACATGATTAAAATCACTAATAATGCCAAAGGCAAAGATGAGTTAACAATGTTGATTTATAGCAAAAAGCTAGCTGATGGTCAGTTTCTGGTTGATTTGTCAAAAAATTTGCCGTTTGTGATTGACGGGATATCTTTAGGCTCTCAGCCTACTCAGATGCCAGGCTTCCAAGCTAAAGTGAAGACTTATGCAACAGGTGAAACTTCAGTGTTGTTGTTTTTACTCCGGCATAATGACCAAGCTTTTGCTGTTAGGGTTTTCCCCGGCGACTCCAACAAAGCCGAGCATTTTCAAAATATTCTCCAGAGTATAAGGGTATTAAAGTAAGGTATAATACCCTAAACTATGCCGAAGGCTTCGAGTTTCTATATTTGTCAGCAGTGTGGATTTAAATCCGCCCAAAATCTAGGTCGTTGTCCTGAGTGTGGTGTTTGGGGATCTTTGGTGGAAACTATAGAGATGAGTCCCGCCGGAGGCGAGGCTCGCCAAAGGCGGCAACGGAACCAGAGGTTAGTTGGGATTGGTACAGTAGTAAATTTAAAAGATGTTGAGAAAAAAGATTACTCAAGAATAACTACTCAGGTTGAGGAATTTGACCGAGTGTTGGGTGGGGGGATAGTAAAAGGGTCGGTTGTTTTAATTACCGGAGATCCTGGTATTGGAAAATCAACGCTTCTTTCTCAAATAGCGTTAAATACGGCCAATATGACCTATGGGTCTAATGCTCTCTATGTAGCAGGAGAAGAATCTGCCCATCAGATTAAGCTTCGGATTGACCGGATCAAAAAGGATGCTGATTTGAGCGTTTTAAATGAAATCGACGTTGATGTGATTACTGGTGCGATTGAGCGGATGAAGCCCCCCTTGGTGATAGTCGATTCTATCCAGACTCTGGAAACTCAAGATTTGCAGTCTATTGCCGGTTCAGTTGGCCAGGTCAGAGAGTGTGCCCATAGGCTTCAAAAAATCGCTAAAGCTTATCAGATTCCTATATTTATAGTCGGCCATGTCACCAAAGAAGGGACTATTGCCGGGCCCCGAACGCTAGAACACTTAGTTGATGTAGTTTTGCAGCTGGAAGGGGATCCATCAAATAACTTCAGGGTTCTTCGGGGTGTTAAAAATAGGTTTGGTCCAACAGATGAGGTAGGTATTTTTGAAATGGAAGAATCAGGCATGTCTGAGGTCAAAAACCCCTCAAAGCTATTTTTAGACCAAAAGGTTAATGCTCCAGGCTCAGC
>CAZLKE010000022.1:6040-12419 GCA_964560075.1 uncultured Gammaproteobacteria bacterium | reverse complement strand
AATGGGGTTCGGGCGATGTTAGTGGAGGTTCAGGCGCTGGTTACTAAGACTAATCTTCCTGTTCCCAGAAGAACAGGATCAGGGATAGATAATAATAGACTTCAGCTATTGGTAGCTGTTATTTCCAAACGTTTAGGATTACCGTTATTTGACCAGGATATCTTTGTAAATGTGACTGGCGGGTTAAAAATTACAGAGCCGGCAGCAGATTTAGGGATCTGTATGGCGATTGTATCATCACTAAAAGACAAAGCGCTACCATTGAACACAGTTTTTGTAGGGGAGGTTGGGTTACTTGGTGAGCTTAGAAGTGTGCGCAATTTAAATAAAAGAGCTCTTGAGGCCAAAAAACTCGGATTTACAAAGGTCGTTTCTCCGGAGAACTCTAGATCCCTCCGGGATGTCTTAAAATCAGTCTTGTAAACTTAAATCTACACGGATTTCGCAGTTGTCATTGCGAGGAGCTCCGCCAGCTGGCGGATCGGAATGACGAGAAGTGCGAAACCTGTAATCTACTAGTGACACTGTGGATAAGTGGGGATAACTCTGGATTTTGCGCGATTAGCCTCGAGTTCGGGTAAGGTTTCGGGTTTATTTTCGGTAGTTTGGATTATTGCATATATTTGACAAGTAGCGATACAATTAACTTAATGACTGTCGAAGAATCAAAAAAGCATCCTACTCCTTCCCATCAAAAAGACATAGAAGATGTTGAGGATGTTAAGGCACCAGAGGTAGAGGAAACATTGGCAGAAAAAGTTGATGAAGATCAGCCCCAAATACCTACTTCAGAACACAGCCTAGATGATTTAGTCCATCATCCCCAAATCCCATATTTAGATTCAAAACCGGCACCATCTGCTGCCTCTTTCTTAACATCCAGTAAAAAATCCTCAGATAAAGGACATGTGATTCAACTTTTGATTTTAATGGTTGTAGGAGCAGGGGTGGTAGCAGCTACAGTTTATCTTCTTCGAGGCGGAACTTTATTCGATATTGGTTCTAATTCTACTGCCACTCCAAGCCCAAGTGTGGCCGCTTCGGCAGAACCAGTTCCTCCTAGCCCTAGCCCATCACCAAAAGCTGTTGACCGGTCGGCCTATACAATACGTGTTCTAAATGGTACTGGAAAAAGTGGTTTGGCAGCTAAAATTGCAGGCCAACTTAAAGATTTAGGTTATAAAACAGAGAAAGTTGGTAATGCCACAAATTCTGCTTTTAAACAAACTGTTGTGCGGGTAAAGAGTGGGGAAGATGCTTTACTTGAGCAATTAGTCAAAGATTTATCTGGTGATTTTGAAGCAGATGGGCAAGCTTCACTCAAATCCTCAGAAAGTGTTGACGCAGAAATAATCCTAGGGGCGAAATAAGCTTCCATTATCTCTCTGATTGTGGGAAAATATCTTTAACTAGCGTATAGTACACTGTACCCTAGTTGAAGAACTTATCTCATGCGTATAACATTTTATTTGCGGCTAGTTTTAGCCGTGATCTTTGCATTAGTAGCTTTTATATTTTCTGAAGTTATTCCTGATTTGCATCCTTTTGGGTCGATTTACCTTCGGGTTGCTATCACTATTTGGTTTGGTCTACTTGGATTTGGAGTGTTTCCAGATATAGCAAAGAGAGTAACGACGATTACTTTAAATACCGTAAACTCGTTTATCACCATGATCACCACAGAGATCATGAATCAAATGGTAAGACTCCCGAAACAAAGCGGGGGAGTTACTGCACCTGTGCCGACTAATGCACCCGTTGGTGGTGTTTCTATCAATCAACCACTGATTCTTGATACCTCAGCAATTATTGACGGTAGGGTTCTGGATATTGCCAAAACCGGCTTTGTTTATGGATTATTACTTGTACCTCAGTTTGTTTTGGAAGAGATTCAGCAGGTGGCGGATTCTTCTGATTATTTAAAGCGAAGCAGGGGACGAAGAGGGTTTGAAGTTATTGAAGAACTAAAAAAGATAAAAGGTGTACGGATTCAAGTATGGGAGAACGGAGTAGCTGGTAAAGGTGTTGACGATAAGCTAATCAGGCTGGCTAAAAATCTGCATGGGAAGATTATAACTACAGATTTTAACCTGAATAAGGTTGCAACTTTGTCCAGTGTTAATGTGCTCAATGTTAATGATCTGGCCAATGCTGTTAAGACTTTAGCTATACCGGGGGAGGTAATTGAAGTTAAAGTAATTCATATTGGCAAAGATCCAAAACAAGGTGTTGGCTATTTTCAGGACGGAACCATGATTGTGGTAGAAGACGGGGCAGAGCTTGTTGGAAAAACAATTAAGGCTGAGGTGACCCGGGTTCTTCAAGGCAGCGCAGGCAGAATGGTGTTTACGAAGAAGCGCTAATTTGACTTCATGTTGACTATAGGGTAAAATTCTCATTCATAATATGGAAATTGAACGAAAACAGGAGAGATTTGCCAGAAGAGCTCTTTTTAGGGGTGGTGGAGCGATTGCTGGTGCAGCTGCTCTCGAAGTTTTAGAGCAAAGAGGTTTACAATCTTTGGTTGAAGACCCGTTTGGAAGAGTTTCTCCAAAAGCTGTAACTATTTCTGAAAATCCTAGATGGGGTGTTTCTACGGTAAACACGCCTGAGCTTGAAGCTCCGCCATTTCAAATTGAACCGGGGGTTTTGATTACTGATCTGAGAGATATGCCAAAACGCTTATTCGGTCCGTTCTTTAGGCCTACGGTAGCAGAAGCTTCAAATCATATCATATATGCTTATGGAAAGCCGATGCTAACAGATGACCCTCAGCTAAAGTTGGTTTGGACATCATTTGCAACTGAGGTAACCAGAACTTCTCCAGGTGTCAGGATTCAATTATCACTGCCTTCCCCATATCCTGAAGGAGTGAGCGGTCCTTTACATAAAGCAGATTTAATCCAGGAGGGTATTTACGGACCTGATTATAAAGGAGGATATTCAACAGCCTTTGACCATTTTTGGAATTATCCAAATATCTTAAGACAGATTCAGGATGATCCTAATGCCTATGATGCCAGAAGACATGAGGAGTTGTTGCACCATGATGTGTTGATCCATACTTCACCAACTTCGGGTGGGCGGTGTATACCAACCGCAAGAAAGATGGTTAGAAACTTAGTTCGGAAAAATCGGGGCCCGTTAGATCCTTCCCCTAGAACATTTAAAGCTCCAGATGGGGCACCAGTTACCCTTTATCTTCATGACAAATACTACCTAGAGCAAGTAGATGGATCTATGCAAGCCGATCAACAAGTTAGCCCAGCAGCCGCAGCCAGACGTCTACTTAGAACAGGGGAACCATTTTATTTTATTAGAAACGTCGGAGGTGCTTTATGGGGGCACGCTGCTTATGGTGTGACTGAAGATGGAAGCCGAGTACTCTCTACTGATTGGGATGGGGGAGATGATATGTTGGTCAATGTAAATAATATTTATATGGCTTTTGTTGTCCAAAGAGGTGATATTACAGACGACCAGATACATGAGAAGAGTTTCTGGATGAACGTACACCTGCCCACATCAATAACCCATCATATGACCAGAGATACAGCTCTACCAACACTAGAGGAGATTGGTGAATGGCAAAAACGCCGATACGATATACTTCCAGCCATTAGACTTCATGGCGAAGGCCCAAGAGCCTAACTAATTAAACTGCTTAAGTTATCCACAATCGATTTTTCAATGTGAATTTCTAAAAGTATTACCGATGTTTGGGTTGTTATGTCAATATAGTCGTCTATATATATCCTCCAAAATAAACTCTAGGACATGCTAAATTTACAAGTAAAATTACTATCGGATTTGAAAGTGTTGACAAATAATTTTTTCGGATGTAAACTTTAATCAAATGCTAAGTAATGTATTGAAGAGGGCATTAGGAATTAAGCCAAGAGCTGTTAGAAGGCTTAATTTAGGGTTAGATTACCAATCAACGCAGGTAAGGAAGGTTTTAGAGGCTGGGGGACAAAAATTGATTGTAGCAGTTAGGGGGTAAGTTACTTTTTGGTTTAAGGTTTCTTGGTAGCAGACGGACCAAGAAATCTTAAACTTGGAAGTAATTGTACTTTGAAAAGAAGGATAAAAGATAACAAAAAAGAGCATTACTACCGCAGACGGACTCGAATAGCAATGCCCTTTTAATTAAGTTCGATTATAACTTCAAGAGCAGTTAGAAGTTATGATCTATATCCATAATTTCATAAATTGCAAGCTGTGTCAAGGGGTGAATTTGGGTCTTGTATTGGGGATTGATCTAGGGCAGGGATCAGTCTCCAATAGAGGACCTTTTGATCTATTACCATGCTATTACTTGTTTTTTAATATAAATTGTTGACACTGGTGTCAACTTATAGTATACTTGTGGGTATCTGTGCGTAAATACGCTACAGTTTATTCAAGAGCAGTATGGAAAGAGCAGCCATAAACCAATTCTTACAATTTGTATTACTCGGAGTTTCATTCATCATACTTTCAGCAGCCTTTTTAGCAAACACTAATGTACTAAGTGGTGTTTTTAATCGAGGTCCAAAAATCGTATCAGCAATTGAAACAGGGGATTGTGAGAGTGGTTGGAGATTTTTAGGGGGAGATGCAGGTGACGATAATAATTGGATAGAGGATCCTGAAGGTTGTTCAGGCAATTTTGGTGGAGGAACCTCATCTGGAGGAGACATAAAAGATGCTGGTAAAGAACAAGGTAAAACCACAGAACAGGCTAAAATAACAGAACAAGCCAAAGTAGAAGAACAAGCTAAAGTCGAGGAGCAAGGAAAGGTTTCTGGTGGTGGAGGTTTAACAGAGAGTGCAGGGTGTGTGGGAACACATAGCGTTTGGGGGCTTTGGAATCCAGATGGTTCTATTAATACTATTAAAGAAGATTTTGGTGACAGAGGTGAATGTGGTGGTGTGAAAGAACAGGCAAAGGTGACTGAGCAAGCAAAAGTTACTGAACAGGCTAAAGTTACAGAACAAGGGAAAGTAACAGAACAGGCAAAAGTAACTGAGCAAGCTATTGTTACCCCTGCTCAACAGCAGCAACAACAGCAACAACAAGTAGTCGTTCAGCAGCCAGCACAAACCATAACAACTGCACCCCAAGCATGTTTTGTCTGTGATCAAGGAAAATTCAGAGAGACATCAGCTTCAAACTGTGCAACAGATGCACCACTTTGCGATCCTACAAAAGGTGACCAGCCTCCATGCCGGGGAGCAACAGTTGGTCAAGCTTGTGAAGTAAGCAGAGTACAGCCTCCAGTAACTCCACCAGCTCAGGGTGGAACAGTTGCTTGTGCTGAAGGTACACGCCAGGAAGTTCGAGATGGAAACATTATTTGTATTTCAAATAATAACGTAAATACAAATACTAATACCATTACCGTCAACCCAACTATCACTCAAACTCAAACAGTGACCAGAGAAGTGGTTAAAGAAATTATTAAGACAGCAGAACCAGCTAAAGTGGAATGTCCTGAAGGTACTGAAAAGAGAGTGGAAAAAGATGTTGTGAAGTGTATAGTAAAAGTTGAGGTTGTAAAGCAACAGCCAAAGGTAGTAACTGTAGCTGCAGCTAAAGTAGAGGAGCTTCCAAAAACAGGTTTGCCCCTGGTTGCTTGGGGAATTTTAGGACTTGCTCCGTTTGCATTCAAACTTCGAAACTTTGGTCGAAAGAGCAAAGATGAGATGGGTGCGAACTCAATATGGGAGAGAAGACAGTTTAGGAAATAGGGTACAGCAGATATTGACATTAGATTCTGAATGTGATTAACTATGTCTACCCTACAGTACTAATAGATATTTCCCAAAATCATATATGACATTTACAACTATACGCTAAACGCTATACCCTATACGCTAAATAGATATGCCAAATACACGATCATTTAAACCAAAAAATTCAGATTCTTCTTCACTCGATATTAACGAGTTAGTATCGGCCAAAGGCCGATCCGCCTATGGTGGAGACGATGCAAATACAGGCGAACGTCCGGTTGTCCGTCAAGTCCATGATGGCCGGGATAGTTACACTACCCGCGATGTTCCAACTGTTGATGTTAGTGGTTATTTAGACATCATGTCAGAAGGGCATGGATTCTTGCGGCCAAAATATATCCCCTCAGATAGGGATGTATATATTTCTTCTTCCCAAATTCGAAGATTTAACCTTCGTCCAGGAGATTTTGTAGAAGGTGGTGCACGAGAGCCGAAAGAAAACGAAAGATATTTTGGACTTTTGCAGGTCAACACAATTAATGGAAAGAGTGCCGATGCTTTTGTTACTGCACCTGGACAAAAGAGTAAGAGAGTCCGGTTTGAAGACCTAACTGCTATTTACCCAAACAAATTACTGAAGTTAGAAACTGGTAAATTCCCA
>CAZLKE010000022.1:3374-6030 GCA_964560075.1 uncultured Gammaproteobacteria bacterium | reverse complement strand
ATTCCCACTTTCTCAAAGGGTAATCGATTTAGTCGCTCCAATTGGTTTTGGCCAAAGAGGATTGATTGTTTCTCCTCCAAAAGCCGGTAAAACTACTATCTTAAAAGATATTGCAGCTGGTATTACTAAAAACCATCCCGAAGCTATTTTAATGGCTGTTTTAGTAGGAGAGAGGCCTGAGGAGGTAACTGATCTTTCAAGGTCTATCAAAGGTGATGTGATCGCCTCAAACTTTGATGAGCCAGCAGAAAACCAAACTAGAGCTGCAGAAATAGCCCTCGAGCGGGCAAAAAGATTAGTTGAAGAAGGTAAGGATGTTGTGATTCTTCTTGATTCTATCACCAGGCTAGGACGCGCTTATAACCTGGTCGTTCCACCATCTGGAAGAACTCTTTCAGGAGGTTTTGATCCTGTCGCTTTATATCCACCTAAACACTTCTTTGGCGCTGCCAGAAATGTTGAAGAAGGTGGGTCTTTGACTATTATTGGTACAGCTTTAGTTGATACAGGTTCCCGGATGGATGATTTGATCTATGAAGAGTTTAAGGGAACCGGAAACATGGAGCTTCATCTGGATCGAAGTTTGGCTGAAAGAAGAACCTACCCAGCTATTGATATTGAAGCTTCAGGCACCAGACAAGAACAGCTGATGTTTTCTGAAGATGTTTATAAAATGATGGGTATTATGAGAAGAATGATCTTTATATTAGGGCCAGGGGAAAGAGCTGAAATTTTCTTGGAAAGACTTTCAAAAACTCAAAGTAACGCGGAATTCTTAAGTAACCTTCGGGATGTGAAGTAGGCGTGTTTGCATAGATTTGACTGCTTTGCTACAATAAGTAGCATAAGTGATGAATTCAACCTCTGATGACCTCAAGCAATTCTGTAGCTTCTTGGTTAGATATAACGCTTCTAAAACTCAAAAATTAGGCCATAAGGTTGAAGGTTTTAAAGAGGCTTCGCTTTCTGTATTAATGCACCGCCGGGGTAGGTTCCAAAAGCATGTTTGGCATACCTCAATGATCTCTCTGGCTGCTGCTGGAGTTTTAACTTCAGGTGTGATGGGTGGAACATCGATCATGGCCTCAAGTTTCCCAGGTATGGGAGACCAAGACCCACGCTTTATTGAAACTTTTGACCCTTTTGCCTCAGGTATTAGTTTAGATTCAATCGTCAATATCAATACTAATGAATCCAGTAAACCGCGCTCAGAGATTATTGAGTATGAAGTCAAATCCGGCGATACAATGTCGTCGATTGCTGAAAAGCATGGAGTGGCGGTAAATACTATTAAATGGGCAAATAATTTAGAGAATATAAACTTTGTAAAACCGGGCCAAACACTTAAAATCTTGCCGGTCTCAGGTGTGGCGCATACTGTTAAAAGTGGTGACAATCTGGAATCTGTAGCTAAAAAATATTCAGTTGATTCTCAGGTGATCATCACATGGCCGTTTAATGATATTGCTGATGATTTTAAACTGACAATAGGTCAGGTTTTGATTATTCCAGACGGTACACCTCCGGAAACTAAACTTCCAGTTCAAAAACCACGCCCACAACCTCAATATTTGGCCCAGGGTCCATCTTCTCCTGTGTTTGATGCACCATCAGGGGGAGGATTTGTTTGGCCGACTGTTTCTGCCGGAATTTCTCAGTATTTTGCCTGGTATCATCCTGGAATTGATATTCCAAACCCATCTGCTCCTCCAATTGTCGCTTCAGACGGTGGGGTTGTTTTAGTTGCCGGTTGGCCGGATAACTATGGCTATGGAAACCGTGTGGTTGTTGACCATGGTAATGGATACCAAACCTTATATGCGCATATGTCAAATATTTATGTATCAACGGGTCAAAAAGTTACCCGAGGCCAAACAGTTGGTAGGATGGGGTCAACCGGAAGGTCAACCGGGACCCATTTACATTTTGAAATCCGCTTCAAAGGCAGAGCCTTAAACCCATTAGCGATATTGAAATGATGCCTTTCTTTTCAAAACTAGTTTTAACTATATTTATCTCTATAGCTATTGGAATTGCTATCAGTATTATTACTGGAAAGCCTACAAAGGTAATATTTACTGATTTGAGGCAGGAGTTTGGTCTTCAAAAGAAACCTAAAGTGATAGAATCGATAATCGAAAAAGCTATTGATGGCCAAGATGGTGAATATGCATTTTATATTGAAGACATGATAGATGGCGAGCAGTTCGGTTTAAATCATGAAGCTAGTTTTAAAACAGGTTCGCTTTATAAGCTTCTACTTTTAGCAGCTACACTAAGGGCAATAGAAGATGGAAGGTTGAAGATGGATACAGTGATCAGTTCAAATAAAACCCATTTAAAAGAGGTTTTTGGCGGTGTGGATTTTGGATATGAGGAAGCTGCAGAAGATATCTCTTATACAGTCGAGGAAGCAATCAATCGTATAGCAACTAATTCTGATAATTTTGCAGCCATAACTTTAACAGAAAAAGTTAGGGGAAGTTTAGTTTCCGGGGATGCGCTGCAATCCCAGGCTAATGATTTAGGATTAGAAAATACCTATTTTGGTGATGATCTTCCAACCACAACCGCTAAAGATATAGGAATATTTTTCAAAAAGCTCTACAGGGGTGAAGTCGTTTCTCAAGCTTCTTCAGAAAAAATTATTGATGTT
>CAZLKE010000022.1:0-3364 GCA_964560075.1 uncultured Gammaproteobacteria bacterium | reverse complement strand
TTGATGTTCTTTCAAAGAGTAGAATAAATAATAGAATCCCTGCTTTACTTCCAGGTGAAATTGAAGAAAAAATCGGGACGGATTCGGCCAAAAAAATAGCCTTAAAAATAGCCCATAAAACGGCAGAATTGCCTAGGCTTCGACACGATGCCGGGATAGTTTTCTTATCCAATAGGCCATATATTATTGTAATGATGAGTAAGGAGTTAAAGTATGAAGATGATGGAATTGAGTTACTAGCAAAGATCTCTAAAGACGTGTTTGAGTATTTTAATACTAAGAATTAGGGAATTTAGGGAGTTTTGGGCGTTTGGGGGTTGGGGTATTTTGGGAATTTAGGGTTATTTTTTGTTGCGATATTCAAGTCTTTTTTTGAAGAGGTTCTCTGTAAAACCACCCTCTGTAATGAACTTTTGTTGTAAAGATTCAATTTGTCTGGTTAATAAATACTCAGCTTGATGTATTAGCGTTATCATAAAATTAGCTGCTTCCTCGGGATCAATAGGTAGATTTGGGGTGTTTAGGGTATTTGGGGTAATTAGTTTTACCCTAAACTCCCTAAATTCCCTAATTCTTGAGTCAGTATCAGTCCACTGTTTTAAGCTTCTTTGTCTTAAGAAGTCTTCATAATCTTCGCGTAACTCTCCCAGTGATGCGTACGCTACTCCGAGTAAATAGATGTAACTTTTTAAGCTTTTCTCTAAATATCCTTCTGCGATATTTTGTTTACCAGAGCGGGCGGATTGTTCCATCTGATCGTATGTTCTAGAATGCTTATTGATCCATCTATCTACGAAGATTTGAGTTAAGTCATATATGACTACAGTCATTTGGAAACTCTTCAGGTACTTGTATCCTGGCTGTGACATATCAATGACATTATATATCTATTTTGTTAAAATTAGATAGCTCGGGCCCATAGCTCATTTGGTAGAGCGAACGAATGGCATTCGTTAGGTGAGGGGTTCAAATCCCCTTGGGTCCACAAGGTTATTCTGAAGATTTTTTAACAGCTGCTGGGGTTGCGATATCGTTTTTCTTTGGTAGATCCAGCACCTTTGGTAAGCTCTTTTTTTGCAACGCTGATTCTTCTTTTGCAGCTGGAGCAGTTGTTGTGCTTCCTGTAGCTGCTTGTGATTTGAGCTCGTTTAAGAAATTAGATGCAGCCTGATAGTCAGGATTTTCTGGTTTCAGTAGTGAGACTACTTTTTCAGCAACTAAAATGGCGTTTTTTGTGTCCCCCTTATCTCTTAAAGCAACAGCCAAGTTATAGTAACCATTAGCATAATCAGGTTTTAAGGTTACAGCATCAGTAAAGAACCTGATAGCTAAGTCATAATTTTTCAAAGAATAATAAATCCCGCCAACATTTAGTCGAAGTACCGGGTTGAACGGATCTTTTTGGATTGCCCGGCCGTAAGAATCCAAGGCAAATTGAGTGGCGTTTTGGGCTACACCGGAGATTTGTCTATAAATAGATCCAAGTATCTCCCAATTCTGGGCGCTATTTGGATTGAGGGCTACTGCAATCTTACCTTCATTGATAGCTTGAGATAAGAGTTGTTGGATGTTTTGCTTATCTTGGTCAGTCAAGGAATTTGTTCCGTCTGCTTGATTTACTTTGGAGGCTGCAATAGCATTAGCTAAAGCAAAGTTAGTTTGGGCAAGATCTGTCCGATAAAGGTCAGCCCGAGGATTAAATTTAGCAGCTTTTATTAACGAGTTGTAGGTATCGAGTCCTCTGGATGATGCTGCATTTAATGCTTTTCTATGATGATAATCCGCTAGTACTGCTGTACTCAAATTCCAGAAAGCGATAACAACAAGTGCAACAGCTGGAATGAATAATATAATAGGCAGGATATCACCAACTATTAAATTGGAATCATAAAGTTTTGAAGCTCTTATCCCAAGTGATATCTCTTCTACTTTGCCCCCAGTTTCTTTCTGAGAAGCCATAAGCAGTGCAAAAATTGTGAAGCTAACTAGCATTATCACTGGGGTGCTGACATGAAGTGTAAGCATTAGAATCGCAAGTAAAGCACTGATAGCAAGTGGTGCAGAAACTGGAGTTTCATTCTTAACTAGTGTTCTCCAAGCAAAAGCAATGACGACAGCAGATAAAAAGATTAATGAAAGAAGTCCTAAACCCCCGAGTGTTGCTAAAGTTTGTAAAAATTCATTATGAGCGTTTTCAAATCTCAGGTTCCAGAATTTGGTGTTGTTGTGCTCAACTGGCCTGTATGAAGTAAAGTTAAATAGATAAGTATTTGGACCAGATCCAACAAATGGGTAGTCTCTGAATGCGGATACCGCAACTTTCCAAGAAGTCGTAAAAGATAATTGGATTTCCCTTGGGGAGGTAGATCTCTTTTCGAAAAGAGGGTTTTTAATTTTGACCATTGGTGGAACAAAACTTAAGACAAGCACAGTGAGACTTACAATAAAGGGAATTACAAATAGTGGTAAGGACTTTTTCTTTAAGATATCTTTTTTAGCGGTTAAAAATACTAGACCGAGTGCAGCTATCATCGTAACGAATGTTGCTGTGGATCCAACCAAGACAATAGTTAAGGCAAAAAGAGTTGTGAGTAGTGTTGATAGGTACTTATTAAGAAACCTACTAAAGCCAAAACTGGATAATAGAGTGATTGGTAAGAGCAGGGCAGCCAACCCTGATGCTGAAAAAGATGAACCAGCTGGGGTAAAAGCGAGATTTTTAGCAAAGTTAAATGGTAGAAATAGCCCAAAGTAAGCAAGTAGGGTGATCAAGGAGCTGCCAGCAGCAGATGCGAGTAGTGCATAAACAATAGTTTTGACTTGGGTTTGAGTTCGAAGATGGGAGCTGGCGATAAAGTAGATTAAAATATAAGCCACAATTGATGCAGCACTTCCATGAACTCTTGGAAGATTTCCAAAGATAGCGATGTGTTGAAGCGGGCTAAAAATTGCAGAAACAATCACAATAACAAGCAATAAAAGAAGTGGAATATCAAGTGGGGTCCGGGTAATTAAAACCTTACCCTTAACAACCCAGGATAATGCCCAAAGTGTAAGGAGGACAAGGCTGGATCCGATAATAAATGCTACTTTAGGTATTTCGAAAAATTCAGTTAAGAGATCCGTAAACAGAAGCGGGGTTGCAAAGACTA
This sequence comes from uncultured Gammaproteobacteria bacterium, assembly GCA_964560075.1. Classification (GTDB taxonomy): domain Bacteria; phylum Patescibacteriota; class Microgenomatia; order Daviesbacterales; family UBA10151; genus HO2-FULL-47-45. Next base: position 212 of record CAZLKE010000022.1, on the reverse strand, counting down.
CAACGATTAAACCGAATGTGATTATGCTGTTAATTATGGCAGAAAGTTTTGATCGCATAAATTAATCCGAACTTATTTGACTATATTTTACTTTATATTTTTTCGGGCGAAGATGTCAATACTTAGTTAGGTAACCGTTCAGGATTTGACAAAGGATCGTCATTGCGAGCGAACGCAGTGAGCGCGGCAATCTCTTTTTGACTGGATTGCTT
>CAZLKE010000021.1:16364-17403 GCA_964560075.1 uncultured Gammaproteobacteria bacterium | reverse complement strand
TAGGAAACTCTCCGCTTATCATGAAGCAGGCCATGCTGTGGTTGGGCATTTCTTAAAACATGTTGATCCTGTTCATCGAATCTCGATTGTAGCCCGGGGAATGTCTGGGGGGCATACTATGTTTCCACCTGTTGAAGACCGCTCAAATGAAAGTAAAACCCGATTAACAGAGCAGATATCGGCTGCTTTAGGTGGTCAGATAGCTGAAAGACTTGTTTTTGATGATATCTCAACCGGTGCAGCATCTGATATTGAGATAGCGACCAGTATCGCCCGCCAAATGGTAACTCATTATGGAATGAGTGACTTGGGTCCGATTCATTTAGCTCCCAGGGTAATGTTTGGTGCTTGGAAAGGTATGGATGAGGGAGTAGAGATGTCTCCAGATCTGGCTAATGCTGTTGACCGGGAAGTAAAAAGAATCATCACTGAGGCAGGGGAAAAAGCTCTAATAATTATTAAAGAACACAGGACAGAGCTGGATAATGTAGCTAAAGCATTACTTGAGAAAGAGACTCTTGAATCAGATGAGTTCGAGAAGTTAGTAGGTATGAAACAAGCCCACAAAAAGATCTCCACCAAAAAGGTTAGGTCTGCCAACCTCCCCAAGCTTTAAGTTTAAGAGTATAATTAAGCTATGAAGCAGCTGGATTTAGCGATTGTTATCCCTACTCTAAACGAAGAGCACTATATTGGCCGGTTGCTTGATTCAATTGCCAAACAAACTGTCAAGCCAAAAGAGATTGTAGTTGTTGATGCTTTTTCTAAGGATTTAACTGGAGAAGAGGTTCAAAAGAGGATGAAGAAATTGAAGAATCTAAAGCTTTTTAGGCTTCCTAAGCATACTATTTCCAAACAGAGAAACTTTGGGGCAAATAATACCAGTGCAAAACACATTCTCTTTTTAGATGCAGATGGCCAGTTGAAAGACCCTGATACTTTAAAAAAATATATGGATGAGGTGGAAAGAAGGAAACCGGATATCGCTGCAGCGCTAAACCACCCACTCTCTGATTACTGGAAAGATAGAGTTTTTTTC
>CAZLKE010000021.1:0-16354 GCA_964560075.1 uncultured Gammaproteobacteria bacterium | reverse complement strand
AAAATGGAATTCTATAATTCTGCAGAAAAAAAGAAAATTACGCAGAATAATAATATTAGATATCATTATATTGAATTCTCTAAAGATATACTTCTTCCTCCTTTAGTTATTGATTTCAAACATTATTTTACAGTGAGTTTAGGAAATCTTGAAGAACAATTAACTAATAGAATATATTCAATTGACCCATTATTTCGGGAATCTATATCAAATCGCTTTGCTCATTATCTATCTAGAATAGGATTACCTGATGTATTTGAAAAAGTAAAAGGTTTTGACGAAATGGTAAGAGTAGGTGAGGATATAGAGTTGGTGCAGCGGGTAGTTAAAAAAGGCGGGCGTTTTCTATTTTTAAAATACCCAAAAATTTATACTTCAGTACGCCGCTTGGAGGAGGAAGGCAGGAGGAAGTTTGCTAAAAAGATGTTTAAAGCTTTTTTTAAAGTTATACGCCATGGACATCAAAAAAATGATGTGGAATATGAGTTTGGTAAGTTTGGAAAAGAGTGATAGAATTCTTTCATGAAAAGATTGGTTTTAGTAGATGGGAATGCGCTTCTTCATCGGGCTTATCACGCCACGCCTCCGCTATCAACCTCCAAAGGCGAGCTGGTCAATGCTGTTTATGGATTTACTTCACTTTTACTGAAAGCAATTGAAGAATTAAAACCTGATTTTATTTGTATTGCCTGGGATGATAAATCTCCAACCTTCAGGCATGAGGCTTATACTCAATATAAAGCTACCAGGCGCCCTGCTGATGATGGATTAATTTTCCAATATACAAGGGTGCATGAAGTTGTCCAATCTTTCAATATCCCAGAGCACAAACTTGCAGGTTTCGAGGCTGATGACTTGATAGGTACACTAGCTAGGCAGGCTGTGGAAAAAGAAAAAAACTTGGAAGTGGTGGTTCTGACAGGGGATCGGGATATTATGCAAATTATCAATAGCAGGATAAAGGTAATGATGCCTAAAAAAACAATCAATGATGTCGGGCTTTATGGAGAGCAGGAGTTTATTGAAAGATTTGGGTTTAGACCAAAACAATTAATAGAGTATAAAGCCTTAGCAGGAGATGCTTCGGATAATATTCCAGGTGTTTCTGGTGTTGGTGATATCAGCGCTACAAAGCTTATTAGCCAGTTTGAAACTATCGAAAAATTATACCAGCCAAAGAATCTAAAAACCCTTCCAGAACGAATACAGAAACTCTTATTAGAAGGGGCTGAAATAGCTGTAATGAGCAAAAAATTAGCTACTCTAGATTTAGAGTCTCCGATTCAACTTGACCTGTCAGCTTGCAGGGTTCATGACTTTGATAAACAAAAAGTTCTAAATTTGTTTGGAGAGTTAGAGTTTAGGAGCTTAATAAATAGGTTGCCTGTTGCTGCCTCTGTGGTGGCTGATGTTTCTTTTGCTACCACACAAAAGCCTTTCATTACTGAGTTGGATTTGGAAACTGAGAAAGTTTTAAAGAAGATGTCTGAGGTTGGAGTACTGATTGATAGGGAGTGTTTGGATAAATTAGGTAAGGATCTAAAAAGTAGGCTAACTCGTCTTGAACAGGAGATTTTTAAGCTTGTCGGGCATGAATTTAATTTAAACAGTCCCAAACAACTTTCTGAGATTTTATTTGATGAGCTTCATTTAAGAGTTATTAAAAAAACCAAAACAGGCAGATCTACAAACGAGGAGACCCTCCTTGAGTTAAAAGGAACACATCCAGTGATAGAGCATTTACTAGAATATAGACAGCTATTTAAGCTTGTTTCAACTTATATCGATGCGCTGCCTAAATATATCGCAGAAGACAGAAGAGTCCACTCTACCTTCAATGTTGAGGGAGCTGCTACCGGAAGGCTTAGTTCCCAAAATCCGAATTTACAAAACATTCCCATAAAAGGTGAATTAGGTATGGAAATCCGTAAAGCTTTTGTGGCTCCAAAAGGCAAAGTTTTACTTGGAGCAGATTATTCCCAAATAGAGCTTCGGATTATGGCTCATTTAGCTGATGATCCGGGTTTAAAAAAAGCTTTTCAGGAAGGTTTAGATATTCATGCTACAACTGCCTCAAAAATATTTAAAGTACCGATTGAAGAGGTGACTAGAATCCAGAGGATGGTTGGTAAAACCATGAATTTTGCCACTTTATACGGTCAAGGAGCTAGAGCGCTTTCAAAACAGCTTGGAGTAAGTACTGAGGTTGCCCGCTCTTATATTGATGATTACTTTTTGCAGTTTCCAAAAGTAAAGCAGTGGATGCAAGAAACTTTGCAGTTTGTCTATGAGCATGGGTATGTAGAAACTATTTTGGGCAGAAAGCGCTTTATTCCAGAGTTGCAATCTAGTAATAAAGCATTTCAAGCTTTTGGAGAAAGAGCAGCCGTTAATCATCCGGTTCAAGGTTCTAGTGCTGACATGATCAAAAAAGCCATGGTGGAGATTAATAAGAGGTTAGGGGAAACCGTTAAGGGGAAAGGGGAAGGTTGTACACTTATTTTGCAGGTCCATGACGAGCTTTTATTTGAATGTAATGCAGAAAAAATTGAAGAACATGCCAAGATAATTAAAGAAGAGATGGAAAACGCCCTAACTTTAAGTGTGCCTGTAGTTGCAGATTTAAGGGTTGGTCCAAACTGGGGAGAAATGAAGGCGTTAAAAATTAACTAGATCTTCATTTTTCGGACTTCTTTGGTGGTGATTACATAAGAGATTACTTTAAACTTCTCAAGCAGTATAAAGATTAATGTTATTAGTGGGCTTACTAAAAACGATAGTATGTTCAAAATAAACTGAAGTGAAGCATAAAAAATTAAGGCAAGTATCAGGGGGATATACTGAATATATGGGTCGATTAATTTTTGAATTTGCTCATTAATTAGCCTTTTTGGTTGCTTCATTTGTTTAACTTTAATTTGGTCCAACATTTCAGGTTCAAGCCCGAATTGTTTGAGCAGCTCCGGGTTATTTTTTAATTCCCGGACCTGATCTTTGGTAGGAGAAAGCTCCTCTAAAGAATATTGGTTAATTGAAGTATTTATATCAGTAGCTTGAGGGATTGGGGCCATCTTTAAGACAGTATCCGCCAAAGTGTCAGGTATCTGAAAGCCTTTTTCTTGAATCCTTATATTGGTGGTTAAAAAATAACCGATTGAAATGAGTATTATCAAAAATGATGCTAATTTTTTAACCGGGGGAGAAAGCAGTGCTTCAGGTTTAAAATCAACAGCTTGTTCTATCTCCCGGTCGACTAGAAAATAACTTATACAGTGGAGCGTAAAGCAACCTCCGGCTAGTAAGTAGTTTAAGGGGTTTAGCCCAAAAAGAAGAGGAACAGTGTCAATTAAAGCAAAAACAGGCACAGCCAGTTTCCAGTCTTGAGTAAGGATCGCAAAAAGAATAAAAAACAAAGAAGAAAGCAGGGCAAGTCCGGAAAGCAGAGCAAACTGAAAAAGCATTTGAGGGTTTGTAGCTAATGGATAAGTTTCGGATTTAATATAGAGGTTAAAAAAATAGAAAAAGAAAAATAAGGTAATTAAAAATATTGGTGCGAACAGAAGCCGTTTGAAAACTTTCATTAAACTTATTGTATACTAAACCAATCAAAATTATGAAACGATTTGCAGATCTAACCAGACAAGAAAGAATTAGGAAGGCGATGAGTTTGAGAAGAAAAGATCTGGTACTTGTTTTAGAAAACTTGAGCGAGGATCAAAATATCGCAGCGATCCTACGTAGTGCAGAAGCTTTTGGGGTGGGGAAGGTGTATATTGTTCACCCTGAAGGGAAAAAACCTGCTATTGCAAGGCAGTCAGCCACAGGAGCCCATAAGTGGGTAAATATAGAGTTCTATAATTCTATTATAGGTTGCCTCAAAAATCTAAAGAAAGACGGATTTTATATCATTGGCGCGTTAGTTGACCCTGATGCTAATATTTTATGGGATGAAGATTTTTCCGGAAAAGTAGCAATTGTAGTGGGCAGCGAGTCCCAAGGGATGAGTGAGGAAGCTCAAAGGTTAGTAGCTAAAAATATTTATCTGCCTATGTTAGGCTTAACTGAGAGTCTAAATGTTTCTGTTGCAGCAGGAATTTTCCTGTATGAGGCTATCCGGCAGAAAGAAAAAGGACAACTATGAGTAACTTTAAAGAAAAAGCACAACTAATTTTCGAAGAGATTAAGAAAGTAAATAATATTTTGTTGCATTGTCATGTTTCACCTGACGCAGACAGTTTGGGTTCATGTTTGGCCCTAAAAGAGTTTCTGGAGAGAATTGGCAAAAATGCGACTTTAATCTCCGGTGATGATCCAATTCCTAAAAGTATGAAGCACTTTCCTGGTGCAGATAAAGTAGAGGAAAAAAATTTCTTTGAAGTAGATTTAAAAAACCTTGACCTGTTAATTAGCTTGGATACAGCATCAATAGATATGATCTCGAAACTCGGAGATGTTAAATTTCCGGAAAACTTAAAAGTGATAGTTATTGATCACCACATAAGCAATACTAATTTTGGAGATATCAATTTAGTAGAGGCTAATTTTATAGCAGCCGGAGAGATTATTTACATGTTGCTTAAAGAGTGGAAAGTATCTGTTACGGATACAATGGCTTTGAATCTGTTTTTAGCTATCTATACTGATAGTGGAGGCTTAAAGTTTTCTAAAACTACAGAGCAAACATATAAAATAGCCTCAGAGTTAGTAAGTCTTTGTCCGGACTTCTCAGAGGCAATTTTTAAGCTTGAAAACAGCAATTCCCCAGAAAAAATATTCTTTTTAGGGTTAGCTTTAAACTCTCTGGAATATCATTTTGATAGTAATGTCGTAATCTCTGCTGTATCTTTTGAGAAGTTGCAAGACAAAGGAATTCCCAAGGAACACACCAGTAAAGCCGGAATATCAAATATCCTAATTTCAGTAGAAGGTTGGAATATAGGGATAACTTTGGTAGAAAGAGAAAAGGGTGTTATTTCAGTTGATTTTAGAACCAGGGATCCGGAAAGGTTTGATGTTTCAAAACTCGCGGTTGCACTTGGAGGAGGAGGCCATAAAGCTGCTGCCGGCGCAACTATTAAGGGAAATTTTCAAAAAGTGAAAAAACATCTTTTAGAAATTATTCCAAATATCTATCCAAACCTTGGGTCTTAAAATTTTCTTTCTCAAAATTTACACTTTTTGATTAAAATAACTTTTAATGAATGAAAGATCTGTTCCTGGTTTAGGCAGAAAATATAGACAGTCTTTAGGAGTGCTTAGAGTTGAAGCACAGCGAATGGCAGATCAAAGACTTTGGTGCTAAATCTTTGCCAGCATGGGTTAAGTTGCCATCTGACCGTTTGAAGCAGCAGTATTTACTTAGTACTGGTGAAAATATGTATGGTTCTCTTGTTGATCTTAGGGTTACCATGTTTGGTAGAAAAGAAATCATATTTTAATGATGACGAATGCTGAATATGCTGTTATCAGGTTTGCGGTTGGGGAAAATCTTGATCGCACGGTTGCAACCCTTCCTGGGGAAGAAGGAATAGAGGAGTACCTCCATCACAAAAAACCCTTACTAGATATTTCCTAATCCGAGTATAATACTCTTAAATGAAGGTAGCAATTGTACATGATTATCTCAGAGAGTATGGTGGGGCAGAAAGAGTAGTAGAAGCACTGTATGAAATTTTCCCAGACGCTCCGATTTATACTGCTTATGTAAATTTTGAAGGTTTAGGAATTCATGCCGAAAGAATAAAAAAATGGGATATTAGATCTTCATGGCTGCAAAATATGCCTTTTGCCAATAAATTAGTTTCTCCATTTAGGATTTTTGCCCCAATGATTTTTGAAGGTTTTGATTTAAAAGAGTACGATGTAGTGATCTCTTCCAGTGCGGTCTATTTTGCTAAAGCTGTAATCACTTCTCCAAATAGTTTGCATATTGCCTATATACACACTCCGCCAAGATATCTGTATGGATATACAACTTCTTTTAATTACAAAAAAAATCCAATTACTAGAGTTTTAGGGGAGATCGCAAATCATTTTTTAAGAATTTATGATTATGAAGTTTCTCAGCGGCCAGATATTTTAGTGGCAAATTCAGAGAATGTTAAAAAAAGGATAAAGAAGTTTTATAGAAGAGATGCAGTAGTAATTTATCCGCCAGTGGAGACAGATAGATTTAAGAATAAAGATTTAAGATTTAAGAAAGAGAACAAATATTTTTTGTCTGTTAGCAGGTTGGTGCGTGGTAAAGGTGTAGATATAACAATTAAGGCGTGTGATAGATTAGGTATACCTCTTAAAGTAGTCGGAGCAGGACCAGAATTAAACCATCTTAAATCGTTAATCGTTAATCGTAAATCGGACATCGAATTTTTGGGACAAGTTGCAGATGACGAGCTGGTAAAGTTGTATACAGATGCCAAAGCATTAATACTCGCTTCAGAAGATGAGGATTTTGGGATTACGCCTGTTGAAAGTATGGCAGCCGGTACTCCGGTGATTGCACCCAGAACCGGAGGTTATCTAGAGACAATTGTTGAGGGCAAGACAGGGATGTTTTTCGGAGGTGACAGGGGTGAGGTTACAGTGGATAGTTTGGTTGAAGCACTAGAAAAATTCGATTCTAAAAAATATAAACCTCAAGACTGCACCAAACAGGCAGAAAATTTTTCCAAAGAAAAATTTAAAGAAAAAATGATAAAATTGATAAATTCATGAGTATTTTACCCCATACTGTTTTTGGTGCTGTTACTGGATCTTTTTTTACGAGTCCTGTTCTGGCTGGAACTGCAGGATTTTTCAGCCACTATGTCTTGGATGCAATCCCTCATTTTGACCCTGATATGAGAGGCATAGTCAAGTACTCTCAGCTAGAGTTACTAGGAATAAAGGCTGTTGTGTTTGTAGATATTGGTTTGAGTTTGTTGCTGCTTATCTTTTTTTACCAGTTTCCAAGTCTTTTTTGGGGGGCTGTTTTGGCGGTTTTAGTTGATGTTGATAACTTCATGCAGTATCAAAATAAGTTTTATCCAAAATCTTTTCCACTGCTTTCTAGGATCGGTTTTACAATGCATGATAATGGCTCAAAATGGCACCGAAAACTTGAATTTAGATCAGGGTTTATGAATTTAGTAATAGGCATAATTTTACAGTCCATAATTATTTTTGGGGGTTTACTCTACTTGCTTCCAAGGCTAAAATTAACTTAATTGGTTAGGCATTTTGCCTTCTTCCTGTTTGACCAATTTAAATCCAAAGATTTGATATGGCACAAGTAGAAAGTACAATTAGACATGACGTGGTAAGAGATGCCAGAAGGCGTTACGCAGAGAAAACGATTTTTGACCCTTCAGGCCTTACAGAGCAAGAGCTTGCAGAAGTAATGGCTCCTAGGCTTACAACTAAACCCTTATTGTCGGCATTAAGCCGTTTACGGGTAATTTGTTGTAGAATACCCGTATGCCTGAACTTCCAGAGGTCGAGACAATTAGATTAGGACTTGAGAAAAAACTTGTAGGTTTAGAAATTAAAGATATTAAGCTCCTAAATCCCAAAAGTTTCCATGGAGACCCCAAATTAGTGAAGGGTCAAAAAGTTGTCAGTCTTTGGCGGAAAGCCAAGATTTTAGGCATAGATCTAACAGGCAACCTAACATTACTGATTCATTTAAAGATGTCTGGGCAGTTGGTATACCAAGGCAAAACTAAATTCGTTGGCGGGCATCCAACTACCGACATGTTTGACAACCAGCCAAATAAATCCACAAGGTTAATATTTACTTTTGCAGACAACTCAAAGCTTCTTTTTAATGATCAGCGCCGCTTCGGCTGGGTAAAACAGTTTTCCACATCGGAAGTAGGAAGTCTAAAATTTATAGAAGGTCTCGGGCCGGAGCCTTTGGCTAAATCTTTTACCTGGCAGGTTTTGAAAGAAAGATTATTATCTAGAAGAAAGGCTCCGGTTAAGGTGGTAATTATGGATCAGGGTGTGGTTTCTGGGATCGGTAATATCTACGCCTGCGAAGCTCTTTTTTTGAGCAAGATTCATCCAAAGAAAAAGGTTCTTGAATTAACAGATGAAGAGTTTAAAAAACTGCATAAAGGTGTAGTTGATGTTTTAAAACTTGGGATAAAACTTGGTGGTTCAAGCAGGTCTCATTATGTTAATGCAGAGGGCAAAAAAGGATCATTTTTGGATTCTGCCAATGTCTATGAAAGAAAAGGCAAGCCTTGTTTAAGCTGCAAAACTCCAGTTGGAAAAATAATCTTAGGAGGAAGGGGAACATTTTATTGTTCAGTATGTCAAAAATGAAAAAAAGCGAAACTTTGGTAGTTTTTTTAGGTTGGGGTTCAATAGAGAAATCATATAAAAAATTTTTTGAGCTCGCACCTGCAAACTGGGAAGTGGTTGTAGTGCCTTATAGAGAATTTACGAGAGAGGGTTCTTATCAGGAGTTAAATAATGCTTTGAGCCGGAAGTTAGTAAGGAAAAAAGCCATACTCGTTGGTCACTCCATGGGGGGAGCTTTAGCTTTAAAATTTGCTCACACATACCCTCAAAACGTAAAGCAACTATATTTAATCGATTCAGAAGGGATATATGGTAATGAAAATCTGTTGGTTATTTTATGGGGATTTATTATTTCTAATTCAACTTTTTTTAGAAAAAACCTTAACCTTTTGCTGATCTCTTTACTGGAAATCTTTAAGTCTCCTTTATGGCATTTAAAGATGGCTCGGTTTGCCCATAATGCTGATTTAAAAGAAGAATCAAGGAATATAAGGATACCAACGCATATTTTTTGGGGAGAAAAAGATAAGGTTGTACCTTTATGGCAAGGTCAAGTCCTTCATCAATTGATTCCGCAATCTAAACTGGTTGTTTTAAATGGTATGGGACACGATTGGGTTCTTCACTCTCCTGAACTTTTCTGGGAAAGGTTAAAGTAACGTGTATCTTAAAAAATTAAAACTTACAAATTATCGAAATTATTTTGATTTAGATTTTGAGTTTGTGTCTCCAATTACCATGTTGATTGGCAATAATGCCCAGGGGAAATCGAACTTTTTGGAAAGTATTTATTTTTTATCAACAACAAAATCTTTAAAAGCGGAAAAGGATGAAGAACTGGTTAAAGAGGGGGAGAATTTTGTCAGAGCTGAGGGGATTGTCGAGGAAAACGAAACAGAAGAAACTAATCTGGAAATCGGGATGCAGTTTGTTGACGGATCAATGAGTAAAAGAGTGAAGATTAACGGCCTGTCAAAACGGGTGTTAGATTATATCGGCAATATGCCGGCAGTTTTGTTTGCTCCCGAGGATATTAATTTAGTTACAGACTCTCCGAGTCTGCGCAGGTGGCATGTTGATATGACCTTGGCTCAAATAGATAGGGAATATAAGGTTGCTTTAACTAATTACGGTGAGGTTGTTACCAGAAGAAATAAAGTTTTAAAAGGGATTCAGGAGGGAATCGCAAAAATAGATGAATTAACTTTTTGGACAGATAGGCTGTTGGAGTTTGGACAAACTGTGACTCAAAAAAGGAAAGAGTTTTTTGAGTTTATCAATCAAACTAAGGAAAAGTTTGGCAATTACAGATATGAATATCAAGAAAGCTTATTTAACAGAGAAAGGCTGCAGGAATACCAGTCAAGGGAGATTGCCTCAGCCACCACTTTAATCGGCCCACACAGAGATGATTTTTTATTTTTACTTGATAGTAGGGATCTCTCAAAATATGGTTCCAGAGGAGAGATCCGGACAGCAGTATTAGACTTAAAAATCTCTGAAGTGGATTTTATTGAACAAAAGAAAGGAAAGCGGCCGATCCTACTTTTGGATGATGTATTTTCCGAGCTTGATTTAACTCACCGAGAACATGTTTTAGATTTGTGTTTTAAACAGCAGACAATAATTACAGCAGTTGAACTAGACGATCACCTGCAAGTTTTCTTTGAAGAAAATGGCCAAATTCTTGAAGTTAAACAAGGAATAGTCAATCTTTTTTCTGAAACCGAGCAGACAACTTAGAAAGTTGATAGGTGATAAGTACTGCCAAAGTTGTTATTAAGAGTGCGTAAATAAAACGGGAAAGCAGCCCTGAGCCAGGGATTCGGGGTTCAATATATGTTTTAACAAGCTGTTGGATTGTTTCATTCCAAGCTAGTGCTGCCACCAGTCCAAATCCGGAGGTAGCTAAAGCTGTCATCCGCTCGATTAGCTCTTCGTGGAGTCTTTTTTCTTTTGGAGCTTCTTGTTTTTTGCTCTTTTTCTTTCTGGGCATAGAACTATTTTAGCACAATGCAGAAACTTTGCGTAAATTCTGCGGGAAATTTTCGGTTAATCGTGTTAAAATAAAAACAGATGTTTTTTCCAAAATATACCATTACTAATTCAATCCTAAAAAATATTGGCATGATTGATGCTGCTAAAGAAGTTATTGAAAACTCACCCTTAATCCCAGCTTGGGAAGCTAAATTTAGAAGAGAAGCTTTGGAGAGGACCGTTCACCACGGAACCCATCTTGAAGGAAACAGGTTAACTGATGAAGAAGTTAGGGATGTTTTAGACGGAAAAGATGTGATCGCCAGAGATAGAGATATTCAGGAAGTAATCAATTTACGGAATGTGATGAAATTTATTGATACTATTGCTTCCCAAATTGGTCCGAACAGCCCATATGTTTTGACTATAGAAACTATTTTAGAGCTGCATAGAACTACAGTTGAAAGAGTTTTACCAGAGAATGCAGCTGGTGCTTTCCGGGAATCTCAAGTTGTGGTCCGTAACACTCAAACAGGGGAGATTAGCTACACACCGCCACCTGCAGCAGAAGTGCCATATTTAATTGAAGACCTACTTAACTGGATAAATAGTGAGGAAGCAAACGATTTGCATCCGGTAATAAAGGCTGGAATTGTGCATTATGAGATCGCCCGAATCCATCCTTTTATTGACGGCAATGGCCGCTCCGCCCGGGCCTTAGCAACACTGTTAATGTTTTTAGACGGGTATCAAATAAAGAAGTTTTTTTCTTTAGAGGAATATTTTGACCAAAATCCGATGGATTATTATGTGACTTTGCAGGCAGTTTCTAACCAAAAAGTTTTGGATAATCACGAAAGGGATTTGACTCCCTGGCTTGATTATTTTGTCCAGGGGGTGGCAATTGAACTAAACAGGGTTAAAGAAAAGGTTAAAAGAATCTCTACTGATGCCAGGGTTAAAGATAAGCTGGGGGAGCAGGTCGTTCTAAACGAAAGGCAGATGATGATTATGGAGTTTTTGCATCGGCACAAAGCAATGCGCAACAATGATTTCCGGAAGATCTTTCCAGATTATTCCGATGATACGGTCCTTCGGGAGATTAAATTCTTAAAACAAAAGGGTTTGGTTAAAAAGATCGGTGGTACAAAGAAGGCTCAGTATGTGTTGAAGTAATTACACAAGGCTTAAGACGGAGGAAGGTTACTCATTATAAAGTTTATAATCGTTTCTTTTGGTTTGTTTAGTTGAAGAAGACCATTAGTTCCGATTTGGATAGATTTCTTTGTGCGCCTAAGCCTTTCTTCTGGTGTTAATTCGAGTTTTGGATCTAAAAATGAAGAATTGGGTGTTGTGATGTATTTATCCAGCCAGTCATTAAATCGTTTTTCATCGTTAAAATCAGGGGTAGGAATAGGTTCTTCATTAATACTTTCGGATTCCATTATTTAATTATATCAGTTACAATCCTAACAGTCATGACATTTTCAATACTTGCTGAATATTTTGAAGAACTGGAACAAACTTCAAGCAGACTTTCTCTAATTTCTATTCTTGCTGCACTTTTTAAGGAAGCAAGGAAAGATGAGATCAAAGAGATCTCTTACTTGATTCAAGGTAGAGTAGCCCCGTTTTATGAGGCAACTGAGATTGGGATGGCAGAAAAGAATGTAGCTTCAGCCATTGCGCGGTCTTATGAAGTTGACCGGGAAGAGGTACTAAAACTCTACGGTAAGTTAGGTGATATGGGTTTAGTGGCACAACACTTGAGTTTAAAATTTAAAATTTCAAACCCGCCTGCCGGACGGGCAGGTTTAAAATTAGGTGTCAAAGACGTCTTTGACACTTTGCGTCAGATAGCCAAGACTACAGGTAAGGGAACAGTTGAAAAAAAGATTTCCCTTCTTTGTTCACTGTTGGAGAAAGTTGATGGAGTTGGAGCAAAACACTTAAGTAGGATTCCTTTGGGGACTAACCGGCTTGGGGTTGGTGACCCCACAGTTTTAGATGCATTTGCAGAAGCAAAACTTGGGGACCGGAAAAAGAGAAAACTTTTAGAAGATGCTTACAATAAGGTCTCGGACTTAGGTTTAATCGGGGAAACTCTTTGGGAAAAAGGGTTGGAAGGGGTCCAAAAACTAGATGTGACAGTTGGCAGGCCAATCCGGTCTCAACTGGCAGAACGAATCAATGACCCGGAAGCTATTTTAGAAAAATATGGTGGAGAAGCCCATGTTCAACTAAAATGGGATGGTTTTCGGACACAGCTACATAAAAAAGGTCAAACTGTTAGGATATTTTCCCGAAACTTAGAAGAGACCACACATATGTTCCCTGAATTAATAGAAGGGGTTTTAAAACAAGTAAAAGCTAACAGCGTTATATTAGATGCAGAAGCCATTGCTTATAACCCTGAGTCAGAAGAATTCTTACCTTTTCAAGAGACTACCAAAAGAAGAAGAAAGTACCAAGTTGAGGAGATGGCAAAAGAGTTGCCTCTCAAAGCGTTTGTGTTTGATGTGATGTTTGTAGATGGAAAATCGTTGATGGATACTTCTTTGCGGGAAAGAATGAAGGTATTAGAAGAAATCGTTAAGGCCGACGAAATACTTATCCCTCAACCAGGAGAATTTGTAAAAACAACAGAGAGACTGAATGTATTGTTTCAGGATGCTTTAACAAAAGGGTTAGAAGGAGTTTTGGTAAAAAGGCCTGATTCTTTGTATGAAGCAGGGGCCAGAAACTTTAATTGGATAAAACTTAAAAAACATTCCAACGGAGAGCTTAAAGATACAATCGATTGTGTGATTTTGGGTTATATTTTTGGCAGGGGGAAAAGGGCAGAGTTTGGGGCAGGGGCACTTTTGGTTGGTGTGTATGACAAAGAAACAGATGAGTTTGTGACTGTTTCAAAAATCGGCACAGGTTTAACTGATGAAGAATGGCGAGAGATACACGCTCGAGCCGATAAGATTAAACTAGACCATAAACCAGCAAGAGTAAATTCCTTAATTACACCATCTGTTTGGGTTAAGCCGGAAATCATGATTGAGATTTTGGCAGATGAGATAACCCGTTCTCCGCTTCACACTGCAGGAATGGAAGAAAGCAGCCTGCCTGCCGCCCGCCTGCCGGACGGACAGGGCAGGCAGGGGTATGCCTTGAGATTTCCCAGAATGACCAGGTTTAAAGAGGATAGAGAGCCAGAGGATGCAACGACAGTCAAGGAGTTAATTGAGATGTATAATCTGCAGTATAAAAAGTAGGTTTTTGAAAAAACTATTTTTAGCATACCAGATTTGATTTTGAAAGAAAAGAATTGTTTTTTTATTTTAAGTTTTTTACATTTATATGAATGGCTTTGGAAATAGAAGTTAGACCAAAGTTTGAAACGCCATCTCACCTTAAGAAAGGTGAAACAAGGCCGTTAGTCGCCAAAGAAAGAGTAGCTTTTATTCTTAAACAACTTGGAAATCCAAATCATCCATATGCCGAAAAAATTCTATCAAGGTTATTAGGTTAGCTTGATAACTATACACTATACGCTATACACTATACGCTAACATGCCTTATGTTGCTGATCTTCATATTCATTCCCGTTTTTCCAGAGCCTGTTCTCAGGAAATAAATATCCCCAATCTGTCTAAATGGGCAAAATTTAAAGGAATTGATTTAATAGGCACAGGGGATTTTTTGCACCCAATGTGGTTTGCAGAACTAAAAAAGTATCTAAAAGAAGGCGCTTCTGGAATTCATGACTTCGAAGGTACTAAGTTTTTATTAACCAATGAAATCTCTTGTATCTATTCAGACAAAGGCAAAACAAGACGGATTCACATAGTTGTTTTAATGCCTTCTTTTGATTCTGTAGACAGATTGCAGAAAGAGTTTTTGGGGAGAAAGATAAATATTTCCTCAGACGGCCGGCCGATTGTTGGGTTGTCAGCTAAAGAGTTGTGCGAGATGATTTGGTCTATTGAAAAAAAAGCCGTGATTATTCCGGCGCATATCTGGACACCTTGGTTTTCCTTGTATGGGTCTGAATCTGGATATGATTTTTTCAAAGAATGTTTTGAAGAGTTAAGCGACAAGATTTTTGCAATTGAGACCGGACTCTCCAGTGAACCAGCTATGAACTGGCGGATTGCGGACCTAGATAATAAGTCAATTGTAAGCTTCTCTGATGCGCATTCTCTGCCTAAGATCGGAAGGGAAGTGACAATTTTTAAAGGCAACTTAAGCTATGATGAATTAGTTGATGATCTAAAAAAGCAAAATTTAGTAGGCACGATTGAGTTTTTCCCAGAAGAGGGGAAATATCACTATTCTGGGCACAGAAACTGTGGCGTTGTTTATTCGGCAGAGGAGCTTTCTAAAAAAGGAGATATCTGTCCAGTTTGTAAAAAGAGATTAACAGTTGGGGTGATGACCCGGGTCCAAGATTTAGCAGTCCGGACAGAGAAAGATTTAAAACTTATTAACGAAAATGGAGTAATCAAATCTCAAGCTTTTCCAGAGAGGCCTGGTTTTAGAATGCTGGTGCAGCTGCAAGAGATAATTGCGCAGGCTCTGAGCACTAGTGTTGGAACCCAAAAGGTAAAGGCGATATATGAGAAGCTGGTAACTAATGTGGATACAGAACTAAAAATCCTAACTAAAACCCCGCTTGATCTAATAAGTATGGTTGCCGGAGAGAAAATTGCCGAAGGAATTGACCAGGTAAGACAGGGGAAACTGACAATCAAGCCGGGGTATGACAATACTTATGGAGTGGTAAAAATCTGGGATGAGAATGAAGAAGAAGAGTCCGCCAGAAAACAAGTCGGTCTGTTTAGTTAAGAAGGGATTAGTCTAACTTGTTGAGTATAGGTATGGAGGCTATCGAGATCTCTTCTGGCAAGAGGTGGTAAAATAATCATATGAAATTAATTGTAGGGCTTGGGAACCCGGAACCTCAGTATGAGGGGACAAGACATAATTTAGGGTTTACAGTCATAGACGAATTTAGAAGAAAACATAATTTGGGTGATTGGGAATTAGATAATAAGTTCAAATCTGAAATAATAGAATATCAATTTAAAATTTCAAATTTAAAATTTAAAATTATTTTATCGCGTCCGCAAACTTATATGAACAAATCAGGTCTTTCAATAGGGGAGATCGTCAGATACTTTAAAATTTCTCCAGAAGAGATGATAGTGATTCATGATGATCTAGACTTACCCTTAGGTCAAATTAAAATCCGCCAAGGTGGTTCTGCAGCCGGACATCATGGGGTTGAATCTATAATTGATGCTCTAGATAGTGATCAATTTATCCGGATCCGGCTGGGGATTGGGAATTTAAAAACCAAATCAGCAGAACATGGGGGAAGCAGCATTGTAGTTGAACACTATGTTCTAGAGCCTTTTGAATCAAATGAAAAATCGCAGGTTAAACACATGCTCAAAAGAGCGCTAAAAGCGACCGAGGCATTGCTTGAAAACGGCTTAGAAAAAGCCCAAAATCAGTTTAACCAGTAGTGTGCTATAATTATTCCATGACTTCAGCTCAAGTTGATGCCCAAATTCGGTCAATTACTAATCAGCTTGTTACAAAATACCAAGCAGAAAAAGTTATCCTCTTTGGATCAGCAGCTAAAGGTAAGATGCGTCAAGGTTCTGATTTAGATTTTTTGGTAATAAAACGGGATGACAGAAGTTTTCATCAACGCTTGGTTGATTTATACAGATTAATTGAAAAAGATATGGCAGCTGATTTTATTGTTTATACCCCAAGCGAACTAACAGAAAGAGTTGAAATGGGCGATCCTTTCATTAAATCTATTCTAAAAAACGGTAGAGTTTTGTATGGTTGACTCCCCCTATTATATTGAAAGCAGATACCCTGGTTTTGTAGTTAGTTTTACTAGAGAGCAAGCAGAAAAGGCAGAAGAAATAACATCCAGTATTGGCAATTTTGTAAAATCAAAGATGGGCTAGAAGAAGCCCAAAATCAGTTTAACGCGTAATTATTCAGTTCTTTCCAGTGGTCCGTCATTGCGAGCGTAGCGAAGCAATCTTATTAGATCGCCGCGTCCTCCGATGTACAT
>CAZLKE010000020.1:0-17620 GCA_964560075.1 uncultured Gammaproteobacteria bacterium | reverse complement strand
TTTTACTCTTAATTATTTATCCAGGGGGGTTGCAATCGTTTTTAGAACTCGTGTAGCCATATATGTTATGTATAGTATAGTATACTAACTAAGACTCGTAAAAATGGTATAGAGTTATTAGAGAGTCGTTAAGTCTTTTTACAGAAGAACTAAGGCAAAAATAAGAATAGACATCAAGGCTAAAGTCATACACCATTCACAAAATTTTTTGAGAACAAATGCCTGGATAAAAATGAGATAGGTTGAAAAGACGGCTGCACCTGCTGTTAAAAGTAGTACAAATAAATTCAAGTAAGGAATTGTCTTATGAGTAGCATCGCGTACAGATGGTAAAAGTAGCATCGTTGAGAAGTACAGCAAGGTAAAAGTAAAGTAGAGTATTCCGAAAACCTCGTTATGTATACCAAAAACTTTCCGATAAAGCAGAAGAGCCTTTCTCCCCGAGCCTTCTTGAAATAAATATACGCACTAACCAAAAGACCTACTAGAGCAAATAAAGCTAAGACAAGATTATGCCACATAATTAACGTGATTTCGTAAGTTCAGCTGTTGTGATAAATGCGATTCCCCAGATTATTGCAACAAGACCCCAAACAATACCCAGGCTTGATTCAGCCTTTGGCAATATTATAGAAGCAAGTCCGAGTAAAATCGGAAGCGATCCAGCAACCCGCGCAGCTATCCGCCATCCGCTAGGTCTAAAACTTGCTAATAAACCAACCAAAATAATGATGAGACTCAAAGCAGCTAGGTTTCTGTAATGACCAGGGGTACTATGCCCTTGATCGTGATCGTTTCCCGCAACTACGTTTTTGGTGGGTGGTCTATGGTCAAAAAATCCTGCTGTTCCCCCTCCGGCTATCTGTAAGTTGATGTTTGTGAAAGCTAGTATAAGAAGCGGGATTGCTGCGATAATAACCAGTCCAGCCAGTGCCCGGTTTATTCGTGCAGTGCTAAACCAATTAAAAAGACCCCGTCCTTTAGGATGAAGGACCGTTGCTAAGATGGTTAATCCTCCGAAGATAATAAAAAGTGGTTGGGGAACAAAATTTCCTGTAATAGCAGCGGTCAATATCATGGCAATCCAGGCTATCAGAGCTACCAACTGACCAGCGAAATTCTCGAAAGGTTTACGGAGTTGGGTTAACAGCCCCACAGCGGCCATCCCTACAATGAGAGCAAATATAAGTTCGTGAAGAAGGTCATGGGTTTCTCCGGTATAGACAAAACCGAAATGCCCCATATCAGACACCCGGTTGCCGGGTATAAACATCATTACATTGATAAATCCAAGAAATCCTAAATACGCCAATATAGTGAGCGGGAACGCAATATGTCTACCAAACGAGTTTTGCAATTTAAATATATCTTTGATCATCTTTAGGTTAAGACTTCCTCTTCGAGAGGTTTAATGTGATCTTTTTGTGTAATCGCACGAATTCCTCGAGTTCTTTATCAGTTAATCCTTCAAATATCATTCCCATTTCGGCTATACACTCCTCTTTCTTGGCGGCAATCTGTTTTTTCCCTTTTAGAGAAAGTTGTAACTGTACTAAGCGTCGGTCTTTCGGGTCTTCCTTACGTAATACGAAGCCTGCTTGTACAAGGGGTTCTACAAGCTGGGTTGTAGCACTTGAAGACATACTTAGTGCCTCTGATACATCTTTTACCCTTGGATTTTCTAAGTGATCAATAACTTTCAAGACAAACCACTGAGAGTGGGTAATGTGGTTCTGATGCCCAGATGCATGAAGAGCGTGAAACCTAATGATGTTTCGAATGGAGTGAAAGCTATGTAGAAGTTCTTCAATAAGATGTTTTCTGTTTGACATACGAATTTATTTTAGATACTTAATATATAAGTAACTTATCAAAATAATAGTTCACTGTCAAGAGTACATCTAACCGAGAGGCTTTAATACCCACAAAAAGCTTTTGGATTTAAACTGCATTTGTTAATTGATGCTGGCTCTGGTTGACTATGTTGGAACTTTTTATAGCTTGTTACAGATTCAAAAAGTGCTTACAAAATTGTTGTAGTGGCGGTAAGAAAAACTATTAAATGAGACTAAGTAATGTTTGGCGTGGAGGTCTGCCTACCCTACAGGCACTGGTCAGTTCTTTCAAGTTCATGCCGTTTACTTTATTTGCCAGATTCTGTTGAGCTGTCTCCCATCTCCTCATATAACCATATAACTGACCACTTTCCTTCATATATGTATCTAACTCTTTGCTAAGTAGTCCAAAAAGGATATCTCTTGCTAACTGTTCACGAAGATCCATATATGGTTTCCCGCTACTGAGACCATTCAAGATTTCTAATTGAAAAGGTAACACAAGTCTAGATCGAGTAGTCTTAAATTTAACAAAATTACTTTGCACTCTCTTTTTTAATGCTTTTACTATACCATTATGTAAATCACCCATGAGTACTGTATAGTTTCCACTTCCTTCATTAACCATTTCATTAATAAGCGCTACTGACTCATGTACTACATCTTCATCTCTTATATCTCGAGCTTGATGGTCTAAATTCCAGCTTTCAAAAAACAACTTGATCGCTGAATCAAAATCTCGATCAAACCAACAATTTACAGCACTTCTGAAGAAAAGACTAGAGTTGGATTTTAAGGTGTTGATTACATCCAATTGAACTGGCTGATGTGCCTCTACATATAAATCTAAACCCCCTGATTGTCTCATGAAATCGAATTCACCCATCAAAAAAAAGTTTGACAGTGCTTGCTCTGGAATAAATCTTTCATTTAATAAGAACCGAAGTTGACCATTCGAATCATAAGCTCTAAGTTGCTGTAATCTTTTAGCTGCTTCATGGTGTGGAATATCAGACCCTGAAAGCCGAGTCATTAACTCTCGAATATAAAATAGTTGGAAACCAGATGCAGTATCCGCTCTAAATCGATCTCTTCCTTCTATCGAACGAGAAGAGCCTCCAGCTTCCCAATATCCTATTTGTCTTCCATTAAATAGTTGTTCTGACCATTGAGACCTTAGACGTTGTGGTAACTGAACATTTAGTCCTCCATGAGCAACTCCGATAAAATTAACGACTATTTTAGATTCAGATTCTTGACCCATAGTAGAGGATTATATCACACCTTGGAGAATATCTACATTTTCATGAAAGATGAAGAAACCGATTGTTAGAAATTGACTTGAGCTTGACAGAAGCTAAAAGTACTAACAAAGTACACTGGGATACTCTAAAAAGCTGCGGACTTACGTCCTCCTTCCGCCGAGAACGTTTAGCCTTTTCACTTTATTTGAACAGACAAACAATCAGAGTCTTTTCAATAATTCTAAGTTCCTAGATATTAGTGCTTCTTTTTGAAACTCCCCCTTATCTTTAGAAAACTTTGAAGATCTTTCTGCTTTATTATGATGATCTTTTAATCTCTGTTGCAGGTTATTAGTTTGACCAATATAAAGTGAGTTATTAGAAAACCTAAGTATATAAACGAAGTAAGGTATTTACATAATTATATCCTTCGACTCGTCGCTATGCTTCTCGCTCAGGACGATTCGACTTTTCTATATACGAATTTAGTAGGTTAAAATAAGTAGGCTATAGCCGTGAGCGAGGTCAATTTATTGACCGAGTCGAATCGGCTGACCATCTGGGACTACGTTAGGACTTGTTTCCAACCAAATTATACACCAGTATTTATTTAGTAAACCTTTTTAGAGTTTAAGAGGACAATAGTGTTTTTGTATATGGGAGTAGCTCAAAATGATAAAGTGATTATACAAGACCCATTTTATTGGCAAGAATAATCGCTAATAGTTGAGACAAGAACGGGTTGCTAAGAATTTTCTCGTTCACCCATGATGCCTTTTCTTTTATTTGTGAAAGAAGATTTGTTATTTTATCAGGGTTCTTATCACTTTCCATTTCGCTTTTAAGCTCCCTAACTAATTCAATAACTTCTTCTTTGTTTTCTCCTCCTTCATTCTCAATTTCAGTTATTATATCTCCAAATGCGATATTTATATTTTCGCCTATTACAATTGGACTTTGATTACCTGTAGTTGATGCAGTGATTTTATGACCCATGACGTACTCTATTATAGCTGAAGGTGGGGTATTTTTTCTTCCCTCAATATCCTTTCTTCCTTCGCCTTTAATCTTCACACTTATTATTTTTGTATTATCAGAGGGCGAATATTGAATCTGCACCTTGTCTTCTTCCTCTAATGCTTTAAAATTCCTGTATAAAGCATGCGGTTCTATTGGAATCATAATCTCTAGGTCTTCAAGAAGGATATTGGTAATAGAATCCTCTTCCCAATGATTGTAGAGAATCTCTAATATTTTCCGTTGGATTTTATCATTTGTAATCTCTCCGTCAAAAATTATGTTTTGGATAGTTTTATAGAATCCATCCTGAATCTTTATATAATAAATTTGGTCATCTTCAGAAAATCCTGTTTCCCTTTTAGAATCGAAGAAATATGCAATACACCACAAACCCTTTGTGTAGATCCTTGTTAGTTGTTCTATATCTAACTCTAAGTGTGGTAATAAACTCGCGTATAACAACTCCGATTTTTCAGAAGTTAGAAAGCTCTTACTTTTATCATTACTTGTAAGGGTATTTAACAAAGATGCACCGAAGCTTATACAACCAATGGTTTCCTCCCCATGTTCATCTAAAACAGTAAACATAGCAAGACCATTTCCGAAAGGATCTTTGGTTTTAAAATCTTTTCTTTGTAAGATAAGTTTGTAGGTCTGATTATTGGTTCTAAATTTCATTTTCGATCTGTTATGGATTATACCTTAAAAGTGTAAAATGTGGGATCAGAAATAGGGGTCATCGTCAATAGGCTCTGGGTATTCGTAATCCGTGTCTGAATAGGAGTTAGCAGGGTAGTTTTCCTTTTTTGCGAATGTTAAGGCACAGCTGTCCGATACGTCTGGGCTATCAATACCATGCCTTAGCAATTCTTCTTTGCTTATTATCTTTAACCGCCCATAACTATCAGTTTTATATTTAATCTGTGCCAGCTGGTACCAATCATCATCTTTTTCCAGCTTTCCACCTGCTATAATCCACTCCCTAGTTCGCCAATACATTTCGGCCCGGAGGTTAGCAAACCTAGACTTATCTGACGGTTCCTCTCCGGCATTCACTCCTACCACATTTCTTAGTTGTTCAGCTAACCTGTCATAAGCACCCTTGCCAACTCCAACCTTGTCTATGAAAATATCCGCATCACTAATACCTAAATCTTTTTTGAAATTAAGCACGTTTCCGGTAAGTGACATTGTATCTGAATCCCGATTTTTAAGAAGTTTCCTCGCCAGATTATTTGACCTCAAGACTATAACACTGTAGTTTCTTCCTCCGCTGGCCACATCCACACCTAACCTTTTAGCCCCGAATGGTTGGCCCTCTTCTACAAAAGCTCTCTCAATCTCAATATCAGTCAAAAGAGGTATCCAGCCGCTTTCATCCATAGAATCGGCATCCGGAAACTTAACCTCATAGAAAATATCAAAGAAGGCCTGTTCTCTCATCTCCTCGATAAACTCCGAAGTAAACCTGCCTTCCTCAACAGCCTGCCGCCAGTCAATTAAGATTTTATGGTAAAGATCTGATTGATAAGACTTCAAAAAGTGGTTTCTTCTAAAAGGGTTACCTATTTTAACTAAAAAGTTGTCTTTACTATCTCCCAACATTCTCATAATTTTGGCGTAAATGTCATCGTCAATTAAGGCTGCTTCATCCAAGAGGATCGAGGAGGAACCAAAACCCATTAATGCGTTGCCTAGTTCTTGTCTGTTTCTGGAATCAGCAGAAAAAACTCTGATCTCTCCTCCTCTTAAAAAGGTTAATCTATCCCTGGATCTTTCCCTTCTTAGTTTTTCAAGTGAGCCTTCTATGGCAAGCTGGGTTTGGATAAGTGGATCGTCAAGGCAATAGTTAATAGCATAATCCATAATAATTTGAGCTTTATCCTTTGATCCGGCAACTATGGCCCATTTCTCCTGTTTTGTGGAGGCTCTGACAACCACTCCGGCTGCCACTGTGGCACTTTTACCATATCTGGTTGGTGTCATTATATGGATTCGCTTTTTGCCGTCGGGTGATTGCCTGTTAAGAAGAATGTCAAGGATTTGAAGCTGTCCGGGGGTGAAGATGATAGCCTCACCATCCTCGCCTCTAAAAGTAAATATTTTTAATACTTTGTCTAAGGCTTTACTCATTTAGGGTAGAATCCTGCTGACTTTATCAAGGATTTTTTCCAGCTCTTCGCTTGCTCCTATCTGGATTTTATTATCAGCGTATTTACCCTTGATCTTATATGCCTTATCTAAGCCGGAATCTCTGGCTCTCCAATCATTATTTTCTAGCAGTTCCTTATGAACTCTAAGCAAATTTTCATCCGGTAGAAACTGCTCCATTAGTTGTTGCCACGCTTTAGTTTTGGTAACCCTATCAGGGTGTTTACATACACTGTCACTATATCCGGACTCTTTTAGTATTTGCCCCATTGTTTTAACAGGCTTTCCATTTCGGATATTTTCGGACAATTTAGACGCTGCTAACTTTATTTTAGTCGTCATTTATTCCTCCTTTTTTACAAAAAAAGCGACTCACTTCAAAGATCTTAATTTTAATCTCTAAAGCAAATCGCTTTTAAACTTACGCTATCTTAAACTGTATTCAGTATAACACACTGGTTTTGGTCAAGAATACAGGCAGGTGTTATTTAAACAACTCGTCAATTCCTACTTTTAAGGCTCTTGCTACCTTTTCTAACAATTCCAGAGAAGGAGTTCTTCTGCCTTGCTCCAAATGTCCCATATGAGTTCTGCTTATTCTAACTATCTCTGCAAGTTTTTCTTGAGAGTAATCTGCCGCCTTTCTAGCTCTTCTTATCTTTTTACCTAATTCTTTTGGGAATTTATAACTTTTATTTAGCATAAATCAATTATTGATAGCTGAAAGCAAGCAAACTACTAGCAGGTTGCTATCAACTAGGCATGATATAATGCTTGAATCTTTAATCTTTTTAAATTAAAGTATGTAGTAAGGATTTATGAATATATTTCATAACTTGTTTCAAGAAATAACTGTAACTATAACTTCAATTTTTATTGTTGTGACGAGTATCTTTACCGGCCAAAAGCCCGCACCTACGCCTATTCCTCCTCAAGCTGAAAAGATTACTGAATCATCTCCGTCTGCCAGTCCTGTAACAAAATCTCCATTAGGAGAAAAACAAGTTCCAAAAGAGACACAGGGTACATCAACATCCCTAAACCCCTCATCTCAAAAAACTAATTCAGTCACACAGGAGAATAAGACAAAAGCATATGAGGTTGAACTTCAAAAAATAGACCAAGTGAAACAGCAACCAGCTCAAACTCAAAATCTGGTATCTTCTCCAACCCCCACACCTACAGCTTTAAATAACCAACCAATAACCAATCCTGCAAATAATGTTGCAACAAATCAAAACATATACTCTGACTACAATTTTGGTTATACATATTCAGGTGAAGTTTCCCCATCATCTAAGATGAAAATTCTTCAATTTTCAGCAACATCCCGTGATTTACGACTAGCTAGAGCCATATTCAGGATATCAAATGAAGATGCTGAAAAATATGACTCAATGGATAGCAGCAAGTACTCACATACCACAGTAATGTGGTTTTGTAAAAGTTCCTGCCGAAGTTATACTTTAGAAAGAACGGATAAAAATACCTTTTTATATGTTGGCAGCAGAACAGGTGGTTTACAAATTGCACAAGGACATATTTATGTTGAGATACAAATACCAACGTTTGCAGAGGGATTCATTACGAATATATCACTACCTATGTCTGAATGGGAAATATGGGACAACTCAACAGGAAAATTAGTGAAGACTCAGTAGTTGAAGTAATAATACATCTATAGTATGCAGAATAAACGGCTTTTAATTATAGTCATAATCACTCTATTTACCTTTTTATTCTATTGGTACGAACTCAGACCGGCAAGAATAAGACATGATTGTTCGTGGGTTCAACACCCCGATGATCCAACTCGTTGGGAACCTGTGTACGAGCCTTATATCAGACAATTTTTCAACGATCGTACAAGTGGATATTATGAATTCTGTATAAAAGAGAAAGGTTTAACCCGTTAGGAAAAATCAAATGGAACGACTTTCAGTAAAAATCATCTTAGCTATAAGCACTTTCCTTATAGGCGTAGTTTTTTACACTGCTCTAAAAGAAATTTTCGGATCTGGTTGGATTTCAACATTTGCTAACGTAATACCTATCACCCTAATTATTTTATTGTTTTCGAAGAAATTAAAAAGTATACAAGTTTTAAGTGCATTACTTTTTCTTATTGCTTTACTCTTATTTTTAGTAGGAGGGAATACTAATCCACCTGCTGAACTTGCAAATTCTAAAAGTGCTGTTCAGGGATATGAAAAAGGATACACAATAGGTACGATATTAGCCGCAGTATTATTCTGGACGCCTATTTCTTTTGGAATTTCTTATATGGTATGGAAAAAGAAACTTAATAAAAAACAAGGTTACTTACCCTTACTTACTTCCGGCATTCTTTTAATTGTATCTTTAATTCTGTTGTTGGGTTAGGTTTTATCAAAATAACAACGTATAGAT
The DNA here is from genome assembly GCA_964560075.1 of uncultured Gammaproteobacteria bacterium. Lineage (GTDB taxonomy): Bacteria > Patescibacteriota > Microgenomatia > Daviesbacterales > UBA10151 > HO2-FULL-47-45. The sequence goes on along the minus strand of CAZLKE010000020.1, from coordinate 8,961 downwards.
TGTTTAGAAAATAAAAAATATGAAAAAAATCTTTCAGGCATTTTTAGTAATAGCATATTTTTTAATCGGAGCAACAGCGGTGATTACTATTTACACATTATTCAAAGGATCAGTACCAACCGGTATGCGCTGGCTCTTTTGGATTATTTTCATCGGATTACTTTGGCTTATTGCTTGGATAGTAGCCCGGAAACAAGGTAAATCTTTTTCGGATATTTGGAAAGAGGATTCTGGAGAAAAATAGAAAGGTAATCAAATCGATGTACTGTTCAACCTGTGGGAAGGAAATATCCAAAGAAAGTAAGTTTTGTAGACATTGTGGGCATAAATTAATAACAGAAAGTAGTGATATAGTTAAACCTTCAGCTATTTCTAAAGATACCTCATCTGGTGTTAAACAGATCCTTTCAATTAAAAAATTTTTCCTCTTTAACTTATTGACTTTTGGTATATACACAGCATATTGGGGTTGGAAAAATTGGGAGATAGTAAAAAGAGTAAAAGGCTTGGATGTAAACCCAGGAGCTAGGGGTTTTTTTATTGTATTTACTTCTTTTAGTCTTTTTAAGGAGATACTTTCACTAGCAAAAAATTATGGTTATAAGGGGAATTATGTTCCCTGGCTCCTGGGTTTAGGTCTTTTAGCAATTAATTTAATATACAATTTGTTTAGTCGTGCTGTTGAAAAGGTGGAGGAAATTGATCTAACAGCCTTCTTGATTATAACAGCAATATTTATTGTTCTGATTACATTAGTTACCGCTCCAGTGATAAACGCCATGAATTACTTCTTGAAACATAATAAGGAGGAATCCTCTAAATTCGAAATTAAGCACAACTATGTGCTAATTGTACTTTTAGCAGTCATATTTATTTTTTACAGTATATTCGGTTTGATAGAAGGCTTTTATACCACCAGTTATACCGAGGCTACCAAGATTGAGTTTGTAAATTCCTGTGTTGATGCAGGAGGTACACGAAACTACTGTGAATGTTTTTACAAAGAGCTTCAAAGTAGATTAAGTTATCAAGAGTTGCTAACTTATGGACTAACTGGGCAAGACTTACCAGACAAACAAGTAATTATTCATGCTTGTTCTGGATCAAACTAATTTTTGTTGGTAAAACGCTTGTAATCGATGTATCTCATTTTCTGCAAGAAACCAAAAGCGGTATAATTGATAAAACAATATGAATATCCAGATTAGCACCAATGATATAACTGATTTTACCGGAGATGTCATTATTGTCCCCTCTGATTCTGATTTAACATACAAAAAAACAGGTATTCTTCCCAAGATATTGGAAACAGGCGGAAAAGACCTTCTAAAGGAGCTTACGGCCATAGGTTATGTGGAAGTTGGCTATGCAGTTATGGTTCAAGGGTATGAACTGAAAGCTAAGCACCTTATATTTATGCCAGTAGCAGACCACAACAACGAGGAGGCTAGAATAAACTATGTAGGCTTGCATCAATCCCTGCGGGCTGCTTTTGATCTTGCTAGCCTATACAAAGCAAAATCTGTGGCGATTGCCGGTATTCATATCCCTAGCAAAAGAAAAAACTTTTTTGTACATTTGTGGAATAAATATTTTGGGGATAATGGTGAAAACAAGACTTTAAGCGATAGCGAGACAGAAGACATTGTTATTTCTACTTCCAAAAACTTTGAGAAAAGTACTATTAAGGAACTTGTTATTTACAAGTATTCAAAATAGAAAAAAAATAATCTCTTTTATGACAGTTACTTTATCACTTATCCAACTCCGAATTGAGTTTCTCTTTTCACTAAGTTATAATTTTATTAAATCATGACAGTAAAACAAGATAATAAATTCCTTGGTTTTTTAAGTATTGAGGAATCTCAAGAAGATAATCTGTATATTGGATGTTTGTTAATTACTGATTTACATGGTGTTCCTCAAGAATTCCGTTGCACCCATCCTGTTAAGCCGACTTCTATGCAAAAACCTCTTTATGGAAAAAGTCTTGTACCACATATAGGAATAGAACTTTGTGGTGTACCATTATTATCGGCAGTAGAACACAAAATCTCTTGTTTATTTGTAAATTCCGATTATTTGACAGAATTGCGTCACCATACAGATATACCTCTCTTGTTTGTTAAAAGATCCGGAGAAACACTTGAAACAAAACAGGACGGTGAGCACAAGAAAGAGAAAAGAAAAATAGAGTCCAATACAGGAAAATTTCAGCCAATATCAACTTTGGCAAATGAACAGTATAAGGATGATTACGAGAAAATAATGGATATATTAGGCGATTCCTTAAACAATTTAGATATCATTGAACCGTTTAACAGAATCGAGAAAACAGTTGAGGTACTTACTACGCAAGACGATAGGTTCAAATAGCTAATTTTCCATAATGTTTGATAATTTAAGATTCAAAGTCAGTAAAAGCATAACACCATTTAAAAAACCTGAAATATTTATTCTAGATGAGCTTGAAACAGCTTTACCAAATACTGTATTAAATCAAATAAATGTCGAAGTATTTTCCTTACCGAAAATTACTGATAACTATTCCTTAAACACATCACAAATTATCCAAATGCTTTCTTTTTTGAATAGCCCTAAAGTAATAATCCCTTTTCCTAAAACCGAATTCCAAACTGCAACAGATATTTTATCTTTGTTTGAACCACTAGAGGCGACAAAAGTAGTCGGAAAATCATACAGAGACGAGGAGACTAAGGATAAGAAGGAGAGGCAGCAACAAACTTTATTTTCTGATCTACAATGCAAGCATGGGTTAAAAGAAGGAACGTGTTCAATTTGTAAAGAGCAAGTTCAGGAAAGACATCGGAGAGAATCACAGCCAAAAGAACAAGAAATTGACATTTTTGATTTAGTTTTCCCTATTCTTTTGCCCCCCCTTAAGCTAAATAACTTAACTGCACTTCTTCCGGGAAAAGAATTGAAAAACTATCAAATAAAAGGGGTCGAATTCTTATATAAAAACAGGGCGGCATTATTAGGCGACGAAATGGGTTTAGGGAAAACTATACAAACTATAATGGCTCTTAAGCTATTATTTCACAACGGAAAAGCCATAAGCTCAATAATCGTTTGTCCTAAAGCTGTTTTAGGAACTTGGCTAAAACATCTTGAAGAATGGGCTCCGGAAATCAGAGTATTGAAAGTTAGAGGTGAAAGTAGCCTACGGAGGTTAAAATGGACTTATCCATCACATGTGTACGTTACAACCTACGAAACTTTACGTATAGACATAGAAGATATAGATACGGACAAATTTGACGTTTGTATACTTGATGAAGCCCAAAAGGTCAAAAATCCATCGGCAGAGGTTACTAAGTGTGTCAGAAAAATTGAAGCTAAATATAGGTGGGGGTTATCGGGTACTCCTTTAGAAAACAGGGTTGAAGAACTAATAAGCATTTTTCAATATATAAAGCCTGGTCTTTTACGAAACGAGGATGCACCCTATACCAGTCTGATAAAAAAGAAAATAAAACCGTTCTTCTTGAGAAGAAGAAAATTGGACGTTGAAAAAGAATTGCCACAGAAGGTACATAATCCCGTGTGGATCAATTTAACTCCTGCACAACAGGAGGCTTATGATAAAGCGGAGCAGGAAGGTGTTGTAGCATTAAATGAACAAGGGGACACTGTTACTGTGCAACATATTTTAGCCCTGATAACTAAACTTAAACAGATTTGTAATTACGATGTATCCTCCGGCGAGAGTGCAAAGTTGGATTTCTTGAAGGAGAAACTGGAATCAGTCGAGGCGCAAGGAGATAAGGCGCTTATTTTTTCACAGTTTCCGGAGAAAACACTAAAGTTTATTGAGCCTCACTTAGCCCGATACAAACCTCTTTCTTATCATGGGGGTTTATCTGATAGACAAAGGGAAAGTATTGTAAGTAAATTTGAGAACGAGGAAGACAATAAAATTATGCTGTTATCCGTAAGAGCCGGCGGATTGGGGATAACGTTAATAAGAGCAAATTATGTCTATCATTTTGATCAGTGGTGGAATCCTGCAACATCAGCCCAGGCGGAAGATAGAGTACATAGAATTGGGCAGAAAAAAACGGTCTTTGTAGATACAATTCAGACTATAGGTACAATTGAACAAAGAATTCACAATTTATTAGAGACAAAAAGGGCTTTGTTTAAAGAAATCGTAGATGATTTGAGTGATACTGACCTCCGGGTTTTATCAAAAGAAGATCTGTTAGGACTTTTTAATCTTGAGGGAGATAAAAAAGACAAAGATAAAACAAGACAGAACAACTCTATGAACTTAAATAAACTAAGTCCCGAAGAATTTGAACATCTGGTTTTTAAACTATACGAAAGCATGGGATATATAGTTACCTTAACCTCCTATTCAAGAGATGAGGGTGTTGATTTATATACTAAGTTGATAACAGATAGTGGAGTCGAAAAACTTGCAATACAATGTAAACATTATCAAGGGAAGGTTGGTGTAGAACCAGTTAGAGAATTATTTGGTGTTATCAACCATAAGCAAGATATATCTCGTGGGGTGATAATAACAAGTGGAGAATTTACATCAGGGGCGCGTGATTTTGCTTCAGGTAAAAGAATAGAACTTTATGATAGAGCTTATTTACTAGGTTTGTTAAATAAATACAAAATAAGTTTCTAGGTTATGACAACCTTGTGCTATACTCCTGGTAACTTAATATTATGGAAAAAATTAAAACAATATTAAGATGGGTTCTTGGTATTTTAAGTGTGATAGGCGCATTGGTTTATATTTCCACCAGCATTCCTACTTTTATTGTCTGGCTTCTACTTGCAGGTTTATTGATCCCTCCTAGTGAAAGATTAATTATGGGTAGTTTTCCGATAAAACTGCCAACTATTGCTAAAGTTGTTGCAGGTATAGCTTTATTTTTAATAGCGGTAATAATTGCTCCTAAGAGCCAGACAGCAGAACAAGTACAAAAGGCAGAACCAAAGTCTCAAGAGCAAGTTAATGTTGTAGCTACTTCGTCCCCCACACCAACAACACAATCCGATCTTTATACAGTATCTTCTGTAATTGATGGAGATACGATTCAAGTTGTTATTGATAACAAAAAGGAAGCTATCCGCTTAATTGGTATTGATTCACCCGAAACAGTAGATCCAAGAAAGCCGGTTCAGTGTTTTGGTAAGGAGGCCTCGGCAAAAGCTAAGTCTCTACTTTCTGGTAAGTCCGTAAGGCTTGAGTCAGACCCAACACAGGGTGAGAGGGATAAATACCAAAGGCTCCTTAGGTATGTATTTTTAGAAGATGGGACAAATTTTAATAAGCTAATGATAAGCGAGGGATACGCACATGAATATACCTACAATATACCCTACAAATATCAGTCAGAGTTCAAGCAGGCACAAAAAGACGCTGAGGAAAATAAAAGAGGTTTATGGGCTGATAATGCATGCCCTACAACTACTCCACAACCATCACCGGCAAATACCGGTACATCCGGTGGCTCATCCGGCAGTAATAGTGGGTTTACTTGTGCAGGAAAAACAACCTGTGGTCAAATGTCATCCTGTGCCGAAGCTCAATTCTATCTTAATAGTTGTGGTGTATCACGCTTAGATGGAGACAAAGATGGTGTACCTTGCGAAAGTTTATGTAACTAATATGGGGAAACGAGAAAGTTGATCAGCAAGAATCACCATATCAAGAAAGAGTTAATAAACAAACATGAGTAATAATTATTTCCATGCAGCAAGAGGAGATTATAATATCGCCGAGCAAAGAATAAGATTAAACTTCAAGGCACTTGCGGGTGATCCCACCCGAGCACAACTTACGATGATGCATGAATGGGTGCATAGACTTTTTGCGGATACAGATTTTGGTCAGGCGATTCACATCTTTTATAAACTAATTCCTCATTTTACTAAACTAGCCGAGAATGAGGTACTTGATATGGCAAATTTCCTTTACGATAATCAACAATTTGTTCAAGAAGGGTTTGCAACATTTATTCAGTATGGGAGATTAATCAATCTGACCGATCGCAAAACTGCCGAAAGATGGAGATCAATGGCTGTCAGCAATGAATACCAAGCATACTTAAAAGAACTCATATTTGCTTTTGATTTTTCGTTAGAGGAGCGTGAGCTGTTTTCTGGCAAGATCAGTAACATTGCTATGGAAACAGGTATTAGAAGAATAGCGGTTACACAAGATATTTTTAGTAAAAGTGGCAAGCTAAAAACATTCCTATCAGATAAAAATAATAGTCCCAATCTTCGACTCTATAAACTGGTAGAAGCAATAAAAAAAGATGAATCATTACTCAATAAGGAAAATGGTGACATAGCGAAAGCGAGTGGTATCTCCTACAACTCTCCTTCAACTAAAGAGGAAATTGCTGCGTTTTTAAACTACCTAGTCAGTTTTACCGCTATTCCCAAAAAATACTCTGTATCTGATATAAACGATGCCTTACCAGTAAGTGAAGCAATAGCACAATCAATGAATAAACTAATTGTCGCTAATTTAAGCATGAATCTGGCGGATAGTGCGACAGTTGAGTTTGAACACGGAGATTTTCTTCATTATGCTAACAACATAGAGATAGTATTTATTACCTCCCATGATGACAAATGGGATCAATGGGACTTTGTTAAATCTAAAGCAAAAAGAAACCCAGAAGTAGGAATAACTGCCTTTTTGCTTACTGGAAATAAAATTATTACATACGCCACGAAGGAAGAAGCAACTGAACTGCTAAATAACCAGTTAAGTCATGTTACGTTTGCCACCCATTGGAGTTGGTACAACGCAACAACCAACAAAGTTCACTGGTCAGCATCTGTTAGGAAACCAGACGTAGTGATTTACGATACTACCGAAAACATGGGACTTATGCTCAAGGCCGTTACAAATTCAGATTCTTCTGTTAGGTTTACTCACATTCATGCTGCAATGATGGAAGGTCATCCATTACAATCTCTTTATGTTAAGATTGGCGAAGCAACACCAATACATATCGTAAATCATTTTGAAAATAAGAATATCGTTAATTTGATAAGTATCATTAGAGAGAGAAGTACAGTGATGGAAAAATATTATTTAATTGCAAACAAAAAGCATATTAACAATTTTCTTTCTTCATGGAACGGTTTATTTTGGGAAGTCGATTGGGTAGAAGGTATGTTTGATCCTGATGTTCCGCATTTTAGGGTTTCATAGAAAAAAGCCATTAAGTGATTTGCATAGGTATAGAGCTGATTTCTATAATAGGTCTCCAACATAGTCAGCCTGTTCCAGGAGCTTCCAGAATTTCATAACTTCACCTTGAGAAAATTCTCCGGAGGATATAAAGTGTTCTCAGATTAAAATTAAAATGGACGAGAAATCATTAGAACCTTATATTTGGCCGGTTTTAGAGAAAATTGAGAAGAAATTTCGGAGAACTCCTCTGGGTGATTTTACGCTCCTCTTTTACTATGTTGGCCGACCTAAAGATAGTGATTTAGAAAACAATGAGATGAACGTACCCTATCTACTTCAACAATGGGAAGCAATCAAAATTGATCACCTGGAAAAATTTGATAATGAGATACGATTTTATATATTAAAAGGAGCCAATTTTGAGACCATTTGTGGGGAGTTTAGGAATAAACAACTAGAGCATTCTGCCAATGTATTATCCGAATCAGAACAAAAACTGGATAACCCATTGGAACTTACATACTCGGGTAATATACTATCCATTCAGGGATATACAATAAATCGTATGGTTAAATTAATACGCACACAGTCAGAGGGATCAGGATTGCTGATTGAACCCATATTTAAACTTTGCAAAAGTCGTCCCACCCAATGGCATAAACTAACAAAAAAGGGTTTAGACACCTACATACCTTATGGAGATACAGAACTACGAAGCGGGATTGAAAGAGTTGCTGAAAATCCTCAAACATTAAGAAAATATTTTAGTCGTATTGGCATAAAGGGTCCGATTAGAGATTTCTTTGTAGGTAAATCTAACAACGATCTCGGATTAAAATTTCGCATTGCCATGCCTAAGTTAGAATGGGATAAATTACCTAAAGATAGAAAACGAAAAATTGTCAACAATGTTTTAAACAAGCCACATTAAGGAAGTTGATTTATTAAGATCAGATTTTCCTTAAAATTCCTTAAAGTTCCCTAAATTCCTCAAATCTGATTGAAGCTAAATTCGGGGTTATCATATCAACATATACATAAATATGGAGATAGGGTACAGAACAAAAAATTTACATATTTCGGCTTATTTGTATGCCTCCAACTTACAACTCTTGAGGAGTGAGTGGGTTGATAACGAAGTCTTTTTTGAATTTACCCCAAAAGAACAAGCAGAAAAGTTAGTTGAAAATTACTTTGTTGGTGTGGCACAGGTAGATCCCAGGGAGCTTTTTGCGCGGCTGAAGGACCTCAAAGACCTTATTTTCTCCGGAGGTACACATGAGTAATGGTATGTTGCCAAAGGAGGCTATTTTGGAATATCAGGCTATTTATAAAAAGGTTTTTGGAAAAGATATCTCGTATGCAGAAGCATTAGAAAAAGGCATGGAGCTAATCAAGCTATTTCAGTTAATTTACAGACCTATTAAAAAGGAATGGGTGAATAAGGATATAAAAGGAGGTTTTAAAAATGGAGATTAATTTTAGAGATTTAATAGAAAAAATTAGAGAACAGACTGATATTGTTCAGGTAGTTTCTCAATATATTGATCTAAAAAATAACAAAGCTCTATGTATGCTCCATGAAGAAAAACATCCAAGTTTCTCTGTTAATCCTAAAGGACAATATTTTTATTGTTTTTCCTGCCATGCCGGAGGAGATGTTTTTAAATTTGTTGAACTTGTTGAAAAAGTTACTTTTATAGAGGCATTAAAAAAACTGGCTAATCAGTTAGGAGTTCCCGTTTCTTTTATTCCAGAAGACC
>CAZLKE010000019.1:15212-18111 GCA_964560075.1 uncultured Gammaproteobacteria bacterium | reverse complement strand
AACTAGAGGCACTACGCTCTTTAATGTTTGGCACGGATATTATTGTCATCGATCCAGAGCAAGAGTATTTAGAACTGGCTAAAGCTGTTGGCGGACAATATATTAACTTTACTTCTCAGTCTCCGGTCAAAATCAATCCTTTTGATTTAGGGCTGACTGAAGACAGCACAGAGAACGAATTAGGGAGAAAAATTTTATCTTTGACAGGTTTTTTAAAACTAGTCCTTGGCAATTTAGATGCCGGGCAAGCTGCAGTCTTAGACCGCGCAATCACCTCCACTTATAAACTCAAGGGTATTACCATGGACCCATCCACCCAACACAACACTCCACCTTTAATGGAAGATTTATACAAAGTCTTGGTTGGGATGGAAGAGCCCCAAGCCACAGAACTCGCCTTTAGGCTTGAGAGATTTATCAAGGGCTCATTAAGTGGTATCTTTTCGGAGCATTCTAATATCAAGATCGACAATCCTTTCTTGGTTTTTTCCATCAGGGATTTAGCTGACCAGCTCCGGCCCCTAGCAATGTATTTAATCTTAGATTTTATCTGGACTCAGATTCGAAAATCGCTCAAAAAGAGACTTCTGATTGTGGATGAAGCTTGGTACATGATGAAAAGTCCTGATTCAGGAAGCTTTTTAGTAGAGATAGCCAAAAGAGCTAGAAAATACTACTTAGGGGTAACCACCATTACCCAAGATGTTGAGGACTTCTTAAGCGTTGACCGGGGAAGAGAGATCATCTCCAACTCTTCTATTCAAGTATTGTTCAAACAAGCCCCCTCTTCAATTGAGATTGTCGGAGATACATTTAACCTCTCTGAGGGCGAGAAAAGATTGCTTTTATCGGTTGGAATTGGACAAGGTCTGTTTTTTGCAGGTCCTACTCATGTAGCTATGCGTGTTATCGCCTCCCCGGATGAGCACAAATTAATAACTTCTAATCCAAGTTCCTAGACTCTTAAGATCGGTTGGTTTAAACTAGATTTAAAGTATGATTGCCGATAATGCCCAATTTTTCAGAAGCTTTTTTCAAAGTGTTTTTGAAATTAAAAATAATAAACGTCCGTATTTTAATCTTTTCATTGAGAGCAGATATGTACCTTATTCCCAGGAAAACGCTATTAAGCTGTTTTGGAAAAGAATCAACACCCTGGATAAAACTACCCGAGATCCTCTTTTCCAGATACTTTCAGGCGCAAAAACAGACCAGGAATTAATCGACTTTTTACACAAAAGTTATCGCGAGAATAATAAATACCTTGTTAACCTAACAACCGAAACTCCTGTTCCTGAGACCCAACCCCAAATTCCCCAATCCCCCAACATCATAACCCCCATATCCAAAGAGGTAACCCACAAAATTGGTCTTGGCATTCAACTACTCAACCGCAAGATCCCTACTGTTCTTAAAGCTTCAGCTGTTGCCGGACTAATCGGCGGAGCAGCTGGGCTTGCCACCACTGGTTCTTTAGCCGGCGCTGCTGTCTGGGGAGCTGGAGCAGCTGCTGCACCTCTGGCTATTCACTACGGCCTTGGCAATCAGTTGCTTGGGCTAGGAAGCAAAGCTGCCAGCAGCTTAAACAACTTTGTCGAACGGGCCCACGGCAATGATCCAGATGCAGATGCGTTCCCAGAGGATGAGGAAGGTGAAGCTTCTGCACCCCCACAATCAACCTCAAGAGGCGGTATTTTTAAGTCCTTAATCAACCCCAAAAACCGCATTTGGTTGTTTATTTTTATCTTTTTAATTATCTTACTCGTAATTGTTTTACTTAGTTCAGGAGGAATACCAGGACAAGAGCAATCCCCAGAGGCCTTATCTACTAAAAATCTTGAGATCACTAAAAGCGGGCCAAATAAAGTAAACAATAATGAGCCTATTACTTATAAAATCACAATTAAATACAAAGGTCTGGGAACTGCCGATATTAAAGTTACCGATCAACTATCAACTAAAGTCAAATTCCAGGATACTGAGAGTAAACCTTCTGGTAAAGATCCTTGTGAAACCAATGTTCAAGGATCTGTTGTTGGCACTGCCGATTCAGGACAAGTTGTTACATGGAACTTAAACAACATGATCCAAGATACTACTACCCTTTGTTTAACAGTTTTACCAGTAGAAGATGATGTTTATAATGTAAATACAGCTCGTGCTGAAATAACTGATGTTAAAACCTCTGCTAGCGCAGAGCTTTCTATAACTGCTGCTGCCCCAGAAAATATTCCAGACAAAGAAGCTGAAATCAACTATCCAATAACTGTAACTTACAAAGGCTCAGGGACTGCCACAATTGAAGTAACCAGCCCTATTCCGGATAAAACCGTGTACCTGGGAAGTAGTGCAAAAGAAGGGTGTGAAGCTATTAAGGAAGCAGACGAGGCAGGAGAAAACATTAAGTGGTCAAGCATCGAGCTTAAGCAAGGAGAAAGTACAGGCCTTTGTTTAACTTTAAAAGCGACTGCGGATAATATTAAAATCACACACCCGGGAATCGGAGCAAAAATCACTAAAGTTGAACTTCCTCTCGCCGAGGAAACCGACGCCCCATCAACTAATGACTGCAGCAGCAAGTATACGACTGAGATTCTTAAAAACCCTCTAAACATAAACTATGGCGATCCTGTTTGTAGTTTTACTAAAGATGATCTATACAAGTTGCTTAAACAACAAGATCCTCAAAATGCAGATTTCTGGTTCGTAAAAGTTATCCCCTGTGAGAGTACATACTCTCCAAATGCTTACAACCCAGGAGCTGTGGACACAACCGGTGCCTGGGGACTATTCCAAATGGGAAGAGGCAAAAACGGAGTTTATGATCATGGAGATGTTGTATGGCAACAGCAAATTAGTAATGCAATAACTTACAATAATAATGTACTCGCACCAATAG
>CAZLKE010000019.1:0-15202 GCA_964560075.1 uncultured Gammaproteobacteria bacterium | reverse complement strand
AAATGGCAATATTGGCATTGTGCTAGATAAACTTATGAACATACCTAATAAAGCTTTACTAATATTTGGATTAATAGTTGGAACCGTAGGAGTTGTGATCATAGTGCTAACCACAACCACTAAATTCAAAAAAGAACAAGAAACAAATATTCAAATCCCAATAGCGTCACTAACTCCTTCACCAACTAGCACACAACCACAAGTAAAGTACAACCCTGAAAAAAACGACCAGTTACTAAATAACGTCATCAATCGTCAAACCCTCACAAGTTCAGACGTTGAAACAAAACAAAAATTAATTAATAAGCTCAATGGAAAATCCGGGATATTACAAAAAACCATCGATTATCAACTAGAATACATCCTATCACCTGATCTATTCCAGGTAGAAATCCTAAATACAGACGTTAATTTTGCGAAAAAGCAAGCAACAACATGGTTAATCCAACAAGGATTCAGCCTCAATGGACTTTGTAAGCTACCTGTCATGTTTTATTTAAACCAAGAAGTAAAAAACGATCTATCTAACACAGATATAGAATTTAATCCACTGCCAGAAGGTTGCTAAAATGACAAGAGTTTTTTTGACATTAATAATAACTGTATTTTTATTTCCTATTTCTGTACGTGCACAAACAAACACTACTCAAAGCAACCAAGTTGTAACAAAAATAGGCAACCCCAGCGGGCCACCCCCGGTTAGCGAGGGGGCGGGAAGTGGTTTCGCCCTCAACTTTAACGAACAGGTAGGAGAGGTCTGCGGCGGAAAAATTCAGATCCCAAACCTTGGTTGTATTGAATCAATAATTCCTGAACTGTCAAAAAGCAGAAAGGGCATAATTAAGGACTCTGTTTATTCTGGTTTAGGTTTTTATCAGTGCGTCGGCCTGGTCCAAACAGTGATAGATAAAAAACTTCCTGTTGGTTTTGCAAAAGAACTTGCGGCTGTTTCGGTTCCGGGTTATATATTTATTCCAAACAATCAAATAAATAAGGTACAACCCGGAGATATAGTTGTTTGGAGCCAAAATCCAAATTCCTGGGCCGGCCACACTGCCTATGTTGTACAATCAATTGATGACCAAAGCTTCCGAATAGTTGAAGCAAATTCAGACGGCAGGGGAAACGTACGAGCCAGGTCAGCATTGTACAGAGGAAACTACGAAAATTATCTGGTAGGTTGGTTAAGGAAAAAATGAGCAGAATTTATCTAATTTTAGGTTTTATCTTAATTTTAATATTCGGAGTTATTCTTATATTTACTTATTTCTTTTCACCTTCGAAAGCTCCATCAAAACCACCAGAGACAAAAACTTTCTCGCCAAAACCTAGTGGCTCTACAGCCTTATCTACTACCCCTTTACAAGTTATTTCTACAACCCCAACAAATAACCAAACTAATCAGTCCTTAAAAACCGTTATTTCAGTTGAATTTAACAAGCAACCTTTTCTGTCTGATCTTCAAGTTTTCGTTTCTCCTCCTTTAGATTACGCTCTCAATTTAACTGAAAATGTGTTGTATATAAATCCAAAAGCTGATCTGCAAAAAAACACTCTTCATATAGTTAAAATTTCAGATAGTAGCGGTAATCAGGTTTATCAATTTTCTTTTACAACCGGCGATAACCCGGCTATCAATACAAATCCTGATAAAGAGTTTTTTGATAAGCAGGATGAAGATTTAAGGAATATTCGCCCTGATCTATATGTTTTTGATAAGACTCCACACTCAACCGATAAGTTTTCTATTCAAGCTGGTGAGCTCAAGCCTCAACCCACCTCTCATTATTCTTTTATAGTCACTTTAAAAGATAAAAACGAAGCTGAGGTTAAAATCGCACTTTATAATTGGTTAAGGTCGATCCAGCTTACTGATGAACATATCCAAAAACTTGATATTGAATACCGTTAAGATGAATTATCTGCCCATAATAGCTTTAGTAGTTTTACCTGTAGCGCAAACTTATCCCGAAGTTGCCACTCCTCCACTCTATACAATAGTTGGTAACTACTCAGAACCCGCAACAGAACTTACGCCTAATGCAGTCGCCAGCAAAATTCAAAAAGAGTTCAATATCACAATGCAAGGATTTGAATATGAACATCTTCAATGGGCCTATGAAAAATTTGCAGATGTAAAGAAAAGAAGTAAAAAATTCTTTACTTTAACCTCAGGCGCAGTCATTCAAATGAGAAACCACGAACAAGGTTATTCATACCAAGCTAGTTGCAGAAACCATAAACCAGTGAGCGACCAAGTTGGAATCTACTTACACCCTCATGCTGACAAAGAAAAATTCCAACTAACATTAATTCACGAACTAGGACATTTAATCCAAATTTGTAATGATGATATTCAGGCTCAATATACAAACCATATTAAAGCACTTGAGCAGGAAGGTGGTATAACCGCTTATGCAAGAAATCCAGGCTGTGCAAGCGGAACAAACAACGAAAGATCCCTTAGAAACGAAGATTACGCAGAAATGATAACCTACTATTTAAGCCCAAATGCAAAAGAGCGAGACATAGTTAATTGTCCTCCAGACAACACTATCCCCTATCAAAACTTGGCTTCAAAATATCCGCAGCATCTAGAAGTTGTTAAAAAAGTTTTGGATGATTAATTATGTTTAACTTAAACTTGAAAAAATATTTTTTCATAGCATTTATTCTTCTTACACTTATATTTGTTTTAAGTTTAATCATCATTGTTCAAAATTCCAGGAAACAAACAGACAGGTCTAAAGTAGAAATTCCAAAAGCTTCCAAGAATCTTGAGACCTTACCTAATTTTGAATCCAAAAAAGATCTTGAAAACGGAAACATAGAATACGCATATGCCTCAGAAGACCCTTATAGAGACGACCTGGTTATTACAAGTGGTGAGAAAATTGTTTATGAAAGAACTTTAACAGTAAAGGATAATCAAGCATTACCTAAGCTAGATGAATTTACAGAAGAATATGGGACTCCTGATCAAGAATTATTTGGACCAGAGTATTATGGAGCCCCCTTTAAAACTTATATTTATCTTTCAAAAGGTGTAGCTTTTGTCGCTAACTCTGCCACACTAGAGGTGCGTGAGATTCATCGTTTTACACCTACAAACTTAGAGGACTATTTAGCAAAATGGGGCCAAGATCTATCTACTACACAACAACCAGATGATCACCCTTAAATTCCTCTTATCTAAAATTTTAAAAAAGTATAGAATATGTTTAAATGCGATCTCTACTAAAAAGTAAACTTGGGTTGTTTCTAATAGCATTCGTGGTTCTAGTTGGTGGATTTGTGGTTGCATCCATCATCAAGCCGGTCCCAGAAGTAGAAAAAAACCAAGCGCAAAACTCCCCTTCACCCAAAGAGCAAGCTCAAGAAGACAACAGTAAACCCCGGCTGATATCTGTTACCCCTGATTTAGAGAAAAACCACGTTATTCTACCTGAGCAGGTAATTGAGTTGACCTTTAACATGCCGCTAGAAAATGTCGGAGAATTTAAGGTCAAAATAGAGCCCCAAGATAAAGCCTTCTTTAGAATAGAGCTCTCTTCGGATCGAAAAACCGCTAAAATTATCCCGACAAAACCTTATTTGCCGGGGCAGCCTTATGACTTAACCATCGGGCCAGATACTAAATTTGAAGGAAGGATACTGCTTGACCAATCCAGGGGGTTTAGCTTTAGAACCGTTTCTTATAAAGGCGTTTAACTGTTTTTGTTGATCATGTCTGCAATGTGTTCCAACCCGACCCTATAAGGTGGTTTCTCTAACATCCGTTCGCCCAGAAAGTAAGAATACGCCGTTCCTCCTGCAAAAAGTTCCTGTCTATAAAGTTTGCGTAATGTATAAATTCTTCTATCCAATATCTTTTGCTCTTGTTCTGAAAACATACTTCTAATTTCTTGTACCCCATTTATAAAGCCGTGATATAAAACTGCATTAATAATTATGAAATTACAATAATTAGACCAGGTGTCGGCGGAGTCGTATTGAAGGTTCGGAACATAGGATTCATACTTCTTTTTCGTATCGTCCCAGTACCCATTAGACCAAATTCCTTTCAGGTTCCCTAATTCTTCTTTAAAATTCTTAATACCCCACAGGATTAAACGCGATCTTATGTTTCCTGTGCTTGAATCCTTCTCGAGCTTAGGCATGTAGTCAACCAAAAAATCCTCAAGATTCCTGTAAGACTTATCTGCCCCTATTCGGGGCCTTGGTTGATTTTTGGGATGCTCTTCTTGAGGATAACCAACAACCCAGTCGCAAAGAGAAACCGGTTTATTTCCGTTACTTCCCGGAGGATAGCTGTTGTGAAGAATGATATTTCTTGGATATTCGGTAATAATACCCATAAACTCTTTTATGCCAACCAGCCCCCCGCTAGTTATAAATCGATTGTCTCTTTCTAAAACAGGCACCTTCGCAAACAGCTGAAAAATATCCTTCTCCTGAGCACCCCAATCAGGATTGTTAAGAATCTCTTGTTGAAAAACCAACCTTTCGATATAGTCCTCAGGTGTTAAACGAGCTGCGAGGTCTACACTTAAAACAACATCCGTACCATGGCCAAATGCTTCATGAGCAAATACCACCTCGGGCCAGTAATCACTGTCTTGAGAGGCGTGGTCCATATTTACTACAATAACGTTGCGCTCAATATCTCCTTCAGCGCGCCCTGTACTAAATGTGCCCGAATCCGATAGCGTGTTTTTTAATTTTCCATATTTAAAAGAAATTAAAACGACCTCGCTGTATAATTTTTTATAGTATGGATACCTCTCTAAAAATGATCCGATTCTTTGCGCATGCCTTCCAAACAACTTTCTCCCTTCAGGGGTAAGCTCAACATCTTCTGATGTTTTAATTGAGACCTGTTGTTTACCAAGCCGCTCTGACGCTCTTTCTCCGGGAAGAGCACCCACATAGATATTCCTGGGATCATTTAGCAACTTATAAAGATAATCAAGAGTGTCGTCTTTTATACCTTCATTAGTACGATCCCTAATGATTTTGAGTATATTCAGAATAAAGTCAGGTTGACTTACAACTGCCTCTTTTAATTCAGCGAGTGGATTATCTTTATTTAAATCTAGGGTGGTGAGTCCTGCTATAAATTTTCTTTGCTCTCTTAAAAATCTCGGCTGACCTTGGTCGTCTTTATCCTCAAGAGCTAATCGCCATAATTCCTCAACCTGGGCAACTTTTTGAAAATGAACACCCTGAGCTGTTTGTATATTCTGGTCAATGTTTTTTGCTGCATCATCAAATCTACCACCTCTTGATATTTCCTTTACTTCGCTAGAAAGCCTAAGTATTTGACCCCATAAACTAACATCTTCTTTTCCGGCTTCAATTGGAGGAGGGCTATTTACAGAAGATGCTTCCACAGCGGGACCGCTTGTAGTCACAGGAAGGGTTCCTAATGCCAACAAGGCAGCTGCACCCTTAAGAGCACTCCTTCTTGTATTTAAAATCCGAGCCTCAGTCTCGATAGTAGAATCTTCCATATATAATTTTAGTATAAACTAACTTAACCGGACTGGCATTACTACATATTCTAAGCCCTCTTCACCTACTGGTCTAATTAAAGCTGGAGATAAATTACCAGAAAACTCTATTTGCACATCATCTGCATTGCTATTTTGCAAGGCATCAATTAAAAATTTAGAGTTAAAAGCAATTAATAAACCAATTCCTTCGGTTTTGGCTTCAATATCACTTTCTTGCCCGCCTAATTCTTTTGCCTCTGAAGTAAGCCTTAACTTCCCATCTTTGAGTTCCAGTTTGACAATATTGGCTGTATCAGATTTAGCAAACACTGCTGCCAGTTTGACGGCTTTTAGCAGGCTTGTTCGATCTATAACTGCACTACTTACCATTGTTGTTGGAATAATCTTCTCCCAGGCCGGGAAATTTCCTTCTATAAGACGGGAAGAAAGCTTAGTATTGCCTACTTTAAAAATTATCTGATTTTGGTTTTCTGAGGTTGAAACTTCAAGCATTTGATCAACCTCTTTGCTCCCAATCTCTTCAGACACAAGCCTTATCAACTCTTCAAAAGTGCGCCTGGGAATTAATGCTTTAAAATTAGCGCCGTTAGTGCCAGAAAGGGTTGTTTTTTTGTGCGCTAACCTGAAACCGTCTGTAGCCACAAGCTCTAAATTGTCATTTTTAATTTCAGTTAAAATTCCAGTCAAAATTGGCCGGCCTTCGTCGGATGCAGCAGCAAAAGATACTTGTGGTAGAGAAATATGGACGTCTTTTCCGGAAACAGTAATGGATTTATCGGATGAAAGCGGTATTGACGGAAACTCAGTAGCTGAAATACCGTTTAACAAGGCATTAAAATGGGGGGTGCTTATTTTTAATTGCTCACCTGATGCTTCTAAGGTAATCTCTGCGCCAGACAAGGAAGAAACCACATCTACTAGGGTTTTAGCAGGAACTGTAAGCTCCCCCTCTTCAATAACTTGAGCATTAATCTCTTTGATTACCCCGATCTCTAAGTTTGTCGCAGAAAGTTTAAGTTTGTCATTTTCAGCTTGGAGTAAAATATTAGCTAAAACAGGTAAAGATGATTTAACACCACAAGAGCGGGAAACAGCTTGTAGTCCTGGCAGTAAATCCTGTTGTAAAATATTAATCTTCATCCTTTTCGTTGAGCAGTTACAAAGCGTTGAATTTCGTCTTCAGTTACCTTAATCATCCTAAAGCTTACTCTGCCGTTTGCTATTAGGTTTTTAATGTGTTTTTCTTCTTCTGTCAAGAGAGCAGATGTTCCGGACTTTACTTCAATAAAATCAATCCGGTCATTGTTTTTGATCCCTATAAAATCTATCGGCCAACCTAAGGGAATAATCCGGTCGTAATCATACCGGAGTTCTGCATAGGTCAAAAGCTCTGCCATCTTTCCTTTTTGGGGATTAATTGAGCCCTGAATAGTTTGTAGGACACGAAGAGGTAAATTATTCACTTGTTGGTAAAGGTCAATAAAATCTTGTGGGATATTATCTAGTTTTGGTTTACTATGCAGACGGCCTAAAAGATAAGCTATAACAATGCCAAGAAGAATTAATCCAACGCCATACCAATTGATGTTCTCCATCTTCACGCTCATTCTAACATATCCACAAGCAAATCAGTATAAATACAGTAATTAAAATCTAGTATCAATATATATAGGTGCTGTGTATATGTTGGAAACTGCCCCAATTTAGCTTCTGGTTTTGGATTAATTTCGTGTGTAAAACCGTATGGATACTGTGGATAAGTCTGTGGAAAAGTCGGGATAAGTTAGTGGATAAGTGTTTGTTTGACTTCTATCACTAATCTTTGTATCTCTCTATCCCGTTTGATAGCTTCCCTGATCTTGCCTACTCCGTGCATTATAGTTGTATGGTCCCTACCTCCGAGGATTTGTCCGATCCTCTCCATTGGCAGCCGGCAGTCTTCATAAAGGATAAACATCGCAATTTGCCTGGGGACAACCAGTTGCTTCTGGCGTCTTGGGCCTGTCAAGTCAGACATTTTGAGGTTAAAATACTGATTAATACTGCTTAAAACTTTTTTATGGTCAAGGTTAGGATTTGAAGTTGGTTGAGGTTTGCCGAGCAGCTTACGCACATGCTCTACATCCGGTATCTGGTTCATTAGTTTGAAGTTTGACAGGACCTGAATTAGTTTACCCTCAAGCTCTCTTGTATTTGACTCGGCTGATTCAGCGATTAAATTCAGGATATCATCAGGCAGACTTTCTTGATGTTCTGCAAGCTTGGCTTTTAGGATAGCAACCCGGGTTGCAAAATCGGGAAGTTGCATATCAACCATTAATCCTCCCTGGAAACGGGACATCAAACGCGATTCGAGCTTTATGATCTCGTTTGGTGGTCTATCCGAGGTTAAAACAATCTGGGATCTTTTTCCATGAAGCTCGTTAAAAGTGTGGAAAAACTCTTCCTGGGTAGAATCTTTACCGGCAATGAACTGGACATCATCTATTAAAAACAAGTCACAGGATCTATATTTCGCCCGGAAATCGCCGGTAGATTTTTTCTGGATCGAATCTACAAAATCATTCATAAACCGCTCAGAAGGGGCATAAATGACCTTTAAATAAGGATTTTTTTTATACAACACATTGCCAATGCCCTGCATTAAATGAGTCTTCCCCACCCCCGATGGTCCATAGATAAATAAAGGATTATAGGAAGTGCCTGGGCTTTGTGAAACAGCTTGGGCTGCAGCATAAGCTAGATTATTAGATAAACCGACTACAAAGTTTTCAAGCGTATATTTTAAGTTTAATGTGGGATTTAGACTATTGTTGATTGAGGAGGTTAATTCAAAAGCGGGCTCTTCGTCATTACTTTCTAGTTTCTTTTTAGTTGCTTTTGCTCCGTCAACTACAAAATCAAGCTGGACTACCTTTCCTAATATTTGACTAACAGAATCTAAAATTAACTTCTCATATCTTTGAGAAAGCTGTTGTTTGATAAAGGCGTTTGGAACAGAGAGGGTTAAGTTTTGGTCATCAAAACTTTGAAGATCAGTTTGTCCAAACCAAGTTCTAAAATTGGCGCTAGAGACGTTTTCTTTAATTTGACTTAAGACTTGTTGCCAAACTTTTTCGTTATCCACAACCAAAATCTTAGTGGATAACTTATGCACGGTAAAGATGGTAAAAGTGGTAATAAATAGAACAATACTTTTGCCTTTTTGGGCCAGAGGCCCATCGTCCTTTGGACGAGAATTTTGAGATTTGAGTTTTAAGATTATTGTTGGTATACTCTCTACCATGTCAACAAAGAGAACATATCAACCAAAGAAATTAAAGAGAGCTAGAAAGCATGGGTTTAGGGCTCGGATGGCGACCTCTGGTGGGATAAAAGTTATCAAAAGACGAAGACTCCAAGGCCGTGTTCGAATAGCTATTTAATATGCTTCCTAAAAGCCGCCGCTTGAATCTAAAGACAGAGTTTAAAAGCGTTTCATCCGGCAAAAGGATCGAAACTCCCTCTTTAACACTATTTATTAAAGAAGATAATATAGGCCATCCTTTGGTTGGTATTGCTACCAGGAAGAAAAGCTTTAAAAAAGCTCATGAGCGAAACGCAGCAAAAAGAGTGGTTGCTACAAGTTTTCAAGAGCTTTATGAGAACTTGAAACCAGACTTAAAGATTATGGTTATGCCCAAAGATGTGGTTTTAACTTTAAGCCCACAGCAGGTGCTAAATGAGTTAAGGGAGGTTAAGGAGTTATATAGATGAAGAATATATGTATTTGGCTGATTGAAGTTTATCAAAAGTATCTGTCTTTTGACACTGGATTGCTGCGCTTTTTAGCAGTTGGAGGGGCTTGTAAATATTCCCCCAGTTGTTCAGAATATACAAAGCAACAAATTATTAAAAAAGGCGTTTTTAAGGGCTTGTTGCTTGGTACAAGAAGAATTTTAAGCTGTATATGATAGGAGATTTTTTTAATACTGTATTTTTAGGACCAATCATTAATTTGCTGGTTTTGATTTTGAATTTTTTTCAGGGTTTAGGTATTCCAGGCGCTTTAGGGTTTGCCATCATTGTTTTGACTGTAATTATCCGCTTTGTTACCTGGCCGTTTACTCATGCCCAACTTAAGTCTGCCAAGAAGATGGCTGATTTAAAGCCCCATATGGATGCTTTGCAAAAGAAGCACAAAGATGATAAGCAGGCTTTAGCTGCTGCTCAAATGGCTTTATATAAGGAGCATGGAGTAAATCCTGTTGGCGGATGCTTGCCGTCTTTACTTCAAATCCCGGTTATTTGGGGGCTTTATACAGTTGTTTTAGCTTTGTTTGATCCAGCAAGAGGTGTTACTTTTATCAATAATTTCTTATATTTCGAGGCTTGGAAGCTAACTTCAGCCCCTGAACCTAATTTCTTTGGCATAAACTTGAGCATCAAACCTTCAGAATTTGCAACCGCTGGAATCATACTTCTATTAATACCTCTGGTCACTGCAGGGCTTCAGTTTGTCCAATCTAGAATGATGGCGCCAAAAGTGGTTAAGACCTATCCTTCTGATTCTCCAAAAGAAAAAAAGGAAAAAGAGGACGCAAAGGATACGATGGCTTCTATGCAATCTCAAATGATGTTTATGATGCCTCTGATGATCGGCTATTTTGCGTTTACCCTGCCTGTTGCTGTTGCTCTATATTGGAATACCATGACTATCATGGGTATTTGGCAGCAATATTTAATCAATAAACAACCCTAACTATTCCCTTGCAAAAAATTTCAAGTTATGTCACAATCCCCAGGTACTTATGTTAGAGTCAAAAGTTTCTGAAATCCTAGAAAACATCTTAGGTCTTCTGAATTTAGAGGGCTCTTTTGAAGTAGCTGAAGAAGAGGAGTTAATTAATGTCTCGATTGAAACAGAAGATGCCGGACGTTTAATTGGCCGACAAGGCGAAACCCTTTCTGCTTTGCAGCTTTTAGTAAACCAAATCCTTTCCCGCCAAATCCAACTTGAAGGTGACGAAAGCTTGAAGTTTAAAAAAGTAATAATTGATGTTTCTAATTGGCGAAAACAAAAAGAAGATGATTTGGCTTCCAGAACCCAAAAATGGATTGAGCAAGTCAAACAGTCCGGTGAGCCTCTTGAGCTTGAACCAATGCCGGCCTGGCAAAGAAGAGTAGTTCATTTAGAAGTCGAAAAAGCTGAAGGTGTAACTTCTGAAAGCACTGGCGAGGGTGAAGAAAGACACCTAATCATCAAAAAAATTTGAAATTTAAAATTTTAAATTTAAAATTATAGTGTGGATACCTTAAAAAAAGTTTCTCTCCAAACCCTTTGGCAGTTAATAGGCAAAACGATCACCTCCTCTTTTACAGTCTTAATTTTATTTTTAATTACCAGAACTTATGGGGAGTCAGGCACAGGTGTTTTTACGCTTGCTTTAACTTATCTTAGTTTTTTCTTTTTAATTGCTGATTTTGGTATTAATGCCCATATCCTGGCCCGCCCTACAGAAGGAGATTATTCTTTGGAGTGGCGGAAGCTTTTGGGGTTGCGGTTGGTTCTTTCAGTATTTCTCACTGCACTTGCTTTGTTGATTCTTCCCTTCTTGCCCTATGATAACCCATCTTTTAATTTAGCGGTTATCTTTGGCAGTTTATCAATTATTGGCGCCGGAGTTTTTGCAACAGTCAATGCTATTTTCCAGCAGAAGCTTCTTTACAACAAATCAATTACTGCGACCGCCCTGGGCACAGTTATTGGTGCCGGTGGTGTTGGTTTAATGATTTTAGCCCGCTTACCTATTGAGGTTTTAATGTCTGTTCAGGTTTTGGGCTGGTCCTTGACTGCTTCAGCCGGCCTTTTTTTAGTCAGAGGTTTTGTTAAATCTTTACTGCCAATTATAGATTTTGGCTATATCAAAAAGATTTTTATAGAGTCCTGGCCAATTTCTTTGACTTTAGTACTAAATACCATTTATTTTCGGGTTGATGCTTTTATTTTAGGCGCTTTAACTTCATTTACTGAAGTTGGCATATACAATGTTTCTTATGCTATTTTCCAATCCGCTCTTGTAATCCCCACCTACATTATGAACAGCTATTATCCAATTATGATTCAGGATCTTAAAACTGATTTCAAAAAGTTTAGCAAAGAGTTTAAAATTGCCGGTTTAAGCTTAGCAACCATTGGCTTGGTTGGGATGATTGTAACTTTTGTTTTATCGCCGTTTATTATTGGACTAATTACCGGCAACAGAGGGTTTGAAGGGTCGTCCTCAGTTTTAAATCTTTTGGGACTTGGTTTCCCGGCTTATTTTTTAACATCTTTGATGATGTGGGCGCTTGTTTTGTTTAAAAAGTATAAAACCTTAAGCCTTATTTATTTTCTTGGTTTGGTTGCTAATTTGGGATTAAACTTGGTTCTTATCCCCCGTTTCAGTTTTTTAGGAGCTGCTGTTGCCACTTCATTTTCTGAGTACTTGATTTTAGGTGCTCAAATTATTATCCTCTACAAAGAGTTTAAAGATCGCAGCAAATAATTTTTATGAATTTGGTTATAAACACAGACGGTGCATCTAGAGGAAATCCTGGTCCTGCTTCCATTGGCTTTATCATTAAAACAGATTCCGGAGTGATTCTTCATCAAGAGGGTAAAGCCATTGGTGAAGCTACAAATAATGTGGCAGAATATACAGCCGTGTTCAAGGCACTGGAGTATGTTAAAAAGTATTTGTCAAAAAAGCCAATAAATGGAATTAGCTTTTTTTTGGATTCTATGTTGGTAGTAGAACAGCTTTCCGGCAGATATAAAATTAAAAACAATCACTTAAAGTCCATTTTTGACCAAGTTAAATCTTTAGAATTAGAGCTTGGTAAAATCACTTATACTCATGTTCCCAGAGAACAAAATTTCATAGCCGACAGGCTGGCCAATAAGGCCTTAGATGACGCAAAATGAGGGAGTCAAAGGCCTACATTAGCTTTTTAAAAAACAATCTTTTTTTAATTTTAGCTCCTGGCTTACTAATAGGCCTAATAAGTTTTTATGCAGAGTCCTGGAAGCCGGTAATTTATAGCCAAAATATTTTATTTGAGGTTGCTCAAAAGGACTTTGATCCCTCAAATTTGATAGTTATCTCTGACAATGCAGTTGGTTTAGTTAGAGCTGCTAATGTCCAAAAGACCCTAGTTGCTGATCAATCAATTGAGGCAGGCGCTGTCCGTATTGCCCCCGGCCTAATCAGGCTTGATGTCTCCGGAACTGGACGTGAAATATTGCTGCCAAGCTTGGAAAACATAAGAGAGTATGTGAAGGAGTATTACAAGGATAAAGGGATATTAATTGAACAAAGGGGGGAGATAATTAATGGTGTAAAAAGTCCCAATGTTTATTTAGGTTTTGCCACAGGGTTTCTATTTGGCATTTGCATAGGCTTGATTTTTTCTCTCATTAGGGTATATCTGAGGCTATATTAATCTTCCCCTTGATCTTATCCTTTTACCGAGCTACGATTTACATGTGGGTGATCTGCTCGAAAATATCAACATAAAAAAAAGTATTATGCTTTCGCGAAACTCTCCAGTGGCCTTAGTCATTGGGGCAGCTGGTTTTATTGGCTCGCACCTCTCTGAGAAGTTCCTAAGTAAAAAAATCCAGGTAGTGGGGGTTGATGATTATTCAACAGGTAGTAAAGCCAACCTGGAAGAGGCAGTTAGGCACAGAGGTTTTCATGTCTTGAACCTAAATTTGGCTGACGCACAGTCCTTATTGAACCTCGAATTACCCAGACTAGATTATGCAATTTTCTTAGTTGACCAATTTGAGGGTTCTCAGCAGAGCCTTAGGCTGATTGATAATTTCATCTCCTTGGCAATGAATGCTGCTAAACAGGAGCATGAGCTTAGAGGAGCACCGAAGCTTTTGTTTGTTAGCTCCATAGATTTATATTCAAAGGAGGTAGATGGAGGAAAACATTTACTCAAAGATGCAGAAAGCTATTTTGCCAGGAAAGCTAAGGAAAAAGATCTAAATGCCCGGGTTGCTAGGCTTTCTAGTGTGTTTGGTCCCAGAATGCATTTCCGGGAGGATGATCCTGTGGTGCGTTTGATCCAATCAACGCTTAACGATGAGATCCATAAAGAGTCAACGGTTTTGGATTTTTCCACCCGGGCAGTCTTTGTAGATGCTGCTGCCGAGCTTCTAGTCAAAGTTCTACTTTCAGGTGGTACTGCAGACAAGATATATGATGGCTGCCTAATTAATCCCTATAAGGTTTCCGAAATCAAACAAATCCTACTTGACCCCATGTGGTACGAGATGAAGCATTTTGAGATGAGTGAGCTTCCGCCATGGCCAACACCGAATTTAACTAGAACCGTTAAAGAGTTAGCGTGGAAACCGGGGAGTGATGTGATTCATCAACTCAAAGAAACAATTCATTATTTTAAAGAGAGGAATATTGAAGTGCCTAAGGTAGTAGAGGAGAGGAATAAGCCCTTTGAATCTCCTTGGGCACATAAATCTTTATCTGAAGCCCTAAAAAAAGAAGAACCTGAAGCGAAGAAGGGGAGTAATTTTGCGCAGGAGCTAAAAGCGGCAAGACGCTCAAAAAGAAAGCTTTTGGGTACATTAGTTGGACTGGGCTTGATTGGCTTTGGAATTTTTTATCCGGTTTTTGATTTAAGTTACGGAGTCTTAACTATTAGGCAAAATCTAAGAAATGCAGCTAGTTTAGTTGAAAGTGGGGAATTTGAGAAAGCCACTAGTCTAGTAAATTCAGCTGAGAGTAATCTCTTAAAACTGCAAAGCATCCGTAACTCGCTAACTATCTTGCAAAAATTAGATATTTATCCAGGTCAACTACAAAATTTAGATGAATTGATCGATGTCACCACAGAAGGTTTTACTGGGGTGAAACACGCCCTTGCTGGAGCTGGGAACCTTTTTTTAGTCACCAAGGTAATATCAGGGGAGAAGGAAGTTGATGTTTTGCCAATTTATCAAAATGCCCGTGTTGAGTTTGACTATGCAACTGAAAGCCTAAGCAGGGTAATCCTAAAACTTCAAGATCCATCCCTAACCTCGAACCTTCCAAGTTTGATTAAAGACAGGGTAGAAGATTTAAAAACTAGGCTTGAATATTACCGGGATTTAGCAGAGAGGGCAAAAGTAGCTACAGCCCTGCTTCCAGAAATCACCTCAATAGACGGCAAAAGGTCATACCTAATTGTTCTGCAGGACAATTTAGAGCTTCGGCCATCAGGCGGAGTCATTAGCAGCTTTGCCCGGTTAGAATTTGAGAAAGGGAGAGTCTCAAATATATCTGTTGAACCTGCCTCAAGTTTAGATGCAAAAGTTAAAGACGAGTTAATCCCGCCAGTGGAACTAAAAAATGACTTGAGTTTGTCAAAACTGACGTTAAAAGACTCTACTTTTAGCATTGATTACCCAAGCTCTGCCAGAAGTGCACAGTTTGTTTATTCAAGAGTTGCTGGTGATAAATTAAGCGGGGTATTTGCGCTTGATCTGGATGGGATGGAGAAGCTTCTTGCTATACTCGGCGAGATAGAGTTGCCTGAGTATGGAATAAGAGTCAACTCAAAAAACCTAAAGACAAGGGTAATAGAATATGCCCAAAAAGGGGAGTCTGATAAGTTTAGTGCTGCTGTTTTGAAAAATGTCTTAAATAAACTCTTTT
>CAZLKE010000018.1:12032-18558 GCA_964560075.1 uncultured Gammaproteobacteria bacterium | reverse complement strand
GCTCCATATCGGACTAGTTTTGCAACTTCTTCAAATTTAGCCTTGAAATCAACTTCTAGCCTGGTGCGAGCCAGGTTTTTTCGTTTTTTGGAGTTAGCCTGGGAGAATGTGGTACCGGTAACCGGAGTTGGACCTTTACCAAAACTTAATTTTAATAGCTTTTTCTGGAATGTGATTCATTATTATGAACGGTTGTAAAAAGTATCTAATTTTTTCATCACTAGACTCTTCTTTGTAAAAGGCAGGAAACGGATGTATTACTCCTAACTCACCTTTCTTATGAATTCCAATTGGAACTCGAACATTTTCATCTTTTATTGCAAACAATTCTAATGTGAAATGGGAATTTGGATTCCAATGTGGCATTTGGGCAAAAGCCACTAAAAAACAAGCTGAATATTTTTTGTTAGTAAAAATAGGGCAAGCTTGAATATTTGGATAAGTTATGGAAACTAATTTAATATACCGTTTACTTAAACGACCAGTTTTAGTTATAAGTTGCTTTTTTGGCCTAAAGAATTCGTACGACTTAGTAGGACTCTCATCTGTTAAGTGCAAGTTTAAGTCAGGTGGGATAGTTATATGTTGAAATTTCCCATGGATATACTCTTCTCCATTATTTTCTACAATAATTTTTTGATCTGGAGGCAAAGTTATAGTTGGATATCGTGTTGTAAATTTTAAATCAAATACCTTACGGGCAACATTGCCTTGATAGTTAGCAAGTCCACAGATAATTCCTGCTGTCGATTTTTTTGTCTTTTGAGACTTGGGGCTATCATCAATTTCAGAAGATGAGTCGGAGATATAGCCTTTTATTGTGAACCCACCGTTTGCCATAAGGACGATTACGCCACCCACTCCTTCATTCAAAGCCTTATTGAAAAGTTGTATATCTTTTTCAATTGTTACAGTACTGTACTGAGGAATTTTTATGACCTGAGAGTGATTCTTAAAATCGTCTTTATAAGTATGAGTTAATGGATACTTTAAACTCATGTTTTCTGGAGTCACCTCTAAAATTTTGTTTACTTCAAAGTTACCAACACTATCACCTTCTGTACTATGTATAAAAACAAAATCATCCTTTTTGAATTTATTGAACATAATTTGACTACGCAAATAAGTTTGCCGTGGTACTTAAATCCAAAATTTCAACATTTCTATATTCAACTTCTAAAAAGTTTTCGTTTTCATCCTTTTTACCTTCTTCTTTATTACCGAAGTGACCTGCATCATGATGGTCATTTGTTCTGATGAAAATTTCCCCGTAATTTTCAATTAAAAGATCTTGATCCTCAAGCACAAGTTGCTGGTGTATCCACATGCTAAGTTTATTTTCATCAATCAATATTTCCATTGAACACCATTTATTTGGATCATAATCTTCAAAGATTTTACCGTCTTGTTCCTTTCTTTGTTCAGGCCAGGTTACGGATCTGGGCTTACCTGAATATCTAATTAACGCTAACTCTGAAAAGAAACCTGAATCTTTTTGTGACCTAAGATGAACTCCAAACCAATCGTAATTATTATTCGTCGAATATTTAAATCTAAAGTCTAATTTTATTCTTAAATTTTTGAGTTTAGGAATATTTTCAATTTTAATTGCCTGCTTATTAATTAAAGTTCCACTCTGTTTCGGCAGATACCTCTTACTTCCTGTAAACTTTCCCTTCTCAAAAGTCTGATTTTTTATCATGTCGAAAATCTTAATTTCTTTCTCAATGATGTCATATAGCTCACTTTTTGAGTTATATTTTTTAGCCTCATAACCCCTAATATCAAAGGGCATATCGTCAACATCCTGACCTGTAACTACCAAGATGTTTTTGTCCATTTGTATGGCAATTCCTAGTTCAAGAAGTACATTGGGGTTATGATTTGTTATATCTGCAATAAATAAATCACAAGACGATATTCCTTTAACAAAGATTTCGTAAAGCTGTTTATTTCTATTTATGAATTCCTCAATTTCAGAAGGGGTAATTTCATTTTTCCAATCTTTATCAACTTTTAATGAATACTTAGAGCCATATTGTGCCTCCCATGAGTGGTTTGCTTTGATTTTTTCAAATATATCTTCATACATTGCCATTACATAAGCATTCCATTTGAAGGCTCCAAAAATTCTTTTCTCTTTTTCTTTCCAGGAAACTCTAATTTTTTTATTCATATTTTAATTTTCGATCTCTGTGGCTAAGATGGATCATGATATGCCATCAGCTCCCTCAAGAGGTACGTTCGCCACAGAAATCATTCGGTAGGCCGATTTTATCACTTTTTGATATACTTGAGTTATGAATATCCTTGATTCTTCGACATTTAAAAGGGTCATGTACTTTAAATTTTTCATGGTGATATGTGTTTGGGGTTTGATTCCTTTGCTGATCCCAAAATCACTTGTTCCATTGCTTGGTCTGAATCTAACTGACTTCCAAATAACTCTGGTACGAATTTGGGGAGTGATCGTTTTACTAGATTTCTTTGTTTATTGGTACATCTATAAAAAGCCTCACTCAAAGTGGACAAAATACCTGCTACTGTTTGGCTTGGCAGATAATGGTGGATTAGGTCTAGTCCTGTTAATCCTTTCGCCCATTTTGTCATTACCTTGGGGAATATGGATCAATATTCCATTTCAATTATTTTTTGGCTATTGGTTTTGGCGGTTTTATAAAGAAGGGTTTGTTAAAAGTCGTAATTCCTAAATAGTTTTTCAGCTCTTCAAGTTGTAAAATTAACTCAGGAGTAGTGTAGTACCGTAAGCCAATCTTGATAAAAGAAATAAACGGTAGGTTTGGTTGAAGTAGATATTGTTTGATATATTCATCCAGGCCAAAGTAGTTCGAGCCAATTACGGTGACCAGCTCCAAACCGGAATAGTTTTTAAAAACCTCTAATTCTGCCCATCAAAGCAAACTTTTTCCTAGTTCGAGCCTAATTTTTTAGCTGATTTTTGCTAGTCTCAAAAATTTCATACCGGAGACCGGAGTCGAACCTCTTACTTAATAACTACAAGATTATAACTATCTCATAGTTGTATTGACTTTTGAGTTTGTTCTTGTTATATTGTCTCTACAACTTAATACAAAAAGCGTTTATACTGGAGTCGCGATCCAGGAGCTGAGAACAAAAATGTTCTACAGAGACGAAACTGTAAAAGACCGTAACATGTGTCGGTAACGGAGCATGTCAGGAATAAAGTTTATTCCAGATAATGATCCGCCAAAAGCGGATTTTTTAATGGGATAAATGAAGCAAGGTGGTACAGCCTAATTGAAGGCCCTTGTAAGTTTCTAAACTATATTGTTTGGGAGCTTGCAAGGGCTTTTTTGTTGCATTAGCAAGAGCTTTGCTCATTGGAGAAAAAAATGAAAGAAGTATTACAGCAATCGCATACATCGGAAGTTAAATGGCCTAAGCTTGGAAAAGTAGAGGTTGGTGCTGATGTGGATTTTGCTTACATTATTAGAAAAGACGGTAATTTTACAATGGATCCTCTCTCTGGAAATGTTGCTACTGATTATGGATTAGATTACGGTACAACGCAGCAGGTTTTGTTAGAAGAATATGATGTATTTGTTGCTAAGTTAGTTGATACCTTTAAGTGGGGTTATTCTTCCAAGGGTAATTTTGAAGCACACTTGTATGACCCGAATGATTTAGACAAAGCTGTCAGAGCAAAATCCCCAGATCATCCGATTATTAGCTTAGATCCCTTAATGCATCAAGGTGTTCATGAGTTTAGAGTTTCAAGGGGTTATTATTTAAGCGGTAAAAAAGATTTTAGCCAGATTGCAAGACCTGGTAATGATTCATTACCGTTACAAGCTCAGCATATAAATGCCTCACTAAATGGTGCTAAGGCATCAGTAGCCGAGGATGATATTTTCAGCGGTGGGAGTGTCATTGCTTCACTTAACGCTTTACAAGAGAATGGAGTTCAAATAAAAAAAGTTATTCCAGGAATTCAGGTGGGTAAGCCTGAAAAGCTCGCTGAAATGGGGATAGATGTTGATCCAGTAGTAATTTATGAGGCAAGTGATGGAACAGACATATTTGATAAGGTTGATTTAGGTGATCCCAGAGACTATTTATTAGGAGGCAGTGGTTTAGTTGTTAAGTTACCTAATGGGGAATACGGCAGAAGTCCATATATACTTCCTTTTGTAAGTACTACTGCAAGGGCAACTATCCCACCGGAAGCAGAAAAAGAGTTTGCTTTGAAAGTTCTTCAAGCTAATCTTGAGTTTTTTTCTAATACAGGGGAACAACTTGGAAAACCAATTTTATTAAGCCAAGTGAATAAAGGCTTTATGGTGATGATGAAGACAATGTTTGGTTTTGATAAAAATACTTCGATGGATCAAGTTGTAACATGGGCAATGAATAACATAGATGGTGTTTGGGAGGTAGTCCAAAAGCAAGGAGAACTACAGGAAAAATTAGCTGAATTAGAATTACCCCAGAATATAGTATTTGTGGATGTAAACGGTACTCTATTCTCTGATGAGTCACCAGATGGACATATACCTCAGGATGATATAGAACAACTTAGACAAACTGTAATAAATGCTGGAATAAATGGATTATCAGTAGGATTATGTTCTGATTCTCCTTTACCTCAGCTTCAAAAACTGGCGGAAAAACTAGGTATTAGCGGACCAATTGCAGCAGAGAATGGAAATGTTTTATATAACAATGGAAAAACTTTGGTTATAAATCCTCTTTCTAACATTGAAAGTTATAAACAACAAATATACGAAAACGCACAACAGTTAGGGATACCCCAGTCAGAAGATGCTATAGCGAAGGAATTTGGAGGAAATACTCCAGAAAGTTTGGATCAGCAATGGAGCTTTGGAGCAAATAGATTAGCATCAGTTACCGTTTTTGGTCCATCTCAAATGGTACAAAAACTAGGAGAGGTTTTTACTGGGCAGCACGATATTAGTGTTGATTGTAGTCCGGAATATAATTTCTTAGCCATACATCCAGGATATGATTATAAGCAGGCTAAAGGAAAGACTTTAGGTACACTAGCTTCTTTTGGACATAATGTGATTATGATTGGAAATAGTATGTCTGATTGGGTTGATCCAAATACAGGTGTTAAGTGTGCTTTTGTAGTAAACTCAAGAGTAACAAGTGAGGTTTCAGAACAGGCAGCTTATATTTCTGATAAACTTTTAACAGAGGGAGTTATAGATATTATTAATAAAATCAACTAACAATATGAAAAATTACACAATAATTTCAGATCCAGGAATAGATGATTTAGTAGCGTTAGTTTTGCTTTATAAGCTCATGCCAGAAGCAAAAAACACTCTAATATCTACATTTGGAAATGCTACTGAAGAAATCACCTCATTGAATGCAAAAGAATTTATTGCTTTTGTGGTTAAGTCCTGGAAATTCATTAGTGGTTCAAAAATTCCATTAAACGGTAAGATTGAAAGACCTTGGCCAGATTATTTCCATGGTCCAGACGGTGTATGGAGTATACATCCTAAT
Source organism: uncultured Gammaproteobacteria bacterium (assembly GCA_964560075.1). Lineage (GTDB taxonomy): Bacteria > Patescibacteriota > Microgenomatia > Daviesbacterales > UBA10151 > HO2-FULL-47-45. The sequence goes on along the minus strand of CAZLKE010000018.1, from coordinate 13,041 downwards.
GTAGATATTCAAAATATTAGTACTGGAAATGTAAGTCTATCTACAGACAAAGTTATATCTTTAGCTACTTTAACAGACCCTTTAACCTTACTGAGGGAAAAGAAGGTTAATGAAATAACTATTATGGGAGGAGCATTTAAGATTGAAGGCAACGAGACAAAATATGCAGAAACTAATATGGCTTTTGATCCAGATGCAGCTAAGTGTTTTTTTGATGAATTGAAAGATATAAAAGCAAAAATTGTACCACTTGATGTAACAAGAAAAGTTTATTGGTCAAAGGATCAAATTGAAAACATTTCAGAAAATAATGAAATAAATATATGGCTCAAACATTTGCTATCTGCCTGGTTTGATAACTACAACCACGATAGAGAAAAAGACTTCAATCTCCATGATCCACTAGCAGTGTATCTAGATTTCTTTCCAGAAAAAGCAGAATGGATAACTAGTGGAGTTAGTGTTATTACAGATGGAGAAAAGAGAGGTCAGACAATTTTCAGTGATGAGAATTCTCCTTGTCAGATTGCACTGGATTTAACAGATGCAAAAAAGATTGCTAATGAGCTATATTCAGTCATTTTTCTTAAGAAGTAGTAGAATTTTGGAGTGAACCAAAACTACTAAGCGATCCCTGTGGCCAAGACGGTCATCTGTTGCCAGTGCCGACATTCACTCCCTAATGATAAGGTACTTTCACTACAGGAATCATTCGGTGCTTAGATTATACCAAGATTTTGGTATACTTGCTTTGTGGAAAATAACCCTCAAGCTATAATTTATTCTGCTGAGATCCCTTGGTATTTAAAAGATTTGTTTTTACCATTACTGATTACCTTTATTACCTACGTGGTTGCTCGAATTCTCTTTACTCCAGTCTCGAAGTGGAGAGAGCTAAGAGATGAAATGATAATTATCTCCATTCAGTACGCCAATTACCAAGCATATTCCTATAATGGAAAGGATGGAAAAAGAAGCGCAGGAAATAGAGAAAGCCTTTTCCGCGCTC
>CAZLKE010000018.1:3012-12022 GCA_964560075.1 uncultured Gammaproteobacteria bacterium | reverse complement strand
CATAATACTGTAGAACAAGACTTGAGGAAATTAGCAGGTAAAGTCTGTACTCTACCAGACTATTTTTCTTATAAACTATAGGGACTATTACGATTGTTACCAAGCGAGAAAATAATTGAGGACATTAGAGGCGATTTGATTGGATGGGCTAATTCTTTAGTCGAAAAAGACTTAAAATATGATGCGGGTAGAGACGTGAGAATTGAAAGCTTGAAAAAAAATTTAGGTTTATCCAATTACTATGAGCAAATGAAAGAAATGCAAAAGCTTGAATGGGAAAATGCCAGAAAGAGATAATTAACGGTATCTTCTCAGTCTCTTTAGTTTTCCAAAAATTTCTTCAAACATAAAGAAATTCACACTCTTAAAGTAATTTTTAAATTCCTCCATTTTGGTAATTAATCTTGGAGTGATACAATAGCTAAATACTATCTTAATTACGGAGCTTAAGGGCAAGTCTGGATTGTCTTGGAGATATGATTTAATATAGTCATCGTGCTCAAATAGGTCCGAGCCAATTACGCTCCCCAGCTCCTAGATCAAAATCCTTTCAACGCGGCCATTTTCATTTAGTTTAATGTATCTTCTATACAAAAAAGATGTAGGAGGGATAACTAAAATTCCTGATGGTAGTTTTTCAATTAGTCCATCATTAAATTGAGGGGCTGTCATATCTATGATCCTTTTTTCTGGGTCTTCTGTCCAATAGTGAGGTTGACGCCTTCTTGTGCCAAGGATTGATGTTATGATTCTATCTGTAACAAAAAAGCCTTTTGAAAGAAAAAGAAACCTTTCATCAGCCGTGAATTCACTTGCCATGCTACAATAGCCTTTGGGAAAAGGTTTATTTTGTGAAAGATGATTATAGGTATCCTCTAGCCTCTCTCTAACAGAAGGGTCTAATACATCAAGTGATTCAAACATAACTGCGTATTTTATCACGGGGAGACTGAAAAACAAAAATCTCGCCCACAAGGGGGCGAGATTTTGGATAATTACAAAATCAGACCTACTTAAGCATCTTGCTCATATTAAGCAAGCCCAATACAGCTGAAGCGCCAACAAGGATATAAACTACTCTCTCAACCACTTCCATACTTCCAAAAAGAATATTTACTAAATTCAGGTTAAGAAGACCAACAAGTCCCCAGTTAAGAGCGCCAACCAAAACAAGAAGCATCGCTACTTTATTTACTGTTGCCATTTATTACTCACCTCCTCTCCTGTTATCTACCTTAAGATTAGAACTATTTCAGGAGAGGAGTCAAGTATCCATTTACTGACCTGGTGTTACCTCAGGAGTAGTAGCTGGCGCTGTAGGATCTGTTACTGGGGTAACAGGAGCCTCAGTTGGTGTTTCAGGTGTTACAACTGGTGCAGGTCCTGGAGTACCAGCTGGTTCTACTGGAGTTGTAGGGTCGGAAGCTGGTATAGGAGTAGGAACTCCTGTCATTGGATTTTGGTTTTGTTCATCCATTTTTAAATCACCTCCCCTCTTTTCTTGTAAACTTAAGATAGGTGATTATTAGGAAAGAGTCAAGGATTAAGATATAATTCCTCTATGTTCATAGATGAAGCAGAAGTTGTTTTAAAAGCAGGTCATGGAGGAGTTGGAAGAGCATCCTTCTCTACCCTACACTTAAAAGCCGGGCCTGATGGTGGGAATGGAGGCAAAGGTGGAGATGTTTATATCCGCGCGACAAGTGATTTAACAGCTTTAAGAAACTTTACACATACTAAAATTATTGCAGCTGAAGATGGTGAGCAAGGTGGGAAAAATAGAAAATCTGGTCATGACGGTAAAGATATAGAAATTATCCTTCCAGTCGGTTCAGGACTAACTGATATTGAGACAGGTGAAGAGATTGAACTTACTGAGCCCAGTCAAAGAGTTTTGGTATGTAAAGGCGGTATTGGAGGGAAAGGAAACTTTGAGTTGAGATCTCCAAGACGAACTACTCCAAAGTTTGCTCAAAAAGGGCTTCCTGGAGATATAAAAGCATTCAAAATTAACCTTAAACTTATAGCCAACTTTGGCTTAATTGGTCTACCAAATGCTGGAAAAAGCAGCTTGCTCAATGAGCTGACAAGGGCTTCTGCCAAAACCGCTGATTATCCATTCACTACTTTAGAACCTAATTTGGGTGTTTGTGTTTCAAAAATTTTAGCAGATATCCCGGGGTTGATAGAAGGAGCGTCTGAGGGCCGTGGACTTGGGATAAAGTTTTTAAAGCATATAGAAAAGACATCAAACCTACTGCATTGTATTACAGCCAATTCTCAAGATCTTTTAAATGATTATGAAGTAGTTAGAAACGAGCTCAAAAAATATAACCCGGCGCTTCTGGATAAAAAAGAAACTATATTGATAACCAAAACTGATTTAGTAGATAAAGAAACTTTGAAAGAAGTTGTTAAATCCCTGAAAAAACTTAAAAAAGATATCCTGCCTGTTTCGGTTTATGATTATGATTCAATACAGAAGCTAAAAGAAACGCTAAATTGTTAGTCCACTCTTTCTATTTTTGCGCCTAAGGAAGTCAGGTTCTCTACTACGTTTTGGTAACCTCTTTCAACAAGTTCCGCTCTGTTAATTGTACTAACTCCATCAGCAATAAGGGCAGCCAGTATTAAGGCCATTCCAGCCCGGATATCAGGTGACTCTAAATCACGGGCGGTCAGTTTTGAGGGGCCATAGATTACAACTCTGTGTGGATCAGCAATAGTAATATTTGCGCCCATACCAATTAGTTTGTCAACAAAAAACATCCTTCCTTCATACATCCAGTCATGGCAAAGAGTGACACCCCTAGCTTGGGTAGCTAAAACTATGGCCAAACTCATTACATCTGTCGGAAAACCCGGCCATACATTTACCTTAACAACAGGTACGAATTTAAGATTTTTAGCCCAAACTTTAACCACACCATTCTTTTCCTCAAACTGCAGACCAAATTTTCTTAAGGGGTTAAGCATTGGTTCCATACCATCAAGAGTGGCATTTTCCATCTCGATCTCTCCTCCTGTGATAGCTGCTGCAATAGAATAAGTTCCTAACTCCATAAAGTCCTGGCCAATAGTAAATTCAGTACCATTTAATTTATCTTTACCAATAATCCTTAAGGTTGAGCTCCCAATCCCTTCTATTTCGACCCCCATTTGAACAAGAATGTTACATAAATCAACTACATGAGGTTCCGCAGCGCAATTTCGAAGTATCGTTACTTTTTGAGAAAGTGAGGCGGCCAGAATTAAGTTTTCTGTTCCGGTAACAGACGGTTCATCCAGAAAGATGTTCACTAGGTTTTGATGGTGCTTTCTGCTTACCTCATATTCTAAGTCTCTTCTTTTTATCTCATAACCTAGATCTTTAAAACCGTTTAGATGAATATCAATACTACGTTTACCAATAATATCTCCTCCGGGGTGGGTAAATTTTGCTTTACCTAGTCTGGTAAGCAAGGGACCGACAAAAAGAATAGAGGCCCTTAACTTTTCTGCCAGATCCTTTGGCAGCTCATGAGATGTAATTTTTTGGGCCCTGATTCGGATAGTAGAGCCATCGAGTTCAGAGTTAACACCCAGTTCTCGGAAGATATCTAAAGTAACTCCTACATCTCTGATTAATGGAACGTTATGCAGTACGACCTCTTTATCTGTTAATAAACAGGCTGCTAAACAAGGTAAGACTGCGTTTTTATTGCCCCCTATGCGGATTTTACCCTTCAGCTTATGTCCGCCAGTGATAATGTATTTTGCCATCAGTAAGATTATACCCTATTAAGCTTATCAGCTAAATCATTGATCTCATTATATAGTTTCTCATCGTCTTCCATCCATTGCTTTTCTTCTTGAGTTAGCCATTGATTTGCCTGCATTTTAGCTATAATTGCCTCGATTCTTGAGATTCGGGTAGAAATTAAACTAATGATCTTATCTAGATCTTCCTTGTTCTGCTGATAAAAATCGCCAGAATCTTTTAACTTGATCCAGCCTGGTTGTACCTCTCTAATACTCTTTAACCCTTTAACCCAGGAATCCACTTGTTCTTTGGAATAATTAGGGGGTTTGTAGCCTCCGAAGTGTTGAACTATTACTTGCGTTGGACAGCCGTTTATAAACCCTTCCACCTCTGAAATTCCGATCTCTTCATAATCTTTATTTACTAAAAACTTTTTTGAGTTTGGAAAGGCAAAGAAGTTTTCGATTAACTCATCTTCAGTAAAGTATCCCAAATTGGGGGCTTCTCCCCAGACAATATTAGAGTATCCAACTTCATTCATAGCTTTTTCCATAGTATATCCGCTTTTGCTAGCTTCAAAAGAGAGGTCATTGAATTTAAGAATAACCTCACCTCTTTTAGCTGCTGATTTTTCTAATTTGGCATTCAATTTTAAAGGTTTAGCACCAGCCTCTGCCCTTTCTTGATTTAGAAGCTGCAAGTATTTTTGTTTATTAAGTTTTATTTTTGAAAATGGGCTTAAATCAGAAGATGTATCCCGCCAAGTTTTCTTTAGTTCATCTCTTGGAATAACAGTTTCAATGTCTTTAAAGTTAACCAGTCCAAGGTCAAATCTTGAATCATTACTTCCTTTCCGGTTATCCCCCATCACAAAAACACTACTTTCAGGGATAGTCAGTTTAGCGCAATCAGGCAAAAAGTCTCCTCCGAAAGTAGATCTGGCAGTGGCAGTATATGGTTCATCTAAGACTTCACCGTTTAAATAAACTAATCCATCCCGAATTTCAATAGTATCACCAGGTAGACCAATCACCCGTTTAATAAACCCCGCACTATTTACAGATTGTCCATTTGTTTCTTTTTCAATAATCCCTCTGGTCTTCTCGTTGGAAAAAGCAATGATATCGCCTCTTTGAAGCTTATAATCAAAAAAGATTTTACTTCCTATTTTAAACCCACCAGGAAATCTTCTTGCTTTTGCTATATCAGCAACTTCAGCCATTCTTTCTATTTTGGTTTTTCCAGTTCCTTTGGGAAAAGTTGGATACATTGACCCCGTACCAGCAACATACTCTTGGATCTTTATAAGACCTGTAGCTTCGCCTATTTTGTAACTGGCAAAAGTAAAAACAGAAAAAGACACTAGCAAGACTGGAATACCAAGTATTACAACAGTAATTAGAAGTAATACTTTTTTAATAACAGATAGCTTAAATCGGATAATCCTCATATATATATTCTACCTTATTCTTCCCCTTTTCTTACCAGCAAAGATTCTTGTTATTAATTGTGTTTAATACCCTTAAGCTCAATGATGAATATTCTTACTTGGATTATATTTGGACTGATTATTGGAATTTTAGTAAACTATTTTGATCAGGAGAAACAAGAAAGCGATGTAATAGGAATAGTAATCTTAAGTATTGTTGGCGCAATACTTGGAGGACTTCTTGCTAACCTGCTATTTGATTTAGAAGTAAATAAATTCAATTTATTATCCCTCCTGGTCGCAATGGTTGGAGCGTTTACATTAAGTTTAGCTAGTAAAATCGCAAACAAAACCTAAACATACACTTCAATATATTCCCGGCATTTATTTTCCAGCTGGTTAAAAATAACCTGACTTTCAGAAGAAACTTGTTTTTTCAGTTTTTCGGTCTGCTGCAAACATAGCTTTCCTGTTTTTAGGGAGACACCTCGGGTTAGTTCATAAACTTCAGGATATATTAGCAGGAGCTCTACGCTAATTTGGCAGACTTCTGCAAAATATAACAGCAAGTCTATATATTCCCGTTCCTTGTTTTCCCGGCTTAAACAGTAAGCAGCAGTTTCCAAGCATGCTTGATAGCATTCAATGATTTTTAGAACTTGTATTTCTTTTTCCTCGCCAAGATCTTCACTGAGCAAACTCTCCAGATGCTTTTTCTCGGCTTCTGTTTCGTCCTCAACCCTAATTAATTCGAAGTTTTTAAATATTAAGAAGTCGTCCATAGGCAGTTTATAGTGCCCATACTACCGACGGAGGTTAAGAACTAATTAGTAATCAAGTAAGGATCTTTCAAGAATCCTTTTCAGTATGTTTTTTAACTGTAGCAACTAAATTTGGAATATCAAAAGGTTTTGGTAGGAAACCGTCTGCACCAGCTTCCTTTGCCATCTTAGGGGTATCATTATGGGCAGATATAACAACAATTGGAATATTTTTGTATTTTGCATGAGATTTTAATCGCCTAGCTATCTCCCTACCATCAATTCCGGTCATCCATATATCGAGAAGGATCAAATCAGGAATATTATCTCTAAATAAACTATCTATAGTATTTATTTTAGATGCAGTAGTTACATGGTAATTTTCTTCTTCTAGGATTATTTTAATCACTTCCAATATGGAAAGATCATCATCAACAACTAAAATTCTTTTTTGTTTCGTCATACTAAAGGAGTTTTGCATATTCTAAGTGCGTAGGAAACAACCGTCAAGCGAAGCCAGGATTGCTTAGAAGAATGATATTAGAGTAGCTATACCTGCAACAGTCATAATAAGTGTAATAGACCAACCTATGATTCTAGTTATCAAGCCATTAGTCCAGTTTCCCATTATCTTTTTGTTACTACTCATTAAAACAATTTGAGAAAGAATAATAGGTGCAATTAATCCGTTGGCAATAGCTGTATAAATCAAGGATTTAATAGGATCAATACCAACAAAGTTCATAATAACGCCGAGTACCATTGCTAAAATAATTACCCCGTAAAAAGCATATGCTTCTTTAAGTTTTTTATATAAACCATATCTCCAGCCAAAACTTTCCGAAAGGGCATAGGAAGCAGAGCCTGCAAGAACCGGAACAGCCAACATACCAGTGCCGATAATACCAAGGGCAAACAGTAAATATGCCCCGTCTCCAGCTATTGGTTGTAGAGCTTTGGCTGCTTGTTCTGCAGTAGCTATATTAGTAATACCGTTTTTAAATAAAGTAGCAGCACATGCAGCAATAATAAAATACATAACCAAGTTTGATAAAAACATTCCCGACCAAACATCAATTCGCATATTTTTAACCTCTTCTGGAGTGGTTTCTGCTTGACGAAGTTTTAAAGTTGTTTTACCTTCCAGAATTTGCTCTTCGACTTCTTGTGATGTTTGCCAGAAGAATAAATAAGGAGATATTGTTGTACCAAGTATAGCGGTTACTATAAAAATCTGGTCTTTACTAAACTCCATGGACGGAATAAAAGTAAACTTCAAGAGTTCTCTAAAGTCTAAATCAACGCTTAATGCTGAAAAAATATAAGCGATCAAAACAAGCGCTAACCACTTTAGGTATCCTGCATATTTTTCGTAAGTAGTAAATATTTGTAATGCTAAACTAAGAATAGTAAATCCAATAACTAAAAATCCAAAATTTATTTCTGGGTATAAAAGTTGACTTGATTTTGCCATTGCACCTAGATTTGCTCCAATGTTTAGTGTATTAGCAAAAAAAAGTAAAAACGTAGTTATAAGTAAAACCCATTTTGGGAAAAAGGCTCTGATATTACCAGCAAGCCCGCGGCCGGTGACTAAACCTAACCTAGCGCACATTTCTTGGACTACAGACATTAAGGGGTATGTAAAACCAGCAAGCCAAATTAATTGAAAACCGTATTGAGCTCCTGTTTGGGAGTATGTCGCAATGCCGGATGGATCGTCGTCTGCAGCTCCGGTTGTTAAACCAGGACCAAGGTTATGCCAGTATTCTTTAGCTTTTTTTAGATGAGCTTGATTGCTGATAGTATCGGTGATTTTCTTTGAAGATTCTAAAGTTTTATCTAAAATAACAGCGGGAGCTTCTGCTACTCTTTCTATGATTTTTTCTGACATTTTAGTGGCAATTGCTTACTAAATTTAAGATTAGAGAGTTTAGATTGGTGCGTCAAGTAGGGAGTTTGTAATTATTCAGTTCTTTCCAGTGGTCCGTCATTGCGAGCGTAGCGAAGCAATCTTCTACGGTAGGAGATTGCTTCTGGGCCAGTGGCCCATCGCAATGACGATTTGGCTGGACAAAACTAACTAGTTACGGGAGTTTTCGTAAAATCCTATTTACGGTTTCTTCCACACTGAGGCTAGAATTATCGATTACAATTGCCCCATCAGGAATTTTTAGTGGAGATACTGCTCTATTGGAATCTAATTCATCTCTTTTTTTAACTTCTTCAAGAACTTGATTAAAAGTTACTTTAGGATTTCTTTTTTGAATTTGCAAGAATCTACGCTTTGCCCGGATTTTTAAATCGGCAGTTAGATATACTTTTAAATCAGCATCGGGAAAAATTATACTTCCGATATCACGGCCTGCCATAATAGTGTTTTGTTTACTACCTAACCATCTTTGTTTATTCTTTAGGGCTTCTCTAACCTTAGGTTGGGAGGCGATAATTGGTGTAAATTTTGTAACTTCCGGCGTTCGAAGAAGATCTGTTACATCTTCACCATCTACTAGAAGTTGTGGTTTTAGATCATGATTTAGGAATCTAATGTTAATTTTTTTAAAGACTAAAGCATTCTGCTGCTCCTCTTCAATTGGTAGATTATGTTTAAGAATATATGCTGTTCCTGCCCGGTAAATCGCTCCGGCATCAACAAATCTATAACCTGTTTTTTGAGAAAGAAGTGTAGCGACAGAATCTTTACCAGAAGAAGTCGGCCCATCAATTGCAACAACTTTTGACATATGTTTTCCTAAAATTTAATGATATCATTTTTGTTAAAATCAATCACCATGAATCAAGTTTTGATACTAGTGCAATTGCTTATCAAATCTTTAGAACTAAAGTTGATGCGGAATCATTTTTGATATTGTTACTATATTTTGCATAAATTCTTTTTTGAATTTAGTAATATTTTATATTGTAATTATGAGCGCTGGTAAAATTGTTCCAATTATTATATTTGTTATGATTATTATTTTAGTTGTATTTATCTTTCTAATTCCGAATTTCTAAGAGTTTTATACTTTCTTCTTTCATTAAATTTATCCAGGGGGGTTGCAATCGTTTTTAGAACTC
>CAZLKE010000018.1:0-3002 GCA_964560075.1 uncultured Gammaproteobacteria bacterium | reverse complement strand
ATTATTTAGATAGTCATTCACAATTCTTTTAGTAACTAGTAGCGATTAAACTACCTACATGAATAGTTTTAGCTGTTCGGTTTATCAGAGAGTGTGAGTCATGAATGGAGGTGATAACCAAATGGCTAAAAAATTATTTGTAGGAGGTATTTCCTGGAATACTACAGACGATCAACTTCGTGATTTCTTTTCTCAAGTTGGAAATGTAGTTTCTGCAACAATTATTAAAGACAAGTTTACAAGCAGATCTAGAGGTTTTGGATTTGTTGAGATGTCTTCTGATGAAGAAGCTGATCAAGCAGTTCAACAACTTAATGGTCAAGCTTTAGACGGTAGAAATATTGTTGTAAACGAAGCAAAACCACAAGAACCAAGAGACAGAAATTTTTCAGGAGGTTTTGACAGAAGAGATACCGGTAGACGAGATAATCGTGGTCCAAGAGACAATCGAAGAAGTCGTTAATCGCGTAAATTAAGAAAAACCGCAGGTTAAAGCCTGCGGTTTTTTCGTACCTTTTTATTCAATTTTGGCTTACGGAGTAATTACACATTTCTGAAGCACTTCTTTCGTAAGTGTGTTTAAATTACATAATTTTTCTAATGAATTTCTAATGAATAAAGTAGTAATTTCATCATTAATCTTTATCGTTGTGGCAATATTTGCAGCACCTTCAGTACATGCTTCCCACTCTAACATCATTGGTAGATGGGGCTTAAACGAAAATACAAACTCAATAGCAAAAGACACTTCAGGCCATAATTTAAGTGGAATTATAAGTGGAAGTGGCCTTATATCAGGAAAGTTCGGTAATGCATTAAATTTTAATCAAAACTCATATGTTCAGGTTCCGAACAATTCTTTACTAGAACCCCAGACAATTACAATAGAGACCTGGGTACGCAGATCAGGTAGTCCGGGTACCTTTAATTACATAGCCTCTAAGGGTGCAAGTGGCTGTAATACTGCATCCTATGCACTCTATACAGGTGCTTCAGGTGGGTTGCAGTTTTATATCTCCAACGGGAATACATTTGAATTATCTCCTGATGCAGGAACTGGAGTTTGGGATGGAAACTGGCATCATGCGACAGGTACTTATGATGGTGCCAACGTAAGGCTTTATGTTGATGGGTTAGAGGTTGGTACTGGTACCCCAACTAACATAAATATTAGCTATAACCTTCCTGATAGCAACGACCTATACATTGGACGCTATGTTGGCACTTGTACTTTAACTTTTAATGGTGATATAGATGAAGTGCGAATTTGGAATCAGGCCTTAAACCAAGAAACAATACAGCAACATACCAATACAAATTCCTCAGCAGTCCTTCCTTCAGGAACTCCTTAGATTTTATAAATTTCTCTGGCAACAGGATGCAAGTTTAATGTTAAGATTTTCAAAACCGAAGAAGAAGCAAGAGAGTGGCTATTAATTGAATATGTTTAGTTACCCTAAAAAAGCTGCCCGATGTATAAACTATTCAAACAGGTTTTAGCATTCTGGGACAGATTGGTACAAGTATACCAAAATGAGGAGGGATCAGAATGACCAATTTCTCCGCTCAGCTTCATGATGAAACCACTTTTTATAAAGCTTTCATTAAGGACTTAGAAAATAGTAGGGAGGAAGTTTATATTGGATCTCCATTTATAACTACGGAAAGGATGAAGATATTGATATTGGCATTCAAGGAATTAGTTAATAGAAATATAATAGTTTACGTTTTGACGAGAGAGCCATTAGAACATGATGGTGAGATGGCTGTACAAGCAGAAAACGAGATTCGTTATTTTGAGGAAATAGGTGTACAAGTTTTTTTTGCCAAAAATGATAGAAAAAAGAAATTCCATAGAAAGATAGTAATAATTGATAGAAAAATACTTTACGAAGGGAGTCTTAACGTTTTATCTCAAGCACACAGTAAGGAATTTATGAGAAGGATAGAAAGTGAGAGAATTATTCAAGAATTACTTACGTTTTTAAACATCAAGAGCTTCTTGAAATAATTTAAATTCGGTTCTAGCTCTCGCAAAGTTAGTTCCACATCTCGCCTCTAGGTGATCAATCATGTCTGCAACAAAGCCAATATATCCTCTGAACATCCAACTATCTAAATCGTAAGGGTCCTCTGGATTAATACTTCCCATCTCCCAATCTAAATCTACAAAATGTACTCCTGGCTTGGGATTCGACTTTGTACCACCATAAACATATTGGTCGATTTTTTGGTCAGATAAATAATAACCTCCATCTCGATATTTATCTGTAAAGTATTTAGCTAAACCTACACAAAAAGCCTCGAAATCTTCAGCTCTACATGGATCGCTAGAAAATCCTATGTTATCTAAACTAGGCCCATCTACCTTCTCTGTGACTACATACAGACTTTCCCCCGTAGGCACCCCGTTGAAAGTACCTCCAGTTGGCATCCCAGCTACCAAAGAGAAGGGCGCAACACGAACACCTTCATAACTACTAAATTCTCTCCACAGATCAGCGCGAATATTTAAATATCTCCTTCTTTCATCATTTGTTTGCAGTGGAGTTGGCCGCATGGTTCTTACAACTAAATCTCTTCTGTTTATTGGTACGAAGAATCCACGATGATTTTCATCCGAAAATTTTTCATACTTTAAAGGTTGATTAAATGGACTTCCTTTGTAGATTTCCCACATAAGTCACTCATTATAGGTTACTTTGCTTTCTGATGCAACCGTAAGACAATTTTATTAGAGGCTTAAGGAATTTTTACTTTGAGGACTTCAGAGAGTTTAAGCAATTTATCTCCCTTTGTATTTATCTCTCCTCTTTCAATACGGGCTAATAAGTAACATCCATACCAGCTTTTTCAGCCACTTGAGCTTGAGTAAGTCCTAATTTTTCTCTGGCCTCTGTCAATTTTTTACTCAATTGCTTTAAGTAGATGTTTTCTTTTTTACTAGCCTGTATTCTAGGAACGAACGCAACCCTTAGGGCAAATTAAGGTGTGTGTTAAAT
>CAZLKE010000017.1:0-19594 GCA_964560075.1 uncultured Gammaproteobacteria bacterium | reverse complement strand
AAGCAATCCAGTCAAAAAGAGATTGCCGCGCTCACTGCGTTCGCTCGCAATGACGGTTTCTTTGTCAAATCCTGAACGGTTACAAATTGATGTAACTATTTAGTATTTTCCAGTACACTGTCATCGCGAGGACTCCGATGTACATCGGAGGACGCGGCGATCTAATAAGATTGCTTCGCTACGCTCGCAATGGTGGACTACTGGAGAAAACTGAATTCATACAAATTGATACCTTGACACAAGTAGTCTGCTAGTTTACAATGTAAAAAGTTAGAAAGTTAAACAAGAGGAGTTTTTTTATGAGTCAACCTACCGCAAATAATCAAGAATGGTTAAAAGTTTTAGGCAAGGGGATGGTTACATTACCAAAGAGGTGGAGAGAAGAGATGGGCCTTGAAGAAGGTGATATTGTTAAGGCAAGAAAAGAGGGTAACAAAGTAGTAATTGAAACACCACAAAAGCAAAATGCTCCATATAGAATTTTCAGCGATACTGAAATTGAGGAGTTTTTAGAAGAAGATAAATTATCTGAGTCTTTTGCTCAAAAAGTACGCAAGCACTTAAATCTTTCTACTCCATGACAAAAAATGCAAGAGGATTTTTTAATGCTTCAGTTATTATTGCTGCTTTAATATCACCAACAGGAGGTTCCCGGTTGCTATTTGAGTTTGTAAAACAAGGTAAGATCAAGGGAATAACTTCTCAAACAGCAGTCAATGAGGTGCTGGAAGAGGATAAGACAAGCAAAATAAAAAGATCCAAAGAGGAGAGAGAACAATTTATTGTTAAAAGCGGTTTAGTAGTCCGGGAAACTATTACAATTTTGGAAATAGAGCCATATAAAGATCAAGTTGATGTTGAAGATGCTCATCTGGTTGCCGGGGCAAACCTCACCAAATGTTTATATCTTGTAACCCTAGATAAGAAACATCTGCTGACTGAAAATATCAGACAAAAATTTCTTCCGTTAAGAATAGTTTCTCCAAAGGAACTATTAGAAGAGATACTATATGGGAATGATAATTTCTTTACCTCCACAGATTTAAGAGACGATTGACCAAACTCCAAGCTACCTAGTAAAATACGTTGGAATGGAAAGTCATATTTCAATTGCTGCAGAAAAGATTGGACACATAGGAGCTTTCCCCATTACCAACTCTTTAATATTTAGTTGGATCGTCGTTGGTGTTTTAAGCATTTTTGCATATCTGGCCGGAAGAAAAACCACTACAATTCCCCAAGGATTACAGGGTTTTATTGAACTTATATTAGAGCCTGTTTACAACATTACTCATGATCTCGCCCATTCAAAAGCAAAAGTAATTTTTCCCTTTGTGGCTACGTTTTTTATCTATATTATGGTAGCTAATTTATTCGGTCTATTTCCCGGAATTGGCACTATTGGTATTTGGGATGACCACCACGTTCTTGTCCCTCTGTTTCGGCCTGTTAATACTGATCTGAATATGACTTTGGGATTGTCTATTATTTCTGTCATTATCACTCACTTTTTGGCTGTTAAGTATTTAGGAATTTTTGGTTATCTGAAGAAGTGGTTTTCTTTAAACCCCATATTCCTTTTTGTAGGATTACTTGAGCTTGTGTCAGAAGGAACTAAAATGCTCTCGCTATCTCTGCGACTTTTTGGTAATATATTTGCGGGTGAAGTAGTACTGGTTACGGTATCTGGGTTGCTGGCTTTTGTAGCTCCTCTTCCCTTTTACTTTTTAGAGATTATCGTAGCAGTCGTTCAGGCAGCAGTTTTTGCAATGTTGACTCTCGTGTTTATGGTATTACTTACCGAAAAACACGAGGCCCATTAAAAGAAAGGAGTAAAACGTGGAATTTAGTTCCGGTGCAACTATTGCTATTGGTGCGTTCGCACCAGCACTGGCAATTGCCATCATTGGCTTTAAAGCTATGGAAGCAATTGGTAGAAATCCTGATTCTGCCAATCAAGTTTTGCCTCCAATGCTTCTTAGCATGGCTTTTGCTGAGGCTATTGCGATCTACGCACTAGTTATTGCATTTATAAAATGACTCCGATCTGATCGGAGTCATCCTGAGGAGCGTAGCGACGTGAGGATCTCTAAACCTGCCTGCCGGCAAGGCAGGGATTGCTTCGCTACGCTCGCAATGACATATTATATCTATGGAAATCTTTAACGAATTTGGAGTACAACCATTACTATTGCTTGCCCAAGTGGTAAATTTTTTAATACTTCTTTTTATTTTAAAGAAGTTTCTTTACAAGCCGATTCTAAATATCTTGGAAGAAAGAAAACAAAAAATTACTTCAAGCTTGAAAAATGCGGAGGAGATTGAAAAAAGATTACAAAAAATAGAATCCGAGCGTGATGAGGCTTTAAAAAAAGCCTCTAAAGAAGCAAAAGAACTACTACAATCAGCATCTGAATCAGCAGATCAGATCATTCAGGATGCTCATTCTAAGGCCCAGAAAGACATACAGGATTTAGTCAAAAAGACTAAGGCTGTATTAGATGCAGAACGGGAGAGCCTGCATAAAGAAATCAGAGACGAAATTGCAGATATTGTTGTCGCCAGTTTAGAAAAAATCGCTCAAAAATCCCTAAGTGAAAAAGAAAAACAAGAATTTGTTCAAAAAAGTATTAAGGAACTCTGATGAAAAAATACAAGAATATAACAGCCCTGGTAAATAAAGCTATCAAAGCAAGTTTGATTGACGGTCAGGTTGATGAGAAAAATGTTCTTGATGCAGTTGCTTCTTTTAGTAAATTTAGCATTGGAGAAAGGTTATTTGCATTAAAAGAGTATTTGAAAATTTTAAAAAGAGAGATTGACAGCAAAACTCTAGTGATAGAATCACCTGTTAACCTTTCAGATGAGCAGGTTGAGAAGATTAAGTCGAAGTTTATAGATTTCAAATACCAAATTTTGGAGACCAAACTTAAAATAAACCCTTCCCTTTTTGGGGGGTTGCGTTTTAGAATTGGGGATGTTATTTATGACGACACTATTAGGCATAAAATCAACCAGATAGGAGGAGTTATTCGTGGCTGATTTAATTACAACCATAGAGAGACAAATTAAAGATGTAGAACTTAAAACTTCAGCGCAAAACATTGGGGTTGTGGTAGAGGTTGGTGACGGAATAGCTCGAATTGAAGGCTTATCAGACGTGCAGTCATCAGAATTAATTAAATTCTCCTGTGGCGTTTATGGAATTGCCCTAAACTTGGAACAATACAGCGTCGGAGCGGTTATCTTCGGAGACTATACAAAAGTAAAGCAAGGTATGGAAGTTACTACAACGGGTGAGATTTTATCTGTTCCCGTTGGTGAGGAGTTACTTGGTAGAGTTGTTGATGCTTTGGGTAATCCAATTGACGGTAAAGGTCCTATTAAATCTAAACTTAAATACCCAGTTGAGAGAGTTGCACCAGGAGTGATTACAAGACAGAGCGTTAATACACCGCTTCAAACCGGTATAAAAGCTATAGATTCCATGATTGCGATAGGTCGAGGTCAAAGAGAGCTTATTCTAGGCGATCGAAATACCGGCAAAACTACAATTGCCATAGATACTATCATCAACCAAACAGACGTTGTCTCTATTTATGTGGCGATCGGGCAAAAAACTTCTAAAATCGCACAACTTGTTGCCAAACTGGAAGAACTGGGGGCGATGGAAAGAACTATTGTAGTTGTAGCTAGTGCTGCTGATTCTGTGACTATGCAATATATTGCTCCTTATGCCGGAGTTGCTATGGGAGAGTATTTCATGGATAAAGGCAAAGATGCTTTGATTATTTACGATGACCTTTCCAAACATGCTGTGGCATACAGACAGATGTCACTGCTTCTTCGAAGGCCTTCAGGGCGCGAAGCATACCCTGGAGATGTTTTTTATCTTCACTCAAGGCTTTTAGAGCGGGCTGCAAGGTTAAACTCTGACTACGGTGGTGGGTCACTCACTGCTTTGCCTATTATCGAAACTCAAGCTGGTGATGTATCAGCTTATATCCCAACAAACGTTATCTCTATTACAGATGGCCAAATTTATCTTGAATCAGATTTATTTTATGCGGGTATGAGGCCGGCAATTAATGTTGGGCTTTCTGTGTCTCGTGTTGGTGGATCAGCTCAGGTTAAAGCTATGAAGCAGGTTGCCGGTAAGCTTAGGTTAAATCTTGCTCAATTCAGAGAGCTGCAAGCTTTTGCACAGTTTAGTTCAGACCTGGATCCATCAACCCGGTCTCAAATAGAAAGAGGTAAAAGAATAACTGAGATCCTAAAACAACCGCCTTATTCCCCTGTTTTGGTTGAAGAACAAATTGTTGTTCTTTGGGCTGTTATAAACGGATATTTAGACGAGACTCCTATTGAGAAAATAAAAGAATTTGAGCCAGAGTATATTCAGGCCCTAAAACTTAAAGATAAAAAATTGCTAGCAGAAATTGCTGATAAAAAACAATTGACTGATGAGATTGTCAAAAGGCTCGAGAAGTTTACTACCAACTTTTTAAAAACTTTCAGCAAATAATATGTCCGGTTCTATTGATATATATGATTATTGGTCACAAAGCGGTGGAGATGATCTTCTCTTAGGAAGTTCTTTTCAGGAAATATTCGAAAAAATCCAAAATAGACACCATACTTTTGAGCTAAAAGATAATTATTTAAGATGCATTGACGAAGGCACAACAGGAGGTATCCATCTGGCAGGATCAGGTATTTTGTATCCCCAGGCTAAGATGGATCTAGAAGGTAAAGTAACAGGTATTTTTAGCCATGAAGGATGTGGAGCAGCTAAACTTTATGTTAATTTAAACCAAATTACTACAGATGATCCTGATGTAGTAGGTGATGAAAAAGCTAAAGAGCTGGCTGAAAACTTGAATGTACCTTATCTTGGAAGAATCTCTGCAGAGGCTATGGACCGCCCTGCACACCTTCATACTGCCCGGGTGGTTTATTATGATGGAACCGGCCGTTTTGATCCTTCTAGAGTCCATTCTCTTCCACAAGGTTTTGTAATTTCTCGAAAAATTATTTCGGATGTTGATTATACAAAAAAAGAGGTTGAAATAGCTATCCAAATTGCTAAGGGTTCGCATGGTTTTAGTAATTTATTTACAGAAAAATCCCCGCTCTATCTTGTGGCTGTTTCTGACCATGATAAAACTTCAGTTCCAGTTGAACAGTTAATAAAAGAGCTAAAAGAAGTTGCGAGCGGTAAGGACTATTTAATGGTTGAACCGCTGGTTGAAAGAGTACTAGAAACTGTGGGTATGGAGGTTTAACTGGCAAATACAAGAGAGCTTCGAAGAAGGATTAAATCTGTAAAAAATACCTCCCAAATTACAAAAGCCATGCAAATGGTTGCTGCAACCAAAATGCGACGCGCTCAAACTCAAGCTTTGGGAGGAAGGCCCTATCACGGCGCTTTGTCAAAAGCTTTAGTTAAACTCCTTGCTCAGTCCAAAGAGGAAAAACATCCGCTTCTCAGTATCAAACAAAATAATAAGGTAGGTGTTTTACTTTTGTCTACTGATAAGAGTTTGTGCGGAGCGCTAAATACTAATTTAATAAAAACAGCCCAAAACTTTTCTCAAGGTAAGGAGGTTGTTTTTTATACCAGTGGTAAAAAAGGACGAAACTTTGTGGTTAAAACCTCAAAAGAGTTGGTAGCAGATTTTGAAAACTCTGATACACTCAACTTCCAAAAAGCAATTCAAGTTTCTAAACTGTTATCTCAAGCCTTCTTAAAAAATGAGGTAGGTGAAATTTTTATTATCTATCCTCACTTTGTTTCAACTTTAAGACAAGAGTCTCTTGTCACTAAACTTTTGCCAATTGACACTTTGATTGAGAGTGAAGAGATTGAATCAAACCATATACTGCACTCAGAATTCTTAATGGAACCAAATGCCAAACAATTACTTGAATATACTCTTTATCACTTTTTAGAAATAAAAGTTTATCAAACAATGCTTGAAACAAAAGCGTCTGAGCATTCAGCGCGAATGATTGCGATGCAAAATGCTACAAATAACGCCAAAGAGCTTGTTTCTGATTTAACTCTTGCGTATAATCAAACACGGCAAGAAGGAATTACAAATGAGTTGCTGGAGATTACATCAGCTCTAGCAGCTTTGGAGTAAATATATGAATAATATCGGTAAAATAACTCAAATAATTGGTCCGGTTGTAGACATTCAATTTTCTGAAAAACCTTTGCCTACAATCTATAATGCTGTTGAAATCTCCTTCGAAAAATCCAAAAAAGTTGTAGCGGAGGTTCAACAACACCTAGGTGATGGTCAGGTTAGGGCTGTTGCTATGTCTTCTACTGATGGACTTAAAAGAGGTATGGATGCAGTGGACACCGGTGTACCGATCTCAGTTCCTGTAGGAAAAGAAGTACTTGGCCGGGTTTTTGATGTATTGGGCGAACCTGTTGATGGTAAGGATAAAGTTAAATATAAAAAGGTACTCCCTATTCACCGCGATGCTCCTTCTTTTGAGCAGCAAGCTACAAGTTCAGAAATATTTGAAACAGGTATTAAGGTGATTGACCTGCTTGCCCCGTTTGTTCGGGGTGGAAAGGTTGGTCTTTTTGGTGGTGCAGGAACCGGAAAAACAGTTTTAATTCAAGAACTAATTCGAAATATCGCCTCAGAACACGGCGGATTTTCTGTATTTACTGGTGTGGGTGAGCGTACCCGTGAAGGAAATGACCTTTATCATGAAATGAAAGACTCAGGAGTTTTAGATAAAACTGCAATGGTATTTGGTCAAATGAATGAACCTCCTGGAGCCCGTCAAAGAGTAGCGCTTTCTGGTTTGACTATGGCAGAGTATTTCAGGGATGAAGAAGGAAAAGATGTCTTGTTGTTTATTGACAATATTTTTAGATTTTCTCAAGCAGGTTCTGAGGTTTCAGCTTTACTTGGTCGGATCCCCTCGGCTGTAGGATATCAGCCAACTCTAGCTACCGAAATGGGCATCCTGCAAGAGCGGATTACATCAACCAAAAAAGGATCAATTACTTCTGTTCAAGCAGTTTATGTTCCGGCAGATGACTATACTGACCCTGCCCCGGCAACTACTTTTGCCCATTTGGATTCAACTATCGCTCTTGATCGGGGTTTAGTAGAACAAGGCCTCTACCCTGCTATAGATCCACTCGCCTCAACTTCCAGGGCTTTGACGCCGGAAATTGTTGGTCAGGAACATTATGAGGTAGCTGCAGGTGTACAACAAGTGTTGCAGCGTTATAAAGAACTTCAAGACATTATTGCAATATTGGGGATAGAAGAGCTTTCTGATGAAGATAAATTAATTGTTTCCCGGGCCCGAAAGATCCAGAGACTTTTAACCCAACCATTCTTTGTGGCTGAACAATTCACAGGTTCTGCAGGTAAATATGTGTCGATTAAAGATACTGTTAAAGGGTTCAAAGAGATCTTAGATGGTAAGCACGACGATAAACCAGAATCAGCCTTCTACATGAAGGGCACTATTGAAGAAGTAAATTCTCATGTCACAAATTAATTTGAAAGTAGTTACTCCGGAAAGATTAGTTTTTGAGGATATTGTTGATATGGTTACAGTCCCAGCTCCTGATGGACCTTTAGGTATACTTCCCCATCATATTTCTTTAATGTCTAAAGTTTCTCCAGGTGAGTTACAAATAAAAAAAGGCGGTAAGGAAAATTTTTTGGCTGTTGGTGAAGGGATTGTTCAGGTTGCCGGTAGTGAAGTTATAGTAATGACAGATTTGGCAAAAACCCATGAAGAGATAGATGAGGCAGCAGTTGAAGAAGCAAAAAAACGAGCCCAAGAAGCCTTAACTCAAATACTATCTGATGAAGAGTATGCAACAACCTTAGCTGCTTTAGATAAATCCCTGGCACAACTTAAGGTAAAAAGACGACGAGGTCCTTAAGTTTCTTACTTTACATATTCCTCACTAATATTTCTCTGAAAAGTTACAACTTGAGGTTATTATATAGGTTATGAGCGGTAGGCAGATCCTGTTATTTGTTGCTCTATTTATTCTGGCGGTTTTTGGGATTTTATTTATTTTTGGAAGGGATCAGATTGGCACTCAAGATGTAAGACAACTTGGAAGATTTGAGGATTTAAACCCCTCACCTTCCCCCTTAGTTTCCCCAATTGTTTCGCCCTCTCCTAGCCCCTCCCCAGAGGCAGAGAACCAATTTGCTGCAGACCTTTCCGAAGTAGACGAGTCTAATGAAGTTGGTACTGCAACTTTAATAGAGATAGATGACCAAGTATTAGTAGACTTAAATATGACAAATTTTCCTCAAGGCGTTCCTCAGCCTGCACATATTCATGCAGGTGCTTGTCCGGATGTTGGAGATATTATTTTTCCTTTGAACAATGTTGTTAATGGTAAATCGAGAACAATTTTGGACACCTCATTAGAATACTTAAGGTCTCTGGAGCCTCTGGCAATTAATGTGCATAAATCAGTTCCAGAATCTGAAATTTATGTCTCTTGCGGCGACCTGGTACTCTAGCATCTCCAGCCAAGTCTTGGTATAATTTACACCGTAAACCACGGGTGGCCGAACGGTTGAGGCAACAGTCTGTAAAACTGTGATAAGTAGGTCCGATTCCTACCCCGTGGACTCTTTATACTGACACTTCTACCAATGGTTTTTTTAATATTAAGTGTTATTACAATATTTGGAGCTTTTTTAAGATTCATAAATTTATCTCCGTATAAAATATATCCGGACACTTATCAAAATTTCATGGTTGCAAATAATTTAGCAACGTATAAAAGTGTTGTAGGTTTCTTGGGAGAAAACGGAAGTGTTTATCCCCCATTCTTTTTTTGGACTAGGCCGGTTTTTCCGTTACTAATTAATTTAGGAAAAATATTTTCATCAAATGACATTTTAGTTGCACAAATAATTATTTTTATAGCAGGTGTTTTAGTAATACCGGTTACTTATTTTTTAATAAAACATATATTCAAATCTAAGTCAGCTGGAATCTGTGGGGCATTTCTTATAGCAATATCTTTTAACCACATTGTTTGGGGAGGATTTATACAGACTGAAAACATTGGAGTCTTTTTTGTAACACTATTTCTTTTAATTCTGATAAAAAATATAGAGAAACAAACAACAGTCCTAAAACTAAGGGATATTTTAATAGGAATATTTTTTGGTATTACAATTTTAGTTAGATATGAGTATGCACTTTTGAGTATTCCTATTGTATTTCTAGTTTTTAAAACAAGTGCTACCCCTTTCACACTTCTGGGAAATTTTGCTTTTGGTACTGCAGTTTTTTTGATAGTTGTATTTAGCAGGTTATATCCAATTTATGATTCTCTATTTTTAATTCTTACACAAAAACCGGATATTTTAATTGTTTGTATTGCAGGATTATCGATTTTAGGAATTATTTATAAATTCTTTAAAAAAGGTTTGGAAAAATCTTTTGTTTACTTTTTTGCAATAGTTTTACTACTACTAAAGTTTTATTTTATTCCCGGTCCAAGGAGTTTTTTCTTGACTGACATACTAATTTCTATACTTGCTCTTATCGGAATATTACTACTTCAAAAAAAGGTACAATTGCAGAAGTATGCTACATTTACGATTCTGGGAATTTTTCTGTTAAGTAGTGTTTATTTGGTAACAGATTATGCAATGCAAAGGTATTGGACTCATATAATTCCTTTTCTTCTTATCCCTGCAAGTTTTGCATTGGAAAGAGTACTAATATATATAAGACTTAAGTTTTCTTTAAAAACCTTAGCATTTAGTCTTTTCCTTTTACTATTGATAGTTATACAAATTTTTCAAACATATAACGGTATTAGGCAGTGGAATGGTGGAAGGTGGTTTGCAGTTTCATACGAGGAGAAGTCAGGATTATTGTTAAAAGAAAAAATATCTAACAATGACCTGATCATGATTAGCTCTCTCCCTGAAGCATATCATTTTTATACAAAACTCCCAACGCATAGCGTTGCCGACCAGTCTCCTTTTGTGTTTATTAGTAACTCATTAGACTTAAAACAAATTATTATTGTTCAAGATATGGGGATGAGATACTTATTCCCAACATTTTCAGAATTTCTTGATTTAAATTTAGAAAATAAAAAAGTTGGTGAATATTTTGTAAATGTTCCATATCACTATAGTGAAATATCAGTACAGGAAACACATCCCATCATCTTATATCAGTTAACACTTAAAGAACTCAAAGATAAAATTCAACAACAAAATTAGCCTGAAATTTTGTCAAGTACTAAAATTAATTTTGATAAAAGGAATGCCAGATTCGCTTCACTGGTGGTTTTTCTATAAGTCTAGAAGGCAAGAAAACCATGTTACAATAATCGACACCTGCACCTATGAAACTGATAGTTCAAGTGCCATGTTACAACGAGGAAAATACTCTTCCCCTAGTTCTTAAATCAATTCCTAAAAGAATTTCCGGAATTAGTAAAATTGAAACATTAATTATAGATGATGGTTCAAAAGATAAAACTATAGAAGTTGCAAAACAACTAGGCGTGAACTATATTGTTGTACATAAACAAAATAAAGGCCTAGCTGCATCATTTACAGATGGTATTAATGAAGCACTTAGACAGGGTGCAGACATTATTGTAAATACTGATGGAGATAACCAGTATCCTCAAAAAGATATTGCAAGACTTGTGCAGCCGATTGTTAAAGGGACACATGATATTGTCGTTGCTAACAGACAAACAGATAAAATTGCACACTTTAGCCCACTAAAAAAAATACTACAAAAAGTCGGCAGCAAAGTTGTGAATTTAGCATCTGGTACAAATATTCCGGATGCACCTAGTGGGTTTAGGGCTTATTCAAGAGAAGCAGCACTCTCTCTTAATGTGGTTACATCATTTAGCTATTGCATGGAAACAATTATTCATGCAGGTAAAAAGAAAATTGCAGTTACACATGTTCCTGTTGAGACAAATCCAAAAACAAGAGAATCCCGTCTTTTTAAAAATATGTTCCAGCATATTCAAAAATCGGGCGTAGCAATAATTAGAAGTTATGCAATGCATGAGCCTTTTAAGATTTTTTTAATGAGTGGAATTATTGTATTTGTTATTGGTGTTACACCATTTCTCCGGTTTTTATTTTTAATGTTAATTTATGGAGATGTAATAAGCGGACATTTGCAGTCTTTGATATTTGGTTCAGTTTTTATGATACTTGGATTTCTTTTTGTAGTTATGGGAATAATTGCAGACCTTTTATCTATAAATAGAAAATTTTTAGAAGACGCTTTATATCGTTTAAAAAAGTTAGAGTACGATAAAAATTAACTTCCCCAAGATGAATTTATTGCGAAGCGACAAAGTTTCTTTATTATTTATTACAAGAAAATACCCTCCTATGGTTGGAGGAATGGAAAAAGTTAGTTTCGCTTTAGCACAAGAATTTGCAAAAAATACCAATTTACACTTAGTAAGCTGGGGTTATACACAAAAGCTATTACCAATATTTTTAACGATAGCCCTAATTAAATCATTATGGATTATTCCAAATAAAAGAATTAAAAATGTTCACTTAGGAGATGCACTGCTGTCTCCTCTTGGACTACTTTTAAAAAAAATATATGGGGTTAGAGTAAGTGTAACTGTTCATGGATTGGATATTACATATAAATTACCAATTTACCAGTTGGTTATCCCTTTTTGTCTTAGAAGGTTAGATAAAATTATTTGCATAAGTAATACCACAAGAAATGAATGCTTAAAAAGAGGTATTCCAAGTAGTAAGAGTATAGTGATTGCCTGGGGTATACATCCTGAAAGTTTTCTTCTGCCGGCAAACAAGTCTGCATTAGAAAAAATAACCCGCCGTAAATTATCAGATAAAAAAATAATTGTTACTGTTGGCCGGTTAGTTAAGCGAAAAGGAGTTTATTGGTTTATAGAGAATGTCTTACCAGAATTAAATAAGAATGTAATTTATTTAGTTATAGGAGACGGTGTTGAAAGGGAAAGAATTCAATCATTAATAGAAGAGAAGGGGTACAAAGAAAAAGTTATATTGCTTGGAAAAGTTTCGGATCTGGATCTAAAAGTTGTTTACAACACTGCGGATATATTTGTGATGCCGAATATTCCTGTTGATAATGACATAGAAGGGTTCGGTATTGTTGCATTAGAAGCGTCATCAACAGGACTTATGGTTATTGCATCCGACCTAGAAGGTGTTAAAGATGCAGTAGTGAATGAAAAAAACGGTTACTTGGTAGAAACATTAAACAGCACTGGATTTATCCGGACAATTAACAAAAATATTAAATCCCCCAATTTGTCTAAAAATAAAATTAAAAACTGGATTTCAGAAAATTATTCTTTTCCTAAAATTGCAGAGAGTTACTTGAAAGCTTTCAATAATTAATATGAATCAAAAATTTGATATAACAGTTGTTGTAACAAGATATAAAGAGCCTTTTGACATCCTTAAATCTTGTGTTGATTCTTTAAAAAGACAAACTAAATGTAAAATACGGATTCTCTTTTTAGACCAGCAGGAAGTTCCATTAACAAAAAAATACATAAATAAATTAACAGATACTAGTCATTCTTTTGTGTATGAAAATATCCCTGCGAAATCTCTTTCCTTCGCCAGAAATTTAGGGTTGAATAAAGCAAAAACCAACTATGTAGCTTTTTGTGATGTTGACGCAATTCTAGACAAAAACTGGGCTTTTGAAATAGTAAAAACTTTTAAAAGCACTGATGCAGTAATTGTCGGAACAAAAATAGTTCCCGTATGGAACGGTAAACTTTCCTGGTATCATAAATCTAAATTCATTCAAGAATTCTTTTCTTTAATTGATATTTCAAATGTGATTCGTGAAGTCCCAAAAGTTTTTGGAGCAAGTTTTGCTATTGATAAATCCAGACTTGGAAAGCACAGGTTTAGCGAGAGTCTGGGTAGAGTTGGAGGCAAGTTGTTAGGAGGAGAAGAAACAGATTTATGTCAAAAGCTAAGAGACGAAAAAAGAAAAGTTGTCTTTACGCCATTTACTTCTGCGGGACACCAGATTTCTCCAGAGAGACTAACTTTGAGTTGGATATTAAAAAGGGCATATTATGGAGGATTTTCAAGGGCGCTAAGAGGAGGAAAGGTTGACCCTCTCAACAGCAAAAAAAATATGCTGGATAAGTTAGCAATTTTATTAATACTACCCTCTTATTTATTTGGATTTTATAAGGGATCTGGATTTAAGAAAAAAAATTTACAATGAGGAAAATTATTCTATGCTTGTCTATTCTGTTGCTGGTTATTTATTATTTGTCTTTTCAAATATTCTTTAAAAAAGAGATAGTCGAATTACTAAATTCAAACCTTCCGTTTAGAGAAGCATATAGTCCCAGTATTATCGGAGTTATTTGTGTTTATGTTCTTCCCATTTTATTTGGATTTTTATTCGGGGGAATATTTTCATCAATTAAACAAAGAAGTGTTATTTACTTCGTTAACTTAGGTTTACTTGCAGGATTACTAAACTATTTGCCATTTGCTTTTAATACTTATTTTTCAAGCATTTATTGGTTCAACAACCATGCTTTGATTTATTATTTACTACTGTTTCCTGTTTTGTTTCTTGTCGGTTCTTTGCCTTATTACTTAAATATTAGTACTGAAGATGCAAAAGGGAAAAACCTAAACTATAAAATTACTAGGTTAGATCTAATCATTACATCTGTTTTAGGACTGTTTATTTTTATACTAAACATAATTCCAGTTACCTTATCAGAATATTTAGTAGGTGCGGACATTTACTATCATGCATCTCTAACACAAAAACTCACAACATTCTTAGACCTAACTAAGAATCCCTTCTTTTACAACGAAAAGAATTACTACTATTCTATTGCTTACGTTATATTAGCATTTGTATCTAGGGTATTTAATATTAGTGTTAAACACGCATGGTTTTTTTATATTCCAGTTAGTGCAACAGTCTTTGTTATATTTTTTTATCTATTTTCCAAAAGGTATCTCGGATACTCTATTGCTGCATTATTTGCTACCCTCTTTGTTTTGCCGCTAAATCAAATTTTATGGGTTGATCCGTCGGTTAGGATTTTAAGTTACATGTTTTTTGCAATGCTGATATTTACATTTCAATCTTATATTTTGACAAAGAAGATTAGACACTTACTACTTAGTTTATTATTTCTCTTTTTGACTGCAGCATCTCATCCTGAGATTGCTATTCACTCTGTTGGGATAATAGCTTTGTATTTTATTCTTTATTATTTTAAATCTCTAAAATTAACTTTTGAAAAATTCACCACACCGCTTTTTAATAAACTTTCTAAAATTCCAGATGGCATACATGTAGTTGGTCTAGAAAATTTTTATAGCTTTCTAGTTTTAATATCTATTTATCTGTTTATTTTGTTTAGTAAATACACTACTGCTATGGAAATTTATTCAATAGATAAGTTGTTAGTATTTAATGAAATTCCACTTAGTATATTCAATCCAATAGGCATAATATCATTTATTGTTTTTATATTTGCTCCGTTTGGTGTTATGAACGCTTATAAAAGATTTTCTGATAAAGATATATTGATGTTATCTATATTCTCTTTATTTTTTACTGTCGTTTTTTACTTCTCTCTACTGTGGTTTTTATACCATAGATATTTTACAGAAACAGCTTATTTGTCTATTGCGATATTATCAGCAGGAATAATTTATAAGTTAGTTAGAGATATTGATTTTACCAAAAAAGTAATAATGATCCTGGTACTGCTTGGCTTTTTTATTCTTTCAATAATTCCAAAATACCAGTTTATTAATGTATATGCTAAGTCAACTAATAAAAATCTAAAAAGTAAAATAAATGATCTTAATTTTCTTAAAAATAATACCCAAAGTAACAGCGTAATTTTACTAGACTCGGATAATATATTGAATAGATACATCCCCTTTTATTCTGAAAGATATATATTCTCTGGTAATAGTTTGATATCCAAAGAGAGGCAATGGCAGGTTTTATCATTTTGTAACGGTCCCTTTTCAGCAACATGTAATGAAAGGTCATTTGTAGCAGAGAGTTTTTTTGCAGCGCCATCTATATTGGCTCTTGGGGAAATTAAAGATAAGTATAAAATTGATTATCTTCTCTTAAATAAAAATGATCCAAATGAGATAGATATTTTTGACAACAGTGATTTGAACCTGAGGAAATACAAAGTTAGCGAAACTGAAAATTATATTTTATATAGCCTGAAAAATTATTAATAACTATAACACTACTCCGCCAGTGGCGGAGATGTTGTAATTTTACAAATTATGAAAAAAAACTCCACTGTTGAGGGTACTATTTATATTGTTATTTCGTCTCTGATATTTATGATTTCTGGATATGGGATTAACGTTTGGTTAGGCCGTGTATTGGGGCCTGCATCATACGGAGTTTATGGAATAGTAATTTCTTTGATGGCAACTATAAATTTAATTCAAACGGTAGGACTTCCCCATGCTATTTCCAAATATGTTTCAGAAGATGATGAAAGATCCGATGCAATACTAAAATCCGGTTTAGTATTACAAATATTTTCTACAATAGTAATATGTATTCTTTATTTTGTTTTTGCATATCCAGCTTCTGTTTTGCTTAATGATGTATCTCTAAGTAAATATATTCGTTTATCTGCATTTATTTTTCCGGCATACGGTATTTATGCACTTTATTCCGGATTTTACAATGGTATGCGCAATTTTAAAAAACAAGCTTTGGTAAATATAATCTATTCAGTCGTAAAAGCGATACTTATAGTAGCACTTGCATACTACTTCCATTTAACAGGTGTAATTGTGGGTTTCATAATTGCTCCAATTGTTACACTTTTTACGGGTCTGTATTTGCCTAAAAACTTTAATGTTAGATTTCCATATAAAAAATTAATACTTTTCTCGTTACCATTAATCGGGTTAGCTTTTTTCTCTAATCTTCAACAAACAATTGATTTATTTTTTATTAAATCACTTCTTAATTCCGATATAAGCTCTGGTTTTTATACAGCAAATCAAAATATTGCTAGGATTCAATATCTTGTATTTGGGGCACTGGCAACAGTATTGTTTCCAATAATTTCCAAAAATCAAAGCGACAAAGAAACCGATAAGTCAAAACTATTAATATCACAAACATTTAAGATATTATTAATTTTGCTTTCTATTGGAACACTAATTCTTTCAACTACCAGCAAGCAGATTTTAGAGTTGCTTTATTCGAAAAGCTATGTATCAGCTTACGAATCATTATCAATATTAATAATCGGTTTTGCATTTTTATCTGTATTTGCGGTTTTTGCAAACATTTTGTCGGCAATGGGCAATCCAGCTAAAGCCTTGTATCTTTCAATACTCGGAGTAGTTTTATCTTCAGTTTTATGTTTTTCTCTAATCCCAGTTTTTGGAATAAATGGTGCTGCGATTTCTACAACAATAAGTAGTGCAGTTTTAATGTTAAGTTCTATATATTTTGTTTTTAAAGAATTTAAAATCTCAGTTCCGATCTATAGTGTGAGTAAAATTTCGATAGCTGCTTTACTAACTTATGCTGTTTCAGTTTTTATTCACTTTCCAGTGCTTCTCACCCCGCTTTTTTATATAATATTATTTTCAATATATTTTTTAATTTTAGTTATATTCAAAGAGATTACTCCAAATGATTTGGTACAGTTACAGCTTAAAGTGCCTGTTTTAAACAAATTCCGGAGGGTTGATGTAAAGTATGAAGCCTAAATTAAAAGTTGTGCAAATGTTTTTTAGAATTGTTTTTTCTGTACTATGTTTTGCATTAATCATTGTAATTCTAAATGGTAACTTCGCTCCTTTTGGCGCGACATTGAGTTATAAATCAGGACAAAGAGGAATATCTGAACTGACTCCCAATTCCAGGGTGAGAAAGATTCAATCGACTGAAGGAGCAGTTTATCAACAATTTGATGATATTGTTTATTTTACCACTAAAATGCCATATAAGTTTGATAAGGCAAGGGTAAAAATAACTTTTCAGAATAAAAATGAGAAACAAAATGTTTATTTAGGGTTTAAAGATGAAGAGATTTGGAGTTATGATACTAAGTTAATTGATGCACCATTATTACAGAATTTAAAGTGGGATTATGTAGGAGAGAATCCTTATATTTACCAAAGAGAAAAACAATACTCATCGCTGGAAACTTTTAAACTTAATCCTCCATCAGATACTATTGTTGGGGTTTATGATTATCCCAAGGAGCTGTTACAACAAACAACTTTAGCAGATTATAAACCAAGAAAAAAAGATACAGTTATTAATACACCTCTACGGGGTAGCCATACTTTTTTTGTTTATGTAAAAGATGAGATGTTTAAAATGAAATTTTTGAAACAAGATCTTAATTGGTATGAAGGAAAAGACGATATGAAGATTAAAATTTATAAAGAAAATGATCTGGTGTATGAACATTCTGTTGCTGATGATGGTATTGACGACTCCTCCGGTAATAATCTCCCACCCCAAGAAATTGTTATTCAAAACCCCGGGCCGGAATATCCGGAACCTGGAGTTTATAAGGTCGTAGTAAATTTATCTAATGATAGTGTAATTAAATCCATTACTACAAACCTTCATAAAATAGTATTTGAGGGATCTGTTTTCCCGATTTCAAACAAATCAGTTTATCCAAGAGTGGTAGCTAAAGATGAGGCCTCAAACTTATACACTAACGCTTTAGGAATTTCTGCAACCGTCTTTCATGATCAGTCTTTACAAACGATTAATATAGGCGGAAATCAAATTAAATTAGAAACGATTAAAGAAGAGTCGTTTGTATTTGCGGAGGATGATTTTACATCTATAATAGCTCCTAAAAGTAATATTCTATTAAAAGGTGAGTTGGGTTATTTCTCTTTTAACAAAGATCAATTTTTCTTGCCTTCAACCTATCACATTCTTCCTATACATAGTATTGAAGAAATTGATGCTGTTGATTATTTAATTACTCCCTACAAGAGGGTAAAATTAGATGGTGAGTGGAAAATCACTGAAGTGGAATTTGACTTAAGTACAGCTTTTATTGAAAACGGACACTTAAGCTGGATTATTAAAGCGCCTGGGTTAAAAGATATTAAAGAAAATATTAGCATTAAATCAATTGATATTAGTTTTTCGAAATATAGAAAATTTCAATGAATTTTAAGATATATATAAATATAGTGGTCAAGGAGCTTTTTACTATTTCACTGGCTACTTATCTAATACTGTTGACTGCTGAATTTATTCAGGATGGTTTTGTAAGCTTCATATTCAATCTCAATGCACTTTTGGCAGTAGTTTTGGGTAGTGGATTAGTTTTGGTTATAACTGATTTTAAAAAGAACGAGACTGCAATGAAGGTTTCAAATGATAGGATTTGGCATTACTTTTTTAAGAAAATGCACCTTAAAAAAGATATGGAATCGAAATGGAATTATGCATTAAAAGAGCTTCGCGCAAAAACTTTTGTAGAAAATGATTTAAAGTTCTCATACAAAGATTGGATGTTGTATTTTAAGGAGAAAGACATAAGTGTTTTAACTAACCGTTCTGAATATACCCGGGATTGGCACTACTTTTTAGATAAAATAAGAATGAGTAAGATTCCTTCGTTTGCTCTAGCTTATGTGTTTATGATTAGTGCTCTTAGTGGTGTATTTATTTACTTAAAACTTAAGGATCTCGGAGACTTATCAATATTAATTGGGATTTTAACAAGTCTGTTTATTTATCTTCTTTCTCACTTATTATTCACTGACTTTAATTAGCTATACAATGATGCTCTAATCGACCCAGGTGTTATTCCTGAGCCGATGTAGAGCACTCTCCATTAAGGAGCTGGTTTTACGGTCTGACCTGGAGGTCCGGTATGAACACGATTGTCATTACCAAAACCCCATCCAGGTCTAGGTTCAGTTGATTTACCTTGCGCAAAGGCAGTACCAACCATTAATGCGAGACTTGCCAAAACAACACCAATAGCAAGCCACAGACGGACGTTTAATGCTATCATTTAAGTTTCACCTCCTTTCCTCATCAATGTGAATTACCAGGTGAAATTACCTGTAAAATATGTTCACATTAATGAAGTTAATGATCTCTCCATACAGATGGATAGCACCGGTCAAGATACTACCGCCTCCGTTTCCATTGCTCCCAGAACTGCCAGCATTACCACTAAAGCTTAGTATGTTAGCGATACTAACTGGAGGTCTCTCTGGCCTGATGGTTTGACCCGGAGGACCAGTGTGTTCTCGTTTATTGTCGCCGAATCCAAACCCTGGTCTAGGTTCTTCCGATTTCCCTTGAGCTAATACTGGAGAGGTCGTTATCACAAGACCAGCGAGCAGTATGCCGGCAGCAATAAAAAGTCGAAATTGTGTCATTTGATTATCACCTCCTTTCATCTACCAATACCCAAATAATCGATTCCAGCCTTTTTTGCTTTTTGCGGATCTAAAATATTTCTTCCATCAATAATTAGAGGATTTTTTAATGCTTTTTTGGCTTTTTGGTA
>CAZLKE010000016.1:19696-20298 GCA_964560075.1 uncultured Gammaproteobacteria bacterium | reverse complement strand
TGTTGCCGTCGGAAGCCCAATTATTGATATGGGCCGGGAAGTTTCGTCCCCAGTCTCAGTTGGAGACCGGGTGATTTATAAAAAATGGGGTGGCGATGAAATTCGTGTTAAAGGTGCAGAATACAAATTAGTTAAATTTGATGACTTAATGGCTATTTTGGAGGATTAAAAAATGTCAAAGATACTTAAATTCGATTCAGATGCGAGAGAAAAATTACTTAAAGGTATTAATACCTTAACTGATGCTGTGGCTTCAACATTAGGGCCAAAAGGCCGGAATGTAGCGATCGGTAAAAAATGGGGCGGGCCAAGCATTGTTCATGATGGTGTGACAGTTGCCAAAGAAATTGAGCTTGAAGATCCATTTGAAAATATGGGTGCTCAAATCGTTAAAGAAGCTGCTTCCAGAACTAATGATGTGGCAGGAGATGGTACAACAACTGCGACAATACTTGCCCAAGCGATCTCTTCCGAAAGTTTGAAGAATATCCAAGCAGGGGCTAATCCAATGATCCTTCGAAGAGGCATTGAAAAAGCTGTTTCTACTTTAGTATCAGAGCTTCAAAAGATGAGTAAAAAAATCACAACTGACGAAGAGATGA
>CAZLKE010000016.1:8959-19686 GCA_964560075.1 uncultured Gammaproteobacteria bacterium | reverse complement strand
ATAAAGTTGGTAAAGATGGAGTGATTACTGTGGAGGAATCCAAGACAATGCAGATGTCTGTAGAGTATAAAGAAGGAATGGAGTTTGATAAAGGTTATGTTTCTCCCTATTTTGTAACTGACACAGAGAGAATGGAGGCGGGCTTAGAGGATCCATATATCTTAATTACTGATAAAAAGATCTCTTCTATGCAAAACGACTTACTTCCTTTCCTAGAAAAGTTTGTTCAAGTTTCTAAAACTTTAGTTATTATTGCTGATGAAGTTGAAGGGGATGCACTAGCTACTTTAGTTGTAAATAAACTTCGGGGAACATTCCAGGTACTAGCCATTTCTGCACCAGGTTTTGGGGACAGACGAAAAGCTATGCTACAAGATATCGCAACTCTAACTGGTGGAACAGTTATCTCTGAAGAGACTGGTCGTACTTTAGAATCTGTTGAGGCCTCTGATTTGGGTAGAGCTGGAAGAATTACTTCAACGAAGGATTCTACTTTAATTGTTGATGGCAAAGGCGATAAATCGCAAATTGAGGCTCGGATAGCCCAAATCCGGCGGGAGATCGAAAAAACTGATTCTGAATTTGACCGGGAAAAACTTCAAGAAAGACTGGCAAAACTGACTGGTGGAGTAGCTGTAATTAATGTTGGTGCAGCAACCGAAGTTGAGATGAAGGAGAAGAAAGAGCGGGTGATTGATGCGGTAGCTGCAACCAAAGCTGCAATCGAAGAGGGTATAGTTCCAGGTGGAGAGATAGCACTTCTTAGAGTACGGGATGGTTTAAATACTATTGATGCTGAGGCGGAAGAAAAAGTCGGTGTAGAGATCGTTAAAAAAGCAATTGAACAACCATTTAGAAGGCTAGTTGAAAATGCAGGAATGGATCCTGGACTGGAGCTTGCTAGAGTTTTGGAAGTTAAAGAGAATATGGGTGTTGATGTGATAGATGGCCAGATTAAAGATTTAGTCAAAGCTGGGGTTATTGATCCTGTTAAAGTTACTAGAACCGCTCTTCAGAATGCTGCATCTGTTGCCATTATGGTAGCAACGACCAATGTATTAATTACTGATGCTCCGGAGAAAGAAAAAGCTCCTGTTCCAGGCGGCATGCCAGGAATGGGCGACTTCTAAAGTTGGGTTGTAGTATTATTATATAAATGGCGAAACAATACTATAAAGAGCAAGCTTCTTTGAAAGAGAAACAATCCTTTGCGAAGTATCTGGCCGAAGATGAAGAATTAATTATTGCGACAAGCTTTAGTTCAACTTATTTAAGGCAGCGTTTTATTATTCAACTTGTTTTGCCGGGTGCTGTTTTTGTTCTTCTTGGCTTAGGGTTATCCTACTTTTACAAATTTGATTTACTTTGGGGTTTGCTACTAGGCTTAATGTTGTCAATCCTTTTTTCTTTAATTAAAACTTGGGTTACTTATCAAGCAAACAGATACTTACTGACAACAAGAAGAGTGATTGTTAAAAGAGGTTTTTTTACAGTAAAACTTGCGTCAGCCTTATATGACAAAATTACTCATATTGAAGTTGATCAGAGCTTTGTGGATCGAATGTTTTTGCATCATGGCACTATCTTAGTTCATACAGCAGGATCAAACAGCGATGAAATTGTTTTACAGTATGTTGAGTCTCCGATTGAGTTCAAAAATATTCTGGAAAGATTGATCAACAGGGAACGTGAGCAATACGGACGCCAAATGAGTCCAGTGGTAGCTTTAGAAGGTGAAGTAGTGGATTAAAGGCTCTTTTGAAGCTCTTTTCTAAAGTCTAAGTTCTGTTTTTCAGTTTTCCCGCCCTGTGGTTTTTGAGGGTAAAAATATGCCGGCATACTATCCATCGCAGGTAAAATTGTTTGTGGGTTAATGTTTATACCATCTCGACTGACTTCTAAATGAGTATGTGGACCAGAAGTATTTCCTGTTACTCCAACAACTCCAAGTAAGTCGTTTTCAGAAACAGCCTGGTTTGGTTTAACATAAATTTTACCTAAATGAGCATAAAGCGATTTATAGCCATATCCATGGTCTATTGTGACTGTAAGCCCTAGACCCCAAAAATTAAACCCTGCGCTAGTAATTACGCCTTTAGCAATTGGTTTAATCGGCATTCCTAAACCTGAAGCTATATCAATTCCTTGGTGGTACCTTGAGTAACTTGTACTCATATATCCTGGATGAGGTAGTTGAAAGGTAACAGGTAGTGTGGCTGCAGTAATGGTTTGAGTTTGGATGCTTTCAGCCAGAACCCGTGACTCCTTAACAGGAGGGAAGCCTACTGTAGGTTGGTAAGTTGATAAAAAGATCAAACAAGAGAGCCCCAAAGCGATTTTTGAGCAGAGTTTGGGAAAAAGGGGCAGACCCGAATACTGTAATTTAGATAAAAACATGAGTGTTTAACCAGAAATCTGGTTAAACAGAGAGTAATTCTACTAAAAATTGCTTGCTAAGTCAAATCTAATATATAATTTTACTTATGCGGAAAACCCTTTTCCTTACCTTAGTCTTTATAAGTGTGATATTAATCGCCTTACGTTTTTTTTCCAAACCATTGAACTCTTACTTTAATTTCCAGCCTCGCTCCGGTATCAGGGTTGAATCAAACACTAAGGCTAAAGTCTTTATAAATAAGCAAGAAGTTGGAGAAACCCCATTCCAAGAAGATTTAAAAACTGGAGAGCATATGGTTGAACTTAAAGCTGATAAATATACTTGGCAAGGTTATGTTAGAACAAACCCAGGTACTTTAACGATCGTCAACAGGGAGCTTTCAGAAAATACCACCCAGTCCACTGGGGAAGTTATTAGCTTAGAAAAAGGTAATGGAAAAGGTAATGGTTTGTTAATATTATCTAACCCATCTGAGGCAGATGTGGAGATTGATGGGAAAATAGTAGGAAAAACACCCTTGTCTGTTGATGACCCTTCTCCGGGAGAGCCCCAATTTATGGTCAGTAAAAATGGCTTTTTAAAGCGCAGTATCCGCTCTGTGCTGACAGATGGTTTTAAGTTGGTTATGTCCGTTGACCTATCTTTAAGCGAGCTTGATTTAACAAAGCTGCAAACCTCCCCGATTGAATCTACTCAGTATGTATTAATCAAACCAACCCCAACTGGCTTTTTGCGAGTACGAAGTGAGCCTAGCATTTCTGGAAACGAAATTGGCAGAGTTCTTCCTGGGGAAAAGTTAGTGCTTCTTGAGGATTTAAATACTTGGAAAAAAATCAAACTCACAGACGGCCGCGAAGGCTATGTTTCTTCTCAATATGTAGAAAAATTAAATTAGTTTTAAGCTCCGAGGTAATAAATTATTCCAATAACTGAAGTCAACCACAAAACAACAGTTATTAGTAAAGGCCGGTCGGTAAGAAGGACTCGCTCTGGAGATTCACCTTCTTTTTTCTCATAAATGATATATAAATATCGCATAACTCCATAGATCACAATTGGAATTGTTGCCATTAAGAACTTCGCCTCAACAATAGAGAGCTGGGCTTTATTAAGCAGCGTGAAGATATAAGGTCTTGCAAAAATAGGCGGCTGTAAGAAAGTAAAGATCGCATAGGCAAGCCAGGTAGAGTTGGCAAACATGGCAGTTAAGATATCTAGCAAACTTTCAGGATAATGAAGCAAAGTTTCCCTGTGTCTGGAGGCTTGCCCATGAAGCAGAGTAAGCTCGGATCGTCTTTTTCCAATAGCAATAAAAAGTGCAAAAGAGGTGACAGTTAAAAGAAACCAAACATTTAAGTGGGCATCAAGCGCCCAAACTCCGGCATAGATTCGCAGCACAAATCCGGCTGCAATTGCCATAACATCGAGCAAAATTACCTGTTTTAAATAAGCAGAATAAAGGACTTGTAAAAAAAGATACCCAAGAACGGATAAAAAAAATGCTGGATTAATTTTGTAGGCGAAGATAAGGCTAACAATCATGAGTACTAAGCTTAGGGCTAAAGCAAGGGATATAGGGATAATACCTGCAGCAATCGGGCGCAGTTTTTTAAAAGGATGAAGTCTGTCTCTTTCGATATCAAAGATATCGTTTAATAAATATACTGAGGAAGAGGCTATACTAAAGATAATGAATGCCTGAATGGAGATAAAGACAAAACTTGGGTTATCAAGGTGTCCTGAAAAAATCAACCCTGCAAAAAGGGCGAAGTTTTTTATCCATTGTCTGGGCCGGACTGCTTTGATAATACCGAAAAGGAGTTTATCCATAAAATAAATATTACAAAAAATATTGCAACGGCCAATATTGCAAAAAATTTACTTTGTGTTTCCACAAATAGGGCAACTGATCCTAAAATAGCAGATCCAGCAATATAAAACAAGCTGATCTGGGGAGGTGTCCAACCTAAGTCCAGAAGTTTGTGGTGCAAATGCCCCCTGTCCCCCCAAACAGGTGACTTGCCGCTTAAAATTCTGCGCCAGACAGTGTAGATAAAATCAATTAAGGGAATAGCTAAAGCAAGAGAGGCGGTGGCGATTTTAGCGCCTGATAGAATAGATAAAACAGCCAACAGAAAGGCAAGAATTGTTGAGCCGGAAAAACCAGGCAAAATTTTGGCAGGGTACCAATTAAAAAGCAAAAACCCAAGGGAGCTTCCGGCAACAATAAATGAAAGTTTGGCAACATTTAACTGGTTGAAATCGCCTTCCAGATAGAATTTAAAAGAAAGCAACCCTAAAATAATACCTGTAATCAATGTAATTCCTGGCATTTGTCCGTCAACACCTTTGGACCAGTTAATTACCTGAGTTAATGTAACTATCCAAAGTAAAGCTAAGATATCGGCAAAAAGGATAATATTTCTGCTGCCGAAGAATTCTATAGGGATGACTATTTTATCCAGGTGTAAAATTGTAGAGTTAAAAGGTTCAGGCAGGCTTAAAAAATGAGCCAGAGGATTGTTAATAAAAGATATCCCGATACCTGAAAAGACTGCTGCTGTGCCTGCTAAAAAAAGCAGCATTAAACGCAAATAAGGGTTGAAAGTTCTTACTTTATCGTCGATAAGTCCCATTAAAAGCAAAATTGTACTACCGACTACAATCCCTAAGATTTGGGAATTTACAGGAATAAGAATCAACACACTGCTTATCGTTCCCAAAAAAATTGCCAGCCCTCCAGCACGCGGAATGGTTACTTTATGAAAATGAGCAGGATGCGGGCGGATTTTGGGATCATCCACTAAACCGTATTTCAAAGCGAGTCTAATAGTAAAGGGCACAAAAACAGCAGTGATTATAAAGCTTAGAAAAAAGGCAAGAAAAAAAATCATATTTAATTAATTGTAATCAACTTCTATCCAAAGATGAAGATAATTCCAATAGCTGTAATCGTTATTAGTGTGGTCGTCACTAAAGTATAAGCAGCAAGTATTCTTTTTAAAATTATTTGTAAATCATGCAGATGCCAGGAAGCGATGATATTGGTAAGTATAAAAAGAAGGGTAATAAAGGGCAGAATCATGAATTGGGAAATTGAAGCAAGTTGTGTATCTCCCCAAGGCAATGAGTAAAAAAGAGGGATTTGAGAAGGTAGAGTTTGGAATTTTAGGCCAAAGATTGTCAATTGTACTAATATATTAATAATTGAAAGAGCTGAAAAGTAGAAAATTATCTTATCAGAAGCAGAATATGCTTCCAGAAGCTTTTGGCTTGGGTTTTTGAAATTGTTTTTCTTCTTAGTCATTAGGTGGTGACCCTGGCCTTGTTTGTGACCCTAAATTCAAGATATCTTCCAAGCATCAATGATGTTTGGGCATCAATGGCTGGGATAGTAGAGATAGTGACTAGTACCACTGGAATTAAAATCCATTGGATATAAGACCACATTCTTTGCAAGAAATTCCAATTTTTTGGCCTCTTAGGAACAGTTTTTTCGTGTACAAAAACAGTGACAAATAAACCTAAAAAGGCTGCAGTTAGAATCCAAGAAGAGACAATGGGCAAATTGATTGACATCACAGACGCTTTATAAGTTGGATTAATATAAGGAATTAATATTCCACCAAAAGTAATAAACAAAGCTAAGGTCCCCCATTTTAAATTTCCCCAGATAACAAAAAATAGTTTGTCAGTTTTGTCCCAGAAGTCGATATCAGTTCGTTTGAAATACTCCTTGATAATATAAGGCATATGTTCAACTCCATAAGCCCAGCGTTTAAGTTGTAAGTACTGATTTTGGAATGTTTTAATCAAAGAGGTATCCAAAACTGCATCAGCGCTAATCGGTAAAAAGTGCGGAATAACTTTATAGTCTCCCTTAAAATAAAAATAAGCTTTCCAGAAAAATCCTGAGTCATCGTTCACTTTATTAGGGATCCAAAGACCGATATCAAGTAAGGCCTTTAGATTAATAGATAAAGAGGAGTAGTTAATATATTTATCTGATCCTACCATTTCAGCCATCTGCCAAAAAGCTGTGCCTGTAGCGATAAGCCTCATTGGAGTTGGAGTTTGCCAGTAGTTGTTATAGTACAAAAATGCTCCTGTATAGCTTCTTTTATCCCGGATTTGAGTTGGAGTAGATAAGTATTTATGCAGCGCTCCAGCTAAAAACTGTTCATGAACTACAAAATCTGCATCCAAAGTGGTAACAAACACCTTTTCAACAGGAATCTTCATCTTCTTTAATTCTGGTACGATTTTGTTGATCACCCAGTTTTTATTAGATCCTTGTCCGGGGACTTCACCAGGCAATCCAAAAGGGTGAATAGTTGTTAGTATCGCCCCTACCTTATCCTCATATTTTTGAAGATATTTTTTAACTGCTTCGATCTTTTCTGGAGAGTCTCTTTCTTCAAACCCAACAGCTAAAATAAGTTTTTTATGCGGATAAGCAGAGTTTACGACAGCGTCATAGGCTGGGGTTAAAACTTCAAGCGGTTCTTTATATGTAGGCATTAAAACCAGGTGATAATATTCCTCCCACTCCGTAGGGAAATCTTTTTTCAAGTTATCTAGCCAGTTTTGAGTTCTGGCATAAATCATTTTTTTATAACCTACGTAAATAAGCACTGCAATTTTAATTGCATTGACTAGCCAATAAACATCCGCCAAAATGATAATATAAGCTACTGCAAAGGGAAGAGTTAAAGAGAGCCAAAATGGAGAGGTTAAAGCAATCCAGGTCAAAGCTCCTGGCATAATCTCAATCAGTCTTTCAAAAAAAGTTTGGTGACGCTGCACAAATCTTTGTTCGATTTTTTCTGAGATGATATATCTTTTAGAAAGAAGATGATGGAAGATTAAACCAAAACCTGCGCCTAGAAGAAATGATGAGGAAAGTATACTTATGGGTGATGATAAAAATAGGTGTCCGGCAGCTCCAACTACAACCCCGGCAGTTAAGAATAGAATCCCTAAGTAACTGTGAAAGGTTTTTTTGCTAAATCGGTTAAGAATCTCTCCTAGATAAAAAAAGCCTAACAGGCCGATCAAAAAGACTAATAATATACGCATGATTTCCTAATAGTTTAATGTAGCGAGTACAAAATTACAACTTGAGGTTAAATAATCTCATTGCATTGCTGGTTGTTTGATTTTCTATCTCTTCAAACGAGACACCTTTGATATCTGCAATACACTCCGCTACTTCTTTAATATTTGCCGGTTCATTAACCTGGCCTCTTTTAGATTGAGGAGCTAAAAACGGGGCATCTGTTTCAATCAAGATTTTTTCTAAAGGGATTATTTTGGCAGAGTCCCTTAAATGTTCACTTTTATTGTAAGTTAAATTTCCGGAAAAAGAGATATAGTAATTTGTTTCTAAAACTTTTTTAGTGACTTCTGGGTCTCCGCTATAACAATGCAACACTCCAGTTGTATCTTGAAGATAATCTAAAACTTCAGTCCAGGCCGAAGGCCCTGAGCTTGCCGAATGGGCCTCACGGCAGTGGATAGATAAGGGAAGATTAAGTTTTTTAGCTAAATTAATTTGAGCTTTAAGAACAAGTTTTTGAGTATTTCTGTCATTCTGAGCGTTAGCGAAGAATCTAGATCCTTCATCCGCCTCTGGCGGATTCAGGATGACAGGTTGGTAATAGTCCAGGCCACACTCACCAACGGCAACTATTTTTTCTGGATTTTCTAAGTAAATTTTTTCTAACTGCGCTATGTGTTGTCCTAGAAGTTGTGTATTGTTTGCGTAAATTTCAACATCATGAGGATGGATTCCAATGGTAGAATAAATTTTTAGGGATTGCTTCACTCCGTTCGCAATGACGTCATTCGCCAATTGGCGAACCGTTCCGGACGAAGCAATCTTAAGCGCTTGTTCTAAGGCAACTCTTGATCTTTCAACATCAACCCCGATGTTGATTATTACTCCCACACCACTTTCAACCGCCCGTTTCAAAACATCTTCGTATTGATTTTTAATCTGCTCAAAATACAAATGCGCATGAGTATCAATTAGCATGGTAATTGATAATTGTATCAGATACAATGTGGAAATATGAGAAGATACGATGTGCTTTTGGTGTTAGGCTCTAAAATAGGTCAGAATGGTGAACTGTCAGAACGGGCGATGAAGACAGTTCAAAAAGCTGTTGACCTGTATAGACAAGGTGTTGCTCCTAGAATTGTTTTCTCGGGTAAATGGTCGTATAAGGAGCAAGGAGATCTTCCTATAACAGAAGCTGCTGCTATGGCGAAGTTTGCTCGGACGCTTGGTGTTCCTCAACAAGCGTGTGTCTTGGAAGAGGAATCGTACAACACAGTAGCTAACGGTTATTTTACAAAGGTTAATGTCTTAGCACCAAATAATTGGAAGAGCGTGTTGCTTATCACAGTTGAAGTTGTTGATAAAAGAGTACATCTAACAGTTAGTAAGATTCTTGGTCCAGAATATATCTGTGATGTAGTATTAGCTGATTTTTCTTATCCACCACAGCATCGAGAGGAGTTGCAGATACTCGAATCTGAAAAGCTTTCTGATGTCAAAAAATTTTTAGCCAAGTATCATGATGGTGATCATGAAGGAATTATGCAGGGGGATATTGAATACCAACAAAAGAGAGGTTTTCTACTTTGATGTTGTTTCCAAAGGTGTTAGAAGTTTGCTAATTTGCATTTGTTAGATATAATTGGGCAATAATGATCCGGTTTACCACTTTACTTCTAGTAACGGTTATTTTATTTTCCGTCTTTTTATTTTCATCAAAAGAAGTGCTCGCATCTTGTGCGATGCCATCTACGCTTTCTGAATATAAAGAGAAGGCAGATATTGTACTTTTAGGGAAAGTTACAGGTTCAAGGGGTAGCTATCACAATGTTTCAGTGTTGAGGTATTTTAAAGGACATGATGGTCCTTCTCAGGTAAAAGTAACTGGTAGGGTATCAGAGGAACCTAGTGTTTATACTTCAGTTGACTTTAATCTTGAAGAAGGTAAGAAATATCTACTTTTTTTAAAAACTTCAGAAGGTTTTTTAAAGACTAGTGATTGTGTTGGAAATAGAGAAGCTGGAGAGGCTTTGTCTGAAGAAGAAGTGAAAGTACTTGGAACAGGCGTTTCGCCTTCTGGCAATACCCAGGATTTGAATCAGCAAGACCGAAATGAAAAAGAGAATAAGAACGTTCAAAACAATGTTTTTTTAGGACTTTCCATAGGTGTAGGATTATTAGTAGTATTTTCACTTTTTAAAAGATTAAAGAAAATCTAAGCTTTTATATCAGTAATTAAGAACTTTCTCTAATTCTTTTAGTTGTC
The DNA here is from genome assembly GCA_964560075.1 of uncultured Gammaproteobacteria bacterium. Classification (GTDB taxonomy): domain Bacteria; phylum Patescibacteriota; class Microgenomatia; order Daviesbacterales; family UBA10151; genus HO2-FULL-47-45. The sequence goes on along the minus strand of CAZLKE010000016.1, from coordinate 9,960 downwards.
TTTTGCGGATGATTAGTTTTTTGTCTGATTCTATAATTCTTCGGGCTGTGTCTAGATGTTTTTCTGCTTTTTGTGGATCTTTGTTCTTAAGTAAATATGCTAAATGCATATGACAACCTGATTCCCAGACACTAGCTAAGAAGGGTTCAACTTGGGAAACATTTTCTTGAATCTCTGTAAGCCCTTGATAATAGCTTCTTAGGCCTTCTTGCTCTTGTCCTGATTTATACAAAGCTTCTCCCAAATGATACCTATAATCACCCCTCTCACAATCTGTTCCTGAGAAGTTATCTAGAGCCTGTCTATAATAATCAGCAGCTTTATTGTACTCTTCAAACAGCATCGAGACCTCACCCAGTCTAAAAAAACATGCTCCTAAGATGTCTTGGATATTGTGGAGTTTAGCTAACTCTATACTTGCTTCGGCATCTTTTAAAGCGAGTATGGCAAAGGCTTTGTCTTGGGAGCGTAAAAATAAGTGTTTGTATGTTAAAACTTTGGTCTGGAGGCTGTCTGCTATTCCCCGGTAATTGCCTTCTTTTTGGTGTTCGACAATAGATTCTTCGGAAACTTTAAGTGCTTCCAGGAGATTATCTGTTTCTCTTAAATCCTCTGCTTCTTGATGTAACTTAGCACCTTTGGTCATGATATTCTAGGAAACAAGGATGCTTGGGATTTAACTTGTCCTGAGAATTGATTTAAAATCTCCTCTGCAGTTGAAGGCAAAAATGGTTGTAAGTTATAAGCAATATGTTGAATTCGTGAGACTAGATCTATTAGAACCTCTTTAGCATCTTCACCACTTAGTTCCCAAGGTTTAGTTTCATTAACTTTCTTATCAGCTTCTGCAATCTCTTTCCAGATATGAGACAGTGCATCATTAAACTTATATTCCGCTAAGTACTTCTCCATTTCTGGATCAAGCTTAGTTGGCAAAGAAGGGGCTGTCACCTCATTTTTTTCTGCCAAACGAGCCACTCTGGCAACTAAATTACCTAAGC
>CAZLKE010000016.1:0-8949 GCA_964560075.1 uncultured Gammaproteobacteria bacterium | reverse complement strand
TACCTAAGCCATTGGCTAAATCCGCATTATAGCTTTCGGTGAATCTTTCCATTGAAAAGTCACCATCTGCAAACGGAGACAGCTTGGAAAGTAAGTAATACCGAAGCGGGTCAGTGCCATATTTTCCAATTAAAGGAATTGGATCTAAAACATTGCCTAAAGTTTTAGACATCTTTTGTCCCTCAACTGTGATGTATTCATGAACAAATAAAGATTTTGGAAGTTTTAGTCCTGCAGAAATCAAAAATGCCGGCCAATATACAGCATGGAATCTGATGATTCCTTTACCAATGACATGGACATCTGCCGGCCACCATTTGTTATATTTTTCCTTATCCCAGCCAAAACCAATTCCGCTTTGATAAATATTTAAAGCATCAAACCAAACATAAACACGCTGGTTTGGATCATCAGGAACTGGTACACCCCAGTTTTTAGCTCTTTCATTTGAGCGGGAAATACTAATGTCTTGCAATGGCTCTTTTAAGAAAGATAACACTTCATTTTTTCTGCTTTGAGGAATAATTCTTAACTCGTCTGATTCAATTAATTTAATTATTTGATCTTGATATTTAGAAAGCTTAAAAAAGTAATTTTCTTCTTCAACTAATTCTAGTTTTTTCCCCGGATGTTCGTAACATTCTCCCTCTGGATTTAATTCTTCTGGAGTATAAAAAGCTTCACAGCCCAGGCAATACAAACCTTTGTAGGTTTTCTTATAAATATCTCCGTTTTGATCACATAATTGCCACAGTTTTTGAGATGAGGGGAAATGAGTTTTTTGATCAGACCCTTTTTGAAAAACATCAAATTTGACATCTAACTTGTCAGCTAAATCTTTAAAAAACTGGGCATTTTTATCAATAAAGGATTGTACTTCTTCTCCTAGAATTTCTGCAGCTTGAACATTTTTTAAAGCATTTTCATCCGATCCTGAAAGTAAAAGAGCCTCCTCACCCAAGAGGCGATGAAAGCGCGCTATGACATCACCTTGAACAAACTCTAAAGCATGTCCAATATGTGGTTTAGCATTTACATAAGGTATTGCTGTTGTGATGTAAAACTTGTTTTTCATAGTTTGGCTTTCATATTGTATCTGACTTGGCTCAATAATCAAGCTCAGTTAAAGATTTTTTAACTTCTTTAGCTTTGGAATATCGTCTTTTGGTTTTTTCTTAAAAGTAATTTTTTTAATGTTTTTGAGGAAAGTTATTAGTATTACAACTGCGGGTATAGTGATGACTGAAATTAGAAGTGTTTGACTTTTAGTGGATCGAACACCAATTAAGAGAATTAAAATCAAAGACACTGCCAAACTTCTGGTGATCTTTTTTAAGATTAAATTCAAGAAAAAAGTGAGGAGTAGAATAAGGGAGGTAAAAAACAAAGCTATTTGCCAAATTGCAGCGCTTTGCCAGGAGTCCGGCGCAGGGATATAAATTAAAACTAGAATAAACAGCAATGCAGAAAGTAAAAAGGGAAGTGATCTTTTAAACATTAATTCATTTTAACCAAACCTTTGAGCTTAGTACAGTTGTACATTTTGATTCTAAATGATCTAGCTTGATCGGATTGTATTCAGATTGGTTGTAGAGCTAGAATTAAGGCTGCTATGAGTGTCTCCTCAATCACGTGTCCAAACTGCAAAAATGAAATCTCCGTTGATGAAGCTCTAAGCCACAAAATAGAAGAAAACTTAAAAAAAGAGCTTCGTCAAAAGATGATTGCCTGGCAAGAGGAAAAAGAAAAGGCATTAAAAAAAGAGCTTTTAGAAAAGTCTGACCAAGAATCAAAGCTTTTAAAAGAAGAGTTGGAAGAAAAGAAAAAGCAGTTGAATGAAGCTCGGGAGTTTGAGTTGCAACTGAGAAAAGAGAAAACAAAGTTAGAAGATGAAAAAAAAGCTTTTGAGCTGGAAAAACAGCGTCAGTTAGATGAGGAAAGAGAAAAAATCCAAAAAGAAACTGCAAATATGATGCTGGAAGAGCACCGCCTGAAAGATGCAGAAAAAGATAAGCAAATAGAAGGGATGCGAAAAACAATCGAAGAGCTGCAGCTTAAAGCTAATTTAACCTCGCAGCAACTTCAAGGCGAAGTTTTAGAGTTGGAGCTAGAGCAGTTGCTTTGTAAAGAATTTCCTTATGATGAAATTTTACCTGTTGCCAAAGGTATTCGCGGTGCGGATGTAATGCAAAAAGTTTTTGATACAAACGGAAAAGCCTGCGGAACAATTATTTGGGAATCAAAAAGAACCAAAGCTTGGAGTGAGGAATGGGTTGTTAAACTCAAAGATGATTTAAGGTCATCAAAAGCAGATATTGCGATATTAATCACTACAATTTTGCCGCAAGGGGTTAAAAATTTTGTCTTTAGAGACGGTATCTATGTCACCAGTTTTGATTGCTTAATTCCAGTTGCTCAACTCATTCGCTCAAGTTTAATCCAACTTTTTATTACTAAACTCATTAACGTTGGTAAAAATGAAAAGATGGAAGTCATTTATAACTATTTGTCAGGAAACGAATTTCGTCAAAGAATTGAAGCGATTGTGGAAGCTTTTTCGTCAATGAGAGAGGATTTGACCCAAGAGAAAAAAGTATTTACTAAACTTTGGTCGAAAAGGGAAAAAGAGATAGATAGGGTAATCTCAAACACTATTGGTATGCACGGTGATTTGCAGGGATTAATGGGGGCATCTTTGCCGGAAATTAAAGCCTTAAGTGTAGCTTCTTTAGATCTTGAAATTGAAGAAGTTAAATTAAAATGATTACTACCCCGGAGTTTGAAGAGTCTTATAAAAAATTAAACCCTGCTCAAAAAAAAGCTGTGGATACAATCGAGGGGCCGGTAATGGTAATTGCCGGACCCGGAACCGGAAAAACTCAGATTCTTACTCTTCGAATTGCCAAAATTTTACTGGAAACTCAAGTAAATCCGGAAAATATTTTGGCTTTAACCTTTACAGAATCCGGAGTTCAGTCAATGCGAAGAAGACTTGTGCAAATGATTGGCACTCCAGGATACAAGACAGAAATCAACACTTTTCATGGATTTTGTAATGAAATTATTAAAAAGAATGTAGAGGATTTTCCTAGATTAATTTCTTCAGAAAGCATCACTGAGGTTGAACAAATCCAAATTTTAGAAAAAATAATTTTAGATTCCAAATTAGATCTTCTTAAACCATTTGGAGACCCGCTCTATTATTTACGGTATATCTTGTCGTCAATTAATGATTTAAAAAAGGAAGGAGTAAGTGTTGAAGATTTTAAAAAAGCAATTGAAAAACAAAAACAAAATTTTGAAAAAGTAGAGGATTTGTATCATGAGAAAGGTCCGTACAAGGGAAGAATTAAAAATAAATATATAGAGTTAGAAAAAGATATTAATAAAAATGCACAGTTATTGACCGTGTATGAATCGTACCAGAAAGCTTTGCAAGAAAATAAACTTTATGATTTCAATGACATGTTAATGGAAGTAATTTTTACTTTTTCTAGAAACAAAAATTTACTTGCTTTTTTACAAGAAACTTATCAGTACATATTGGTAGATGAACATCAGGATACCAATACTGCTCAAAACAAACTAATAGAACTTTTGTGTAATTTTTATGACAGCCCCAATTTGTTTGTAGTGGGTGATGAAAAGCAAGCAATTTTTAGGTTTCAGGGTGCATCTTTAGAAAACTTTTTATATTTTAAAAAGCTTTATCCAATGGCAGAGTTAATAAGTCTAGAAGAAAACTACCGCTCAACCCAAACTATTCTTTCTGCTGCGAGTGTAATGATCAAAAATAATGTAACATCGCAGGTGCTTCAAACCTCAATAGAGCTTAGATCAAATTCGAAGTTTAATGAAGAAAAAATAAAAGTGGCTAGCTTCAGTGACTATTTTGGAGAATATTATTTTTTAGCACAGGATATAAAGAAAAAAATTTCCCAAGGAGCTGATTCAAGAGAGATTGCTGTTTTATGCCGAAACAACCGGGATCTAAATCCTGTTGTTGACTCCTTGGCGCAACTTGGAATTCCATATCAAATAGAAGCGGATCAAAATATTTTTACAGATCCTTACGTCAGAAAACTAATTTTACTATTTAGAGCAATTGATAATTTTGGTAGTGACACTGATGTGGTTTTGGCAATGCACTGCGATTTTTTAAAATTAGATCCTTTAGACGTTTATAAATTAATGAATTTTTCAAGGGTCTCTAAGAAATCAATTTATGAAATTGTTCCAGCAGTAGATTTAAAGTCTAAACAAAAGATTTTAGATTTTTTTGAAAACTTAAGTAAATGGAAAGCATTAAGTACTAATGAAAATGCAGAGTATGTGTTTGTAGCGGTTTTAAAAGAATCGGGATTATTGGAATTTATTTTGAAAAAGAAAAACTCACTTGATATTTTAGATAAACTGTCAGGAATTTTTAAGGAGATAAAGTTAAAAACAGATAAAAGGCCTGACTTTAGCTTAAATGATTTTTTAAATTATTTAAATCTTCTTCAGTCGCACGATATTTTAATTAAAAAAAGTGTTAAAACCACTTTAAAATCTGCCGTTCGTTTGATGACTGCTCATAAATCCAAGGGGTTGGAGTTTGACTATGTTTATATTCCTCAAGCATTTGATGGCCATTGGGGGAATGTAAAAAAACGGGGGAAAGGGTTTAATCTGCCTTGGGAAGAGTTGGGGATAAAGATTGATTTAACAGTTGAATTAGAAGAGAACGAAGATGAAAGAAGACTTTTTTATGTTGCACTAACCCGCGCCAGGAAAGATGTTATGATAACTTATTCAACTTCAAGTATCGAAGGCAAAGAGCAGGTGCCTTCTCAGTTTATTACTGAAATTACAGAAGATCACAAAGAAAATATTGACACTTCAAGTTTTGAAGAGCAGTTTCAAAACAATAAACAACTTTTGTTTAGCCCTAAATCTCTAATTTCGGTTAATCTTAAAACTTCCCAGGGTTTGGAAGAAAGTAAAGAGTTTTTTCAAGAACTGCTTCTTGAAAGAGGTTTTTCTGTTTCCGCATTAAACAATTATCTAAATTGTCCTTGGCGATTTTTTTATCGCAATTTGTTGCTTCTCCCGGATGTTAAAACCAAAAGTTTAATCTTTGGATCAAGTATTCACAAAGCCATTAGTGTTTACATTAGAAACTCTAAATTCAAAGAAGTTGATGAAGAATTTTTAATTAATGCTTACAAAAATGCTTTACAAAAAGAGATAGCTGGGGGTGTGGATTTTGATGAACTTTTGAATAAAGGAGAAAAAGTTTTAAGAAGTTTTTATACTGATCAAATTATAAACTGGTCAACTGATTTAATATCCGAGCTTTATATTAAAGGTGTACAACTTTCTGACAAGGTTGTTTTAAATGGGATGATTGATTTAATTGAACCAACTAAGAAAATTAACGAGATGATTGTTTATGATTTCAAAACTGGAAAACCAAAAACAAGGGCGGAAATAGAAGGGACAACAGCGAACAGTAGTGGAGACTATATGAGGCAGCTGGTATTTTATAAAATTTTGCTTGACCGCTATCATCAGGGAAAAATGAAGATGACTCAAGGAGGAATAATTTTTGTTGAACCAGACACAAAAGGTAAATTTAAAAAAGAGATTTTTGAAATAACACCGAGTCAAACAAAAGTTTTAGAAGACCAAATAAAATCTGTTGCCAGTGAAATTTTGAATTTAGACTTTTGGGAAAGAAGATGTGATGATAGGGATTGTGAATATTGCAAACTGCGGGATGTAATGGGAGATGGAGAAAAAATTGATGAGGTTGTAATAAAGAAAAAAGTTAAAGTTACTACTTCTAACACTAATATGTTACCCTTAGAACTGTGAATGATTTTCAAGAAACAAATAGATTTCACCCTATTGAATTAATAGAAGACCCTAATACTCAAGTTAAACACTTTGAGCCAATATTAAATGCTAGAGATAGGTTTAGTAACCGTATCTTTTCATCCCCTAATTTTGCATATCGAGACAGAGAAGGGGAAAAAGTAAAAGCTGCATTATTAGTTTCTCTTGAAGGTGAAGAATTTATTCGTGCGAATAAAGATGTCTTAAATGATATAGATAAAGGATTAAGTTTTATGCAGAGATTATCTTTAGCAGATAAAAACGGAAAGCAAAGAAGGATAGATTTGGGAACCGGAAGAAGTTTAAGTTATTTAACATCAGGGGGGCAGTCTGATGTTTATTTGCTTGAGACCCAGACCGGAAGATATGTTGTTAAAATACTGAAGCCCAATCGTGCCAGAGATACCGATGCTTCACAGCCTTATATTAATGAAATGCTGCAGGTTCAATCTATTAAGACAGATTTAAAAGGGCAGCTGGACCGGTTAGGAGTTGAAATGCCGACTTTTTTGTTTGCTTCAGGGGTAGTATCATGCACAGAGTTTGTAGACGGTGTAATCCCGGAAAGATTTGAGGTCTCGCCGGTTTCAGGCAGTCTTAAAGATATAGTAAGAAGGTATGCAGATGAAAAAAGAAAAACCAATTCGTTGTGGAAGAAGATAGCTGCCGATATAACGACACCGGCGGGTAATAATAAAGACATATTAAAAACAGATAACTTTATAAAAAGAAAAAAAGACGGCAAGTTGGTTTGGGTTGACCCGCTTTATTACAGCTCAAGCATGGTAGATGAAATGTCTCAAGTTTTTGTCTGATAACTATTTTTGGTAGATCCAGAAGTTGTCGATTTTTTTGATGGGTTTCCAGTTTTTGAAATGATATGTTTGGGTAACAACCTTAGAGCCTTTTTTTAATTCTTTTTTTAGTTTCATCTCTAAACGAACAACAGCAGAGGTTAAAAGATAAATAAAAACAATATCTGCATCGGCATAAGTTCTTTTAAAGATATCACCATGGATAAATTTAGTATTAGACATTTTTTGCTTGAGGGCAGAATAATTTGAATACCACACCCGAAGAAGAGATTCTTCAATTCCAATTGCTCTAGCGCCCATCTTGGCAGCTTCAAATACCACCCTTCCATCACCGCTTCCCAGCTCATAAAAAACTTTGCCTTCTTTAACCCCCGCCCCTTTTAGAGCATCATTAAGTTTATTTGATTTTGTCGTGACATACGGGGCGTCTTTCCCCCGAAACCAGGATAAACCAATTAGGCTTAGAATTATTAAACTCAAAATTATTAATAACTGAGTATCCATTATTTTTGCAGGTTTCACATCTTAAGTCATTCCGATCCCGATGGACATCGGGAGAGGAATCTTTTATCAGATTGCCGCGTCACTTCGTTCCTCGCAATGACAGCTGTGAAATTTGTAATTTTTCAAGAAGCTTTAAGAGGAATAATTTAAGTGGGGTAAGTTTATCAATAAAAGTAAACAGTAAATAGATTGGGTAGTTAAAAATTAAGTCAAAAGTTCCAAGATACTCAACATGTCTTGCTCCATATCCTTGTTTAAATCTATGAAATCCATACCACGGATCTTTTGGATCAGCGTTTGGACCGAGTGCTCCCCACATGTCAAAGTATTTAAGATTTAATTTTTTGCCATATTTAATCGCTTCCCAGGCTACTAAATTGGAATGCATCAGCTCCCGATGTTTTGGAAGTGACCCGCCGTATGGATAATAAAGAGTGTCTTTAAAATTAAGCAGCATCCAGGCAGTTAGGGGTTCGCTTTCAAAAAAAGCAATAGCGATTTTGGCCGTCTTTTCTTTTTTTAAGGTTTCCCAGACTTGTGCGTGATACTCTCTATTGTGTCCGTGATAGTTTTGGCGTTTGGTAGTTTCAAAATATAGATCAAGATAAATATTAAAAGCTTCATCATCCTCTCTGATTTCAACTTTAACTCCCTTTTTCTCTGCCAAGCGAATGTTATAGCGAGTTTTTTGATGCATGTTTTTTAGAAGTTCATCAAGTGATGGGGTTAAATCAAGAACAAAATTATATTTTGTAAACAAAGGTTTTGGGGATGTCTTAAACTTATTATCAATACTTAGCCCTTGACCCTTTACGCTTGATGCTTCAATATCTGGTTCTATCTTAATGAAAGCGCAGTTGTGCTTTTTACCGATTATTTCTAAAGCGGTCTTTAGTTTTTTATCAGGGAATGGTCCTTTAGGCAAATATCCGACATTAAAATTGGTAAATGGAATTTTATGTAAGGTTAGTTGAAAAGCAGTGACTAATTTGTCATTTTCATAGATTCCAAAGCGCAAAAGAGGAAGCCCTAAGCTTTTTCTAAACTCACCCCATTGCCAGGATTGAATAACATGGGTGACATGTTTATCGTACTCATCTTTTTCCGTGATTTCTCTAAGATCCATGTAATCATTATATATAATAGTGTCACCCTGAGCGATAGCGAAGGGTCTATGTAATACTAGATTAAGCCCTCTGGTTGCAGTTATGGGCTGTTTGTGGTAACATTAAAACATGGATCAAAGACGGGCTTTAGTTATTATTGGAACAATTATCGTTGTTTTGCTGGCTGTTGTTTTTGGCACGGCTTTTTTATCTAGAAACAATAGGTTTACTAGAAATAACGCAGTTCGAAATTCGTCTCCATCACCTTTACTTCCAACTCAATCAACCGCTTCACCTTCACCTGCTACAGATGCAAATCTTCAAATTTTTACTGGAGACACTTTTTCTTTAGGATACCCACAAAACTGGGGACTGCTAACTTGTAATAACTCCAAACACTTTGAATTTGACCCAGCTACCAACCAGGACCAATTAAATATTGCTTGTGATCGGGCAGTTAAGCCTATTACTGTTTTAGTTGGAGACAAGTTTACTTGTGAAGGTGAAGTTACTAAATTTGGAAATGTTTTGGCTGTTAAAAGTAAAACGACTGAAGAAGATGGTGATATAAGATACAGGTGGTGTTTAGACGGGCCACAAGTTGATTTAGATATCACTCATAGAGTCTCAACTGAAGAAAAAAG
>CAZLKE010000015.1:7337-20832 GCA_964560075.1 uncultured Gammaproteobacteria bacterium | reverse complement strand
CCATCTTAGAGAAGTAGCGTCAAATCTCAGGCAATAAAAGTTGCCTTCACTGGAAACGGAAAAATGATAATAAGTAGTTTGACCATGACGGCTTTGGTGAATTAAATTGATTTTGTCGATTCTAATTTGGCGGCTGTTCCAGAAAAAGACATGTGGACAAATTTCTTTGTTTTTGAAATACACCCAAACATTAACAGGTTCATTAACACCCAACATATTATTAGATTACCAAAGAAAACCCGAAATAGCAAGAAAGAAAAAGGGGAGAAAAAGTAGTAAGATGGTAAAATACTCCCATGTCAATTGCTCGTTTGCTTGCAGCTACCATTATTGCTCTATCATTTCTATACCCTATACCCTCTACCCTAACCCCTACCTTAGCTGTTGTTGACCCTCTTCGGTCTCCAAACAACAAATTCGGTATCCATATCATTTCCCCCACATCAGAAGAGATAAACGCAGCAGCAGAACTTGTAAATTCTAACGGCGGAGATTGGGGCTATGTTACCTTTTTAATCGAAAACAAAGATCGAAACAAAGACAAATGGCAGCAATTTTTTAATAATTTAAGACAACTAAAACTCATTCCAATTGTCAGAATAGCCACTCAACCAGAACAAGACTTTTGGAAGAAACCGGACGAAAATGAGGCAGAAATTTGGGCTAAGTTTTTAAATTCCCTTGATTGGCCAGTGAAGAACCGTTATGTCGTTATCTATAACGAACCAAACCATGGACAGGAATGGGGTAATTCGGTTGATGCCAGATCTTATGCCCGTGTTTTAAACCAAACAATTGATGCTCTAAAACAAAAATCTGAAGACTTTTTTGTATTAAATGCCGGGTTTGATGCTTCCACCCCAGAAGAAAGGCCAAGCTATCAGGATCAATTAACATTCATGCGTGAGATGAACGATGAAGTTCCAGACATCTTTAATAAACTAGATGGCTGGGCTTCTCATTCTTACCCCAACCCCGGCTTTCTTGGCTCACCGCTAGACTTTGGGCGAAGAAGTATTCGAGGCTATTTATGGGAACTGGAGGTCTTAAAAAACCTAGGCGTATCTAAAAACCTGCCTGTGTTTATAACAGAAACCGGTTGGAAACATTCGGACGGCAAAAACTTTAATCCCCGTTATCCTTCACCGGAAACAATTGCAGGCTATTATAAATACGCTTTTGAAAATGTTTGGAGCGATTACCGTATTGTTGCTGTTACCCCTTTTTTATTAAATTATCAAGACTACCCATTTGATCACTTTTCATTTAAGAAGATACGGGGTGCCTCCTCAACCCAAGTTTTAGGTGCCGAGTACCCAGAGTTTCATCCACATTACATAACTTTAGCTAGTTTAAATAAACCAAACGGCAAACCAAGAATGAGACGCAGCGCCCAACTTACTGATGGAAGCGTTTATCATTCGATTGTTGCAAACGAGGAATATACTATTCCACTTACTTTTAAAAACGTAGGTCAATCTATCTGGAATAACGATGATCCTGTTAGATTAATTGCCATTGAAGGAGGAAAAGAACTGGGTGTTGAGGATGTTGAAATACCCAAAGCTTTCCGTATAGAACCTGGAAAGGAATTCACGTTTAATATCAGACTTAAAGCTCCGAGTAATGGAGCTTACAAGTTAGTTTTGAACCTTTTTGATGGCAATGATCAGTTTGATACTGAAGCCTTTGAATTTGAGACCCAAGTTAAATCTCCAGTTAGTTTAAAGATAAAATCAAAATTAAAATGGAAAGATTCAGCAGCCGGAGATTATTTTTTGAAGCTATATACAGTTTTAGGCGACCAGATTCAAAAAATTACACTAAACGACTCGGGACAGTCACAGCCTTTAGAGGCAAAATTCTTACTTCCTGACTACACATTTGAATATACTTTAGAAAAAGATTACTACAAACCAAAAACTATCCGCCAAACTGTTCAATCAGGAGAAAATATACTTGATTTTGGAACCTTAGAGCCAGATTTTTTATCTACTATCTTTAACCTAAAAGCTTTTTGGGGTCTTTTACCTCTGTCAAAGCAAATTTAGTAGAGCGCCTAATTCGCCAGAAACCGGTGAATTGACAGTAAGCTTTTGGTAAGTTAGAATTATGAAGTGCCTGAGGTAAATTGCCAGATTTGCAAAAAAGGCTTCTATATTAAACCAAGTCACCAAAAATTAGGATGGGGTAAATATTGTTCCCGAGAGTGCGTATTTAAGTCTCAGCTAAGGGGTAAATTCGTAAATTGTTTTATCTGTGGTAAAAAAATTTATCGCTCTTTGAAAGCTATAGATCATTCGCAAAGTGGCAAGTTTTTTTGTACAAAATCTTGTCAAACTTTATGGAGAAATCAGATTTATGTGGGAGAGAATAGCGCAAATTGGAAAAATGGTGAAAAGGCTTACAGAAGCATTCTTTTAAGGAGTAATCAGAATCAGGCGTGTGTATTATGTAAGATCGATGATCTGAGGATTTTAACTGCCCACCATAAAGACCACAATAGAACTAATAATAAACTTGATAATTTAATGTGGTTATGTTTGAATTGTCACTATCTTGTCCATCATGATAAGGAATTAGATCAGAAAGTCATGGAGGCGTTAGTGTAATGGTAGCACAACAGGTTGTGGTCCTGTTAGAGGGGGTTCGATTCCCCTACGTCTCCCCAGAAGTTCTAACCAGTCACCACAGCATATTTTGAGGCTAACTTTTATTACCCCTGAAGGGATTGCTTGAACCTGAAAAATGTTAGAGGATCTTTTCCTGATAAATAAAATCAGCTATTTTTCGACTAATGAAGATTATTCCCTTGGGTGATGGGTGGATAAAATCCTGAGTGCTAATATAATTAGGATTTCCATCACCATTTTCCAGCAAAGAATCCTTAAAAATGTTTATCACCGGTATATTGTGGGAATTAGCATAATCAATGTGATTTTGGATATAAGCTACTCTTTCTTGAACCCATTTAGCCCTTACGTCACTGGTAAGATCAACTTGGTTCTTAGCAAAAATGGTCTTGTTGGGAGATATAGTTGCAACAAATACAACTTTACCTCTAGGATGAGATGATTGTAAGGTAGCAATTGCCTTGTCTAGTTCTTCGTTTTGTCTTTTTAACCCTTGTTCTAAAGGAAGCTCAGAAGGAGGGTTTTCTCCGAAAGATTCTATTAAAATCAAATCATAATCTATTTTTGAGATGGGCATAAATTTTCTTCCATGTTCAGTCTCTTTGGCTATCCTATCTACCAAAGACAAAACATTCGTAGATCCAAAACCATAATTTAAGATTTCAAATGATTTTTTATAATAATCTGAAAGGTATTGCTTCAACTCTGTGGAGTTTCCCAAGGCTTCGGTCATGGAATCTCCAACTATGACTATGGTGTAATCTTCAGGATATTTGACTTTTTGTTCTTTTGTAATACTTACCCCCTTAGCAGATGGCGGATTTGGTTTAGGCTTAAATGTTAAAAGATAAAAGAATCCAATACATAAGACAATGATTGCAAAACAAACAATAATTCCAAGTTGTTTTTTTAATGTCATCTATTAACTATACCACTATGGATCTTTGATCAATATCTTAACACCTAAAGTTCAAGCTCTTTCTCTTGGCAAAATGTAAAATAAGTCCGAACATTGTTGCATAGGGGACCCCTAGATATTATTTGATATATTTAACACTAAATCTGCTTTTTGTTTAGGTTCGCATTTTTCTTGATAGTTTTTAAATGCCTTCAACCCTAACCTGATTTATAAGCCAATGTGCTGAACTCATTGTTCTCTTCTTTTTTGTATTGTTCAACCAGATTTCTAATGTCTGAATAATCAAACAAGCCTGCTACTAATTCTTCGATCGAGACTTCTTTATCAACTAATGATTGTCTATGTTCAATAGGAGTTAAAAAATTATCCATATGAACTAGTAAAGCGTCAATCCTACCCTTCTCCATTAAATCTAGTATCATGGATTTGCCAACTCCTGGCATTCCATCAATAGCAACAACTACTTTTGGATTATTCTGTATCATCACTCTTCACGGTTCAAGTATATCAAAATTGAGGAATATAAACGGAATTGTTCTTTATTTGGGTACAAACCCTTCGGTAAACTCAAGGCTATAGCTGCATCCAACCAAATTAATTATTTTGCAGAAAAGTGAGGAACCTTTAGATCTTCCGGTGGTTCTATATTAAGATTTTTCTCCACAGTTGTTAATCTTGTATCTACCCTTTCAATATTGTACTGGTTAATCTTGTAGCTATCAGCATAGGATTTTAGTGTCATCTCAGTTTCAGTTACAGAAGGTAAAACTCTATTATCTAGAGTGTCCTTCATATCTGCTTGAGCCTTCTTTACTTCTACCAGATCTTTTTTTATTGGTTCTAAAGCTACATTAAGTAGTTTTTTAAAAGTTTGTTCATCCATAACTCTATGTTATTAAACTTTAGTGAGAAAAACAAGGAATATCATTTATATCAAAACTTCTCATAAGTTTAATTTTTCTTACTATTTCTTTTTCTTCTTTAAACGGAATCATATTGTAGGCTTCCGAATCCATACCAAGAAATTTAAAAAAGCTCACCGTTGGCGGCTTTTCTATCAGATACCTCTTGAATAACCTTTCCTACAACAATTGCATTTGGACAGGTAACCCTCTCTAGTTCTCTCAGTGTTTCTAAGCAATAACCTTCCCACCTGGCTCTTGGCCAAAATTTCCCACTCTCACCAATAATGGTACCGGGCCTATAAAAACCACCATTTAAATCTTGATGCTGAATTTGAGTAAACAGAATACATGCATTAGTTCCAACCCTTTCACATAAACCTGACAAATTTCTAACATGCCAAATACATTTACCTTCTCTATTTAAAGGACGCTTTAATGCTTCCATTTTCTAATTATATACCTAAATTCTGCTACAAAAAACAATTATTCTTACTAAACACTGTATCAATCGATCTTACAGATTTTTTATATTTAGAATTTAAAATTGATAGTATGTCTGCTGAAGGAAGACCGCAAACATACGAAGTTCAAGTTACCCCAGGAGTTCCTTTTGGAGTGAGACCAAATTTTACCTCCCTAGATTTAAACCCGGAGTGTTTTCGAGAAAAAGCCACAAAAGTGGATGAAGGGATTATAGTAGACACCATTGGCTTAAACATTGCTAGAGGTCATGCTAAGGGGATGATCAGAGTTATTGAAATAAGCTCAGGATTTGATGCTATCGCCTTACCAGTTACATTTCCAGGAGGAGATATTCGACCTTATACCTTTGAAATGGAGATCTTTGATCTTAACCAAAAAGAGCTTAACAGAGCTAACATGGCTATTCTTTTTAACCAAAGACATTTTAATGCAAACACTGATTTTGATGAAGTTTGCTTAGAAGATGAAGGAAAAGCCGATCTATATCATACAAGCTGGACTGAAAGTGGGTATAGAGAGAGCACTCTATTGGGTTTTCGCCGGTCGGAAATTCCGAATGTAAACTTTTTAATAACTGGTTTTGATACAAAATCTCCTTTATGGAGACTTCCTCTTATGAAATTACCTTTGAAGAGATTATTGAACAAGTAGAACCTGTCATAAACGTGGTCTTGAGTTAACAAGACCACGTTTGATTAAAGTAGTAATCCTTAAAACTACATTTGGTGCATCGCCCTTACTTCTTCTGGGGTGTGACGTTTTACCTCTACAACCCTGGCGGTATTAATCATTGGATTTGGAAGCATATCCTTCACCTCGTGTTCATCATCAGCATCAAGTAATGCATATCCAGTATGATCGCCCATATCGCAACCAAACCACACAGAGCCCAGCAAATCTGACCCTTTCTCAGCCATCTCATCCAAAGACTGAAGACAGGTTTCTTTTGTATGAGGCATTTCAACTAAATATTTTGCCAATTATTCTGCACCTCCTTTCTTTAAAAAAGATAAATTTATTATCTAAGGTATGTTTAAGAAAAAAGGGTCAAAAGAGTAAGAGTTTCAAAGGAAACAATTAAATCTAGCCCTCACTTGGGGGATACATCTGTGTGTATTGGCGGCGAAAAGACCGCCTTGCTCTAATTAAAAGTTGTTTTAGTGCGTTATTGTTAATACCTAATATATCCGATATTTCGGCATATTTAAATCCATGACATTCACGTAAAACCAATGCTGACTTTTGTTGGGCAGTTAGTTTATCCAATACTTGAGAAACTACATCATTTTGAACAACGCTTTTTTCGGGATCAATGGTTCGAGAAAGAAAAGATGCTTGAAAAAGTGGCTCTTTCTCAGTTCTAGTTTTTCCCTTTCTTGATTCGTCTATACATGCGTACCTCGCACTTTGATAAAAATATGCTTGAGGATTAAAATTTCCTCTAGCTATCACTCCTGGAAGAGTCATCATACCTCTCACAAACACATCTTGTGTTAGTTCCTGTGCACGTTCTGGATCTCTAATCCTGCTTGTGATAAATCTTTCTATTGGAGCTCTATATTCAGAATAAAGGGAAGCAAAATAGTCATTATCAATGCTTGGTCCCTCAACTTGTGCCATACTAGCCTTAAATAATAAAACAGACCAAGCCATTTGTCTACATATTATTTAGTAATTATTCAGTTCTTTCCAGTGGTCCGTCATTGCGAGCGTAGCGAAGCAATCTTCTACGGTAGGAGATTGCTTCTGGGCCAGTGGCCCATCGCAATGACGATTTGGCTGGACAAAACTAACTAGTTACATTATTTAGTCACTTTTTAGAAGGATATTAAATCTATAATATTTGCCAATCTAGATTGGTCCCTTCTTAATATTTCTCCAGTTTCTGGGGAGAAATTAATTTTTATTGGCAGTGTAATTGGAATAATACCTACAAGCCTATGGGATTTTAAAGCACTAATCTCATAAGCTGGGATACCATCGATTTCTACAAGCATTATTGCATTTACCTTACTTGCTGCCTGATTCTTTATTAGTTCATTAACTGCCTTATCGGTAGAAACCGTTAACACCCTTGTGCCAGCAGATGTACTAGCAATTAGGTGTTCACCTTCAGCAAAAACCTTTATCGGGGGGCTAACGGCATAATCAATTTTGTTTATAGAAAGTAAAGCGGGGGGAGGTTTACCTAAGATACTAATTAAAGCTGTAACAGCAGCGAATAGAATAAAAACTATAGCAAAAGTTAAAAATACTTTAGGAGCAGTGCTACCCTTCATCTATTCAAAGATAGTTAGGGCTTATGTTTTTGTCAAATCCTTATTCTTATCTGGATGCTTTCCATTCTCTTACAAAATTACAGCTTAAATATTATTTTATGTTTGTATCTTTAATTTAATAACTATAGTTTATGTCTTTATTACTCGAGAAATTTTGTGGAGGAGAAGGATGGATAAAAGTTAGAGAATATACATCTTCTGATACACCTTTATCCATAGCTAACAACATGGGTAGAGGAAAAAGGGAATTGTACGTATATAATAGTTTGCCGGAAAAATCCTTAATATACCGCTTCCCAAACCCTCACGTGTTACATGGAGAACCACTCAGCACAATACTTGACAAAGTAAGCCAGTATGCGGAAGTTACAGAATTACAGGGTGATGAGAGATTTACGATTAATGTGCAGTGTGATGCAGGGCTTACACTTCATAGGTTTAGATTCACGCAGCTTAACCATACACCAAGCTTGCTGCTACCAGAAAACTTATAGCAAAAATAGCTAGAGTTATAATTATCGTTTCAATTAAATTATTTAGTTTAAATTCTAAGTGTAGGTATTTTTTAGCATAATAATTTAAGTGTGAAGAAATTATTCTCATTGTTTCAACCTTCTATATATTAAACAAGATTGTTAAGTTTTCTGTTAGAATTTAATAATGACCTCGAAAAAGATCCTTTTTCTTTTTGCAGTAGTTTTATCTTTTGCTTTCGTATTCTTTTCTTACCTAGTAGCAAAAGAAGCCTTTACCCAATTTGATTTCGATACAACTGTTAAAATACAAGACCATTTATCCCGAAAAGTAGACCTACCATTTTCCTTGATTTCTGTTTTTGGTTCTGCTGAAGTCACGGGAAGTTTATGGCTTGTTATGGTTATTCTATTTTTGATTAAACGATATTGGTTAACTGCAGCGTCTCTTTTTCTTTTTCCGTTTGGATTGTTTTTGGAGGTGTTTGGGAAAGTATTTGTACACCACCCAGGACCGCCTTTTTTGTTTTACAGAGGGGTTCTTGACTTTAATTTTCCTAGTCACTATGTCCACACAGAGTATTCATATCCTTCGGGTCACACCTACAGGTTGGGTTTCTTACTTTCATTGATAATTGTTTATTTCTTATTCCGAACTAATTTTTATATTAGAGTCATAACAATACCTATCTTACTTTTCTTTGTTTTATCGGTTGTTGTTTCCAGAATATATTTAGGAGAACATTGGACTACAGATGTAATTGGTGGCTTGCTACTTGGGTCATCTTTTGGCATTATTTCTGGTATAACTATTCCTTTCAAAGGAAAGGTGCAGGATGGAATCTCTTAACTTTGTTATTTTTGGCATTACCAGTAATTTAGCTCAAATAAAATTAATTCCAGCACTTTATGATTTAGCTGAAGCCAATATGCTTCCTGCAAATACTAATATTATTGGTATCTCCAGACATCCTAAAGATTTTCGAGAGCTCCAGGACTACTTCAAGGAAGTCTTAAGTCAAGAGAACAGGCATCATCAACATAAAATTAAACCTGAAGTATTTGAAATATTAACTAAAAATATCTCACATGTTGCAGGACACGCGGAAGACGCAAAACTTTACCGAGATTTAGAAGACCATCTAAGCAAACTTAATACTAATACTGAACACGCTAATACTATTTTCTACCTTGCTACTTATCCCGAACTTTATGAAAAGATATTTAGTAATTTAAAAAATTTTGGTTTAAACAAATCAGACAAAGGTTGGGTTAGAGTAATTATTGAAAAACCAATCGGAAACGATCTTCAAAGCGCTAAGCAGTTGAATAACTTATTATCAGAGTATTTTACTGAGGATCAAATCTACAGGCTTGACCATTACTTAGGAAAAGAAACTTTACAAAATATTTTAACCTTTAGATTTGCTAATAATATTTTTGAACATCTAATTAATAAAGATCATATTGATCATATCCAAGTTTCTGCACTAGAAGATTTTGGAATTGGACAGCGGGGTGGATATTACGACAGCGTTGGAGCCTTAAAAGATGTGGGACAAAACCATCAACTACAAATGGTTGCTTTTGCAACAATGGATAGACCTCTGCATTTTACCAGCGAAGAAATTACTAAAAAAAGAATTGAGATTTTAAAATCACTAGTTCCAATGCCAAACAAAGTTGTTTTTGGTCAGTACAAAGGATACAAAGAGGAAAAAAATATTAACCCAAATTCTCAAACTGATACTTATTATGCTCTTAAATCAGAAATCGAAAATGAGCGATTTAAAGGTGTACCAATATATGTTCGGGCTGGAAAAAAGCTAAAAGAGACTGTCACAGAGATATCTATTGTATTTAAAGCTACCAAACCAAATGTCTTGATTTATCGCATTCAACCAAATGAAGGTATAGTTTTAAAAATTTTAACTAAAAAGCCAGGCCATACCCTAGAACTTGAAGAGACTTATATGCAATTTTGTTACCACGACTATGGAAATGCTTTACCAGACGCATACGAAAGACTAATTTCTGATGCAATAAATGGGGATCAAACATTCTTCAATCATGCAGAAGAAGTAGAAGCACAATGGGCTTTTATCGATCCACTAGCCAGTCAAAAAACCCAAGTCCATGAATACGGACCTGGAACCTGGGGACCTGAAGAAGCTGATAAATTAATTAAAGAAGACGGAAGAAGTTGGCTTAAACCTTCAAATTTATTCTGTAAGTTCTAGTTAGTCTACTTAGTTACTGCGTGTTTTCCAAATTCGCCCCGCATGGCAGAAACTGCTTTGTTCCTAAATCCATTTGAGGAGCTTTCTTCAACCTTCCATGATTCTTCTCTTGCTCTAATTGATTCTTCAATAACAGGCGTATCTATACCCATTTCTTTGGCAGCTTGAACAGTCCAATCTGCCTCTCCAGGGATTCTTATGTTTCCTCCTCCGCCTGATCCGATCATAGATGATATGTTGTCTAAATTAGGTTCTTTACTTAATGCATCCTTCATCCATCCAACTAGCCTAGAGGTAATAACTGATTGATGGTTGTAAAGATCCATTACTTGAATTAAATCAAAGTTAAATTGAGCTTTCTTCAAAACAGCAATTCCCTCTGCTAGAGCTTGCATCATTCCATACTCTATTCCGTTGTGTACCATTTTGGCAAAATGCCCTGCCCCTACTGGACCTAAGTGTTGGAAAGCTCCTGGAGCAGCTAATTTCTCTGCAATGGGCTTTAATCTTTGATAATCCTCATCACTTCCACCAATCATTAAACAAGCACCACCTCTAGCTCCTCCAGGACCACCCGAAGTTCCCATATCCATGAAATGAATGCCTTGCTTGTTTAAATCTTCAGCTCTTCTTAAAGTATCTTTATAGAAAGAATTTGCAGCATCAACTATTAAGTCATTTGGCTCAACATATTTTTTCAACTCAATTATAAATTCATCAGTCACATCACCTGCCGGCAGCATAAGGATAACTAATTTAGGAGATTCTAATTTAGAAACGAGATCCTGGATATTTTTTGCAGCAATTGCACCAGCGTTTGAAACTTCTTTTAAAGGCTCTTGAGATCTATTCCAAGCTACAACTTCAATCCCTTGCTCTAGTGCATGAAGCACCATATTTTTACCCATCTTACCAAGTCCGATGAAACCGATATTCATGTTTACTGTCTAATAACCCGAGAACTTTGGAGAGTATCTTTGAGCCAATCATTAAAACTTTTAGCGGTCTTTTGTCTCTTTAATAAACTGGAAACCTGATCTTTAGTCTCTGCGCTAATTGAAGCTTCCGGATCTATCACATCAGCAAATTGTTCTTTGTTGGCTTTAATATAATTTTTAATCTCTTCATCACTTATTTGAACATCTTGACCAAACATCTTTTCAATCATGACTTGGAATTCTATCTGTTTTTTTAAATCCTCCATATTCATTCCTTGAATTTCTAAAATCTGTTTCAGCTGCTCAGGGCCACCTTGTTGAGTTTCTATTTCTTTAATCTGTTTTTCTATCTCGTCACTTGCAACACTTACCCCACGTTTTTTGGCTTCACTTAAAACTAATTGTTCACTAATTAATTGCTCTTTTAAATCTTTTCCATATTTATTTTCTAACTCCTTATATACTTGAAAACGCGTAATCGGTGTTTGATCAACCCAAGCAATTATTGAGAATTTATACAAGTAATAGCCTAAAACTCCGAGTACAATTATTAGTCCTGAAAGATAAAGGAGTTTGTTGTTTTTAAAAAAGTTAACAATTTTTTGGGAAAAGTCAATACTTGCTAGTTTATTTTCTACTATCTCTGTTTCTTTGCTTACAACCGTTTTTTTAGGCGCTTTTTTAACGGGATTTTTTGTCATATTTGACGCTGTCTCTAATGTCTTTTTTCTTGGCATATTAATATTTAAGTGTAAATATCATATCATGGTTTTAGATAATTACAACAAGCAAATTTATGGTTATTAAGAATTTAACAAACAAAAATATATTATCAATTGATGCAAAAATTTGCTCTTCTATTTTTGATAAATTGCTTGGAATGCTAAATAAAAATAATCCAAGAACTTTAATATTTTATACTAGATTTGGTGTACACACATTTGGACTTATCAAACCTATTGATGTGTTGGTCTTAGATAAACAAGACCGGGTTGTGAAATTAAAGAAATCCTTAAAACCTAACTCTCTATTCTTCTGGAACCCAAAATATTCATTAGTCATAGAAGTACCTGAAAAGACAATAGAAAAAACTAAAACTTACATAGGTGACAAGATGATTATTGAATCTAGTTAAGGTATAATTCTCGTGTTGCGCCCGTAGCTTAATGGATAGAGCACAACGCTTCGGACGTTGCGGTTGGGGGTTCGACTCCCTCCGGGCGCGCACATTATCAATTTGGTTAAGGAGGTGAGCTTATGGATGATGATAAGCAACAAAACGATCAACCTGAGACCCAAAAAGAAATGCTTTCTGATGAAAATGAGAAAGACGGGGTAGTTGAGCAGTCTCAACCGGAAATTGAAGATTCTCAAACACCTGGTACGGGTGGTCATATGCCAGGAGATTTTAATGACTACGAGGTTGTAGATATTGATAATGCTGTGGAAAGTATGGGTATTAGGTCGGATGACAAAGGACGTAAACCCTTAAACATGGCAGAAGATTTAGATACTGATGACAAGGAAGAATGGGAAGAATAAATCGGGCCGGTAACTCCCGCCGTCAAGTAAAACATGACAGGCGGGCCCGCTAGTCCTGTTACACTGGACAGCGGGCAGCGGTATAATAATTGGAAAAAATTTTAAAAGATAGAATATAATGGGCCGGTAGCTCAGCGGTAGAGCAGTAGACTCTTAATCTATTGGTCGTGGGTCCAAATCCCACCCGGCTCACTATTCATATACTACTTTAGCTTTCTCAGATCCTTTGTAATTTGAGTAATCTTTTCTAATTTTATCTTTAAACATAAATAGTGCTATTCCGGTTAGGAAAACAATGAAAGCTCCAAAACGGATAGCAAACCCGGGACCAAAACTATCTGCCAAAAACCCCACCTGCAAACTTCCTAAAGGAGATAATCCAATAAACACGAGTGTATAAAGACTCATGATCCTTCCCCTTAATTTGTCTTCTACCATTCCCTGCAAGGCTGTATTCACGGTTGAAAATTGTATGAGTAAACTAAATCCAGCCAAAATTAAAAAAGGCAAAGCACTAATTAGTGAGTTTGTAAAACTAAAAGAAAAAATAGCAAAAGTAAAAAGCATATTACCACCTAATATGAAAAATATTTTATTAATTTTTTTACCATAAATAGAAACTATCACACTTGCAACAAGCGCCCCTATACCAGATGCTGTATAAAGCAATCCTAAGCCTCCAGCATCTTGATTTAACATCTGCCTTGCAATAACTGGCATAATAGTTGCATAAGACCAACCAAAAATAGAATTAACCGCAGCGAAGCACAAAAGTAATTTAATTACTGGGTGATTCCATGCATAAACAATACCCTCTTTGATCGCCTTTAAAGGATGGATCGGACGAGTGTCTTTTTTAATTGAAATATTCATGGAAAGAAGTGCAAAAATCACTGCTAAAAAACTTACTCCGTTTATTATAAAAGCCCCACCCGTTCCGACAATAGCAATTAAAACTCCAGCAGCAGCCGGACCGATAATTCTGGCACCATTAAATACGCTAGAATTTAAAGCTACAGCAGAATGTAAATCTTCCTTACCAACTATATCAACAACAAAGGATTGTCTGGCCGGATTATCTAA
>CAZLKE010000015.1:0-7327 GCA_964560075.1 uncultured Gammaproteobacteria bacterium | reverse complement strand
CTGTTTTTGTTATAGTTAGAATCCCCAGGATAAAGGCAAGTAGCATAAACGCTATTTGAGTAAGCATTATTAGTTTTTTCCTATTTACCCGATCAACAATAACCCCGCCAAAAAGTGCAAATAGCAAAATTGGGATATGATTTAATGCAGCAATAGTTCCTACCCAAAAAGCAGATTGAGAAAGCTGCCAGACAAGCCAACCCTGGGCAACATTTTGCAACCAAGAACCTATAAATGAAACCAGCTGGCCAACAAAATACAATCTGTAATTTTTGTATTTCAGTGCAGGAAAGGCTGTTTTAATCCTTTGAACCCATTTTCTGGACTCGCCTAAACTAAGCTCTTGCGACTCACTAATAATATACCGGTCACTCGATGAAACTTGACTGCTCATAAATATTTAGATTAATTAATTCCGGGAAGAGAAGTCTAAAGACTAGACTAAAGGAATATATTCATTTTAGCGAAGCGAGGTTTTGGTGTAAAGAGCTAAAACCGTAACTATTTAGTATTTTCCAGTACACTGTCATCGCGAGGACTCCGATGTACATCGGAGGACGCGGCGATCTAATAACCTGCCGGCAGGCAGGGATTGCTTCCCCCGACGTAACGTCGGGATCGCAATGACGATTTGGCTGGACAAAACTAACTAGTTACCTAAAACCAGTTTGTACATAAAACATATATAGCTGGCACAATCTACGGATAACCTAATTAAAAATGAAGGCCTTCTTTAATTATTTGTTTATCAATATGGGCAAAGACATTGTTTATGTCTTCTCTTTCAACATATAAAGTAAATAGTTTTTGAATATCCCAATTTCTTCGTTCACATTCTTTTAGAATAATCGCAACTGTTGGAATTAGACTCTTAGTATACAGATTCTTAACACTTACTCTTTCTAATACACCTTCGTTACATTCTGGCAATGCTTCTGCTCTGTAGATTCCCCAAAAAAAGCAAAAAACTCGTTCTCTATTTAGAATCTGACGACTAAACTCAGTCAGTGGTAAATCTGTTAAACCTGTTTCTTCTTTCAATTCTCTCACTGCTCCTGCTAATTGATCCTCCCCAAGTTCTATCTTTCCTCCAAGACCCGTGTACAAATTAGGGGCAACATCTGTATCTGTGCGACGTTTGAGAAGTATTAATGACGATGGAGAAAGACTATCTGCTAAAAAGATTGTTGTATATCTCTTTTCGAATCTATTCAGCATGCTTCAAATTATATCAGGTATCGTGAGATTTAGATTCATTCGAAAAATAAATAGAAGCTAAGAAAGTTGTGATTGGAACTGCCAGAACAAGGCCGATACTTCCAACAAGTGTTCGGACAATTTCTTCAGAAACTATTTCATAATTTACAACTTCAGAGAACGGATGGGGATTGTTTACAAAAAGTAATAGTAAAGGAAGTGCTGCGCCGACATAAACCAAAATTAAAGTATTCACCATCGAAGCAATATGATCCCTGCCAACACTCATCCCTTTTTCAAACAAATCTTTAAATTTTAGTTTTTCTTGAGTTTCCTTTAATTTACTAACAACAGCTGCCTGGGAAACAGTAATATCATCCAAGATACCAATGGCACTTATTATTATTCCGGCTAGCAGAAGACCCCTTATATTTAGAGTTCCGGCTTTAGCTACCTGCAAAAATGCAGCTTCTTCAGACGCAAATCCGGAAATCTTAGAACCACTAATGAATAAGTTTGCCAGTATTACGGTAATTAAAAGAGTTAGAAAGGTTGAAAAGACAGCTACATTTGTCTTTTTATTAAACCCATGAGAAAGATAGAAAGTTATAGGAACTAAAATTGCTGCTGCTAGTAAACTCACAAGAGTAGGATTGCTGCCATTTAGAAGCTGGGGCAATACAAAAGTAAAAAGAATTAAAAAGGAAACTACCATACCTAAAACAGAACTTAACCCTCTTTTTTTACCAATAAAAGCTACTAAAATTAAAAATAAAGCGGTAAGAATTTTTAAAGAATTCCGTCTAACGTAATCTGTTACATAAAAAACATCTTTACCTTCAAAATCTTTACTTGCTAAAATCACCACCCAATCCCCTGCCTTATATTGGACAACGTTTGCCATGGGTAAATTTCCATTTTCGATAACAACTGTCTGTCCTGCTTTATCTTTATTCACAATATTTACTTCTAGTTTTTGGTAAATCTGTTCCTTACCTAAATCAAGCTCTTTTTCTTCTATTACTCTCAAAATTTTTCCCTCATAGTAAATATTTTGGGTCTGTTCGTCGGCGTAAACAAAAGCTGGACTAACTAAGATCAAAAAACTTAAATAAATACTGACTAAGAGTTTCATCCTAAAAATATTCAAGCTGCATATCTAATATTTTCTTTAAAGTTTCTTCTTTCTTTTTCAAGAAAACAACATTGTACTTTGGGTAATATAAGAAAGTTGCTGGAGAGGAATCATGAAGAACTTTTTGAAAATCAGCATATTTTTGTTTGCGCTGCTGCAAATCTTGCAGCTTTCTACCATCTTCCAAATCTTTATCAATCCGGGGAGATGAGAGTTTAGAAATATTTATCTGTCCCAGTTTGTGCCATAAAGAATATTGGTCAGGATCAGGGGGAATCTTTTGAGAGATAAGCAATGCTTGGAAATCTTGTGGCAAACCACTCTCTACCCGGAGTATTGCATTTATTCCAATCTTTTTCCAAGCTTCAACCACCTGCTCCCCAATACTTTTAAGAGGCGTGGTAACAGTTAAAATAATTGGAGTGTCTTTGCCGTTTTGGACTTTTTTGAAGCTTTTCAATGCTTGTTCTTCATTATCTAAAAAGTCCTTAACATAAGGGTTAAATGCCCAAGAGGTTGGAGGAATTGATGTTTTAGCCTCAATTTCATTTTTTATTGATGGCGCAGAATAACTTAAAGCTAGTCTAAAGTTTTCATCTGACAAAACAGGATCAGCGGTATTATAAAAAATGGTAACGATTCTACTGTAAGTTACTTGCGAAAATGATGAAAATGGCCGCTGAGTTATTAAATCATCAATGTCACCTACTCTATCTTTTCATTTGGGTAAAATTTGATTATTACTTCTGGCAGATTTTGTCTAATCGGTTTTAGAGTAATTTTTTTGATAAAAATAATATCTTTTTGAATATCTGCGATTTTATAAGGACCCAAGCCTAAATTTGTATTCTTTTTAAATACAGGCCTGGAAAGAAGAGTTGGGAAAGGACTAAACGAGTCAACTAATTTAAATTCAATCGTTTGGTCGTCTGGAGTACTCACCTGCGCATCAGGAATTGATATTGAAATATCCTTTGCAGAAACTAAAGTACCATCAATCCAGGATAGATCCTTTCTCAACTTGAATGTATACAACTTTCCATCATTACCAACTTGCCAATTCTCTACTAAGTTTGGTTCTGCTTGTCCATCTTTGCCAATCTTTACCAACCCTTGCGAAAGCAGTTGGGTAACAACCCCTGGCAAATCATCTTGGGTATGAGTACCTACTATACCTTGAGAAATAGTTTCCTTCTTGAAGCTTTCGTTTAGTGAATAGATACCAAAACCTAAAAGAAGAATCAGAAAAACAGCCAGAACTATTCTTTTTTTATATCTGGCAAAAATCAAAATGAAATAAAAGAAAAGAAACCGAAGCTTCCTCAAATGACCACTCCCAAAAGCGATGTTACTAGGAATAAAAACGAGATGATGATTGTAATAATAAAGATTAGTTTTTCAGCCCCTCTTCTGGTTGAATAAAAAGCCATATTAGAGCCAAAAGTACCACCAAGGCCCGAACCCTTACCTTGCAGTAGAACTAATCCTACTAAAATTATTCCAAGTATTATTTGAACTATATTTAAAATATTCTCATTCATTGCATTTAATCCTTGATGATCCACTTAAACAAATTAATAATTAATCCTATCAAAAGCGAAGCAACTATTGCTACATGCAAAACGTTTAAATTCATTGAAGGTATAATAACACCTCCCAAGTCCGCTCCTGGAAAAAGGTATGGCATAATTTTAAATTGTGGAAGGATTAAAGTCAAAACATAGAAACCTAAGACATTTGCAAACCAAGAAAAAATCCCCAGAGTCAGTAGATTGATAGGCAAAAGAACGATTTTTATTAAGGGTACAACAAGAATATTAATAAACATAAAGACTAGCGCACCTATAAGAAGAGTTTTTGGTCCACCTTCATAAGTAAATGCCGGTAACACATAGGCTATAGAGTATAAAGCAACCAGGTTAATTAAAAAATTACGCAAGAGTTTCTTCATCTAAAGATATTATACTCCAAAAGATTGGTTCCTCAATTTGCGGTGATAGGAAACCGCAAATCTATGCGCTTCATCACGAAGCTTTTGAAGTAACCGCAGGCTCAAGCTTCTTTTTGGAAGCTTAATAATCTCTCCATCTGGCGGATACAACCACTCCCTGTTTTTGGCTAAGCCAAAAACAGGAATTTCAAATTTAAAATTTAAAATTTCAAATTGAACAACCCTTGCTTGTCCTCTCCCACCATCTACAATAATCACATCTGGCAGCGGCCACTCAGGGTGTTTTAGTCTTCTCTTTATCATCTCCCGATGCATACCAACATCATTTGGCTTACCGGAAATCCTAATTTTAAATTTTCGGTACTGGGATTTATCAATATCACCATGAGATAAAACAACCATTGAACCAGTAGCATTTATTCCCTGAATATTAGAGATATCATACCCTTCAATTCTCTCTGGGAGCTCTTTTAAATTAAGATCTTTTTGCAACTGCCTTAGAGCCTGCGATCTTTCATCTTCTAAAAAGTTTGGATTTTCCAAGTAGATATGGACTCTATTTCGTTGAGTGATATAATTTAAGCCCTCCAGTATCTTTTTGAGTTGTTGGGCTTTTTCAAATTCTAAATTTTTAGCATGCCGCCTGATATCATCATTTAATTCATCAATTAACTCCTGTTTTTTGCCTTCAAGTAATTTAATTAACCGGTTGATATTTTTGTTGTACTCTTTTGAATCAATAACCCCAGCACAAGATCCAGGACAAAGATGAATATGATAATAAAAGCAGGGTTTAAATTTTTTTGAGCGCATATTATTACACCAGGGAAATATCTTTCTTAAACTTTTTAGCGTTTCTTTTACCAACCTAGATGAAGGGAATGGGCCAAAATATTTCTTACTATCCTCAAGTTCATGCTTCCTGGCTGTCTCAACAGAAGGGAAATTACCTTTCGTGATTTTTATATATAGATAATCTTTATCATCAGTTAACCTAATATTAAATTTTGGTAAATATTTTTTTATTAAATTAGCTTCTAAGATCAAAGCCTCTAATTCCGATTCAACAACAATAGTCTCTAGATCAGCTGTTTCCTCGACCAAAAGCAAAGTCTTTGGGTCTATTTGGTTTTTTGAAAAATACGAAGAAATTCTTTTGTTTAGGTCGATTGCTTTTCCCACGTAAATCACGCCACAGCTTTTGTTTTTAAACATATAGATGCCGGGTTTGTGAACTAATTTTTGCTTATCAATATAGCCTGGGATCATTCGCGTAGAGTATAGTCTTTAAAGTCTACTTAAATCAAATTATGAACTCTTCTTTTTCTTAAAGTTACTTTTTTTCAAATACAATAGAACAGATACTATATAACCTAAAAACATAACTACAACTGAAATACCAACAATAACCGGAAATGTCCTTGCCTCAAAAAATGGTTTTACAAGAATTTTCTGGTCTGTTTTCTGGCCTGCAATATTTACTTGGATAATATCTTCAAATGATGAAAAAAACGAATCAGAATTTAAGCGAAACTCAAGTTCTTTTCTGCCAAAAGGTGGAATACTTACATCATACAATTTAATGTTTTTACCACTTTCTTTAGTCAAATCTGACAATATATTAACTTTGGATGAGGAAATATCAAGTTCTTCAGCGTTGTAATTTGAGTTCCCTGTATTTTCTATACTAATTTTCATATTAGTAGGAAAGCCTCCATATAGAAACTCCGGCAATCTCAAGAGTACGCTAATATTTGAAGTTGGTTTAAATTCTTCAGCAGTAAACTCTACATTCACATCTTTGGGTAAATTAATATCATTAAAAGATCCATTTATGGCGATTACAAAATGATTTAGATCAAAACGAGAAAAGTAATCAACACCACCTGTTGTATTTTCCCAAGTTGGATCTATCATCACCCAACCAAATCTAGAATCATAATATTCTGGCCACATATGTAAAGATTTTCCCTGAAAAGATAGAGGTCTCAGCGCTGTATTAGGAGTATAGGCAAAACCTACCAAAGCCTTTGACGGAACATTTGCAGCCCTGGATAAAGAAATAAAAAGGTCGGTAAATTCACTGGAAAGAGCATTATCAGAATTAGAGATAGCAGTAAGTCCCCCTAGCCGCTCAAAATTGTTTTCAGAAAGCCTTTTTTCATTAAACCCTAAATTAGAAACTACAAACCGATGGATCAACCGGGCTTTTTCCTGATTCGTATCAGGGATTTTGCCTTGAAAAATATCAACTAGTTTAGCTTTGATCGCTGGATTGTCTTTGTCCCAATATTTGTCGCCTTTAGTATAAAGTTCGTATCTGCTTGAGGCCACATTAATTTTTTCTGGAAAGATAAAAAGCTTAGACAAACCACTTACCCTTACATCAAGTGATTGCTGCTTACCTACTTTAAACCAAGCCAAGAAGTTACCGTCCACATCTACAGTTACATCCTCTGGTTTTGGATCAATATTGTTTATAATCACTTCTTGATAGGGAGTGTCTGGGGGTAAAGCGATTTTTGCAATAGTTGGGATGGCTTTATCATTGGTAATTTTATAGCTTAGGTTAAATTTTAAAAATTGATTGACACCAAAGTTTGCTAAAATTCCAGATTTAGAAATTTGATCTTTGTTAAACTTTAAGTTCAGCTTCCCACCAATTTCTGATTGTCCGCTTGGTTCAGGAACGATTGATGTAGGATCGCTGAAACTTACGGGTACGGATAATGTTAAATTATAGTCAGTAATATCATCAGTTAAAACTACTTTGGGTACTGAAACCTGCCAAACAGAGCCTTGAAGCTGAGCAAAATCCTTAGATTTAAACTTTAAAGTCCAAGTATATTCTTTATCTTTACCGGCAAGCTGTTGGTTAAATTTAACATTTATATTGAACTTGTTTTTGAGTTTATGCTTATCATTTGGTAAATCCTCAACCTGCTCTAACCTTACCTCCAAGGGGCCGCTACTATCAAAAGCTACTAAATCAGAAAGGTCAGAGGCAGCAATAGTTAAAGTAAAAGAAGAAGCATAGTATTTAT
>CAZLKE010000014.1:0-20891 GCA_964560075.1 uncultured Gammaproteobacteria bacterium | reverse complement strand
CAAAAGGTGACGGTTCTAATGTAAATGGGGTGACGTTTTAAAAGTAGTCTAAGAAAAAGATTCTAATACTTGGATTTGCTTAGTGTGGTAAAATACAATCCTACCCGACTACATGAACACGACTTTAGTAAAAGTAGTTGTCGCAGCATTAATAAGTGTTTTTCTTTACAATATTTTTCTTTTTGGAGTCCAGCTTGGTGTTGGTACCGGCCTGTTATTTTTAGGCTTAAATATTTACTTTTTTGTCGCCCGCGAAAAGAAGAATGAAAATTTGAGTTTGGCAATATCTGCGTCTGCAGCCAGTATTGTATTTGCCTTTCTCTTTGCATTCAGGGATAACGACGTTGTTCAAGTAGTGAATTTTTTAGCAGCGGTATTTTTTTCATTGACAGCGCTTTATTTATACAAGTTTACAGGCAGTTTTTCTTTTCAGGTCCCTCGTTTTATCTTGCTTCCGATACTTATTCTCAAGGATTTTGTAGTAAGCCTTTATAACTTAGCCAAACCCGATACTTGGAGCTCTTCTAAACAAATTGATAAAAACATTACGACTTCTTTGTTTCGGGGAATTGCAATCGCCAGTGCACTTTTTTTAATTCTATTTTTCCTATTGTCTCAAGCTGATCCTATTTTTAATAAATTAAGCCAAAACTTTTTTGCCAGTATTAGAGAAAGAACAATAACTTCCGTAGTTATTTTTGTAGCTTTAACCGGATTTGGGTTAATTAAAATTTTGGAAAAGGCAACTGAAACTAAACTAAAAAATGAACTTTCAGTTGGTAAATTGCATGAGCTTAGTATTATTACCGGAAGCATTTCAGCACTTTTTTTAGTTTTTATTATTGTCCAGTTTCGCTATCTTTTTTCGGCAGTAAACGAAAGAGACCTGCACCAGCTGGGAATTAACAGCCTAACTTATTCTGAATATGTCCGGAAAGGCTTTTTTGAACTGATTATTGTTGCTGCTCTTTCCAGTGGAATAGTCATTTACGCGCTTAAATTCCTGCATCGTTTTAAGGACAACCAAAAACGTTTAATTCAGATTTTCTCCGGATTCTTAACAATTGAAACAGGCTTGCTTTTGCTCTCTGCAGTCAAAAGAGTTGCTTTGTATGCCGACGCTCATGGTTTAACCAGAGCTAGGATTTTTGGATTTGTATTTTTACTTTGGCTCTCGGTAATGCTTTCTATTTTCCTTTTTAGAATCTTTAAGGAAACGGGCAAAAAGAACTTTTTTTATATCTCGCTTTTATCAACTTTAATCACACTTTTATTTATAAATATATTAAACATTGATGGGTTAGTTGCTACAAAATATAAACCAACTGTCAACAATGAAGTTGATTATTTTTATCTTACCGGGCTTTCTTCTGATGCTGTTGATGTATGGAAAGAAGCGTTGGTCGAGAGTGAGAAAACATTAGTTCAGCTTGAAACTGTAAAAAGTTTAAATTCGGAAGACAATAGAAAACTTTACTGGACAAGATTAACCCTGGATCAGATTCGTTTTGATGTTGAGTATTTGGTAGAAAAATATAGTATTCAAAGAAAATGGCAGTCATATAATTTAAGTGAATATTTAGCTTATCAAAAAATCAGTGAAGATGCTGGATTTCTTGAAAAAGTGAAGGATTTGCTAACAAGAGCTAATGTTTTGGAAAGTCGGGTAAGCGATGAAGTGCGTTTTAGCACTCAATTGGATCGCTCTGTCAACCCTCCATTAGTTCGGTAATCTTTAAGAATTAGTGAGTTTGTACCCGCGGGTTTTGATGGTTTGGATTTCAAAATGGCTTTTTTGTTTTTTAAGTTTATTCCTGACTCTGGAAACAAGGCGGTCAACAGCCCAATCCGTTACGCCTAAATCTTCTTCTTCCGGCCAGACAGATTCAATAATACTGTCTCTTTCGCAGACCTGGCCGATGTTTGTTTTTAAAAATTCAAACAACAAGTTTTCTTTGTGGGTGAAGTCTACAATTCCATTAGTTTGAGTATTTTGGTGGGATTTCAGGAAGTTTTCAAAAAGAGGGCTAAATATTTTTGTTTGGTTTCTGTCTTCAAAGACAAACCCTGCTTCCCAAAGATATTTTGCTTTGTCTTTTTCTTCTTCACTTAACTTTTCAGCATTTAAAATCCTGACTAATACTTCCTGCTCGTCTTTGTTTAGGGTTTCCCAGAGTTCTTCTGACTGCAAAATAATGCCTTCGTCTTGAGTAAGAATTTCAAAAAGCTCGTCTGGAGAACTGATTTTGGAGCCTTTTTCGCTTAAGATGATTAATGCAAGTTCCAAATATCTGACATACCCGTCAACCAGTTCAAACAAGGCTTTTTCCAAATCCGGAGAAATTTCCAGGTTATACCGTTTTTTGTCTTCCTCAAAAATGATTTTAGTATCTGTTTTTTCTGCCGGCGGTAAATACATGTTATGGGCAAAAGCAGCAACGGATGATTTTTTAAACACGGCAGGAGAGAGCTCGTCCAAACTTCTAAAACTGGTAAAAACAAACGAGGTCTGGTTGTGGAGCGATTCCCCGATGCCTCTGATATTTGCATAAAGCTCGGGGGTGGCACTGTTTTTCATCCGGTCAAACCTGATAAAAAAGAGCGTTGGAAGATAGCTGTTTTGGATGATTTTGTCTAATGTCAGCCGGATACTGTCTACTACCAAGAGCAATTCTTTTGACTGGATGCTATCCATAAAGAGGCGCTCAATGTATTTTTTGTCTTTTTGGGGAAGATTAGTCTTTGTAATAGCATCAAGAATTCTTTTTAGAGTTAATACCCAAAACGGATAAACTTCTGTTTCAACTAAATCAAACAAATCAATGGGAATAAGAAGGTGGTTTTTATCTTTTTCAACATATGTAGGGATGATTTTTTCGTGGTTTAAGAAAAACCTCAAAAAATTGTTAATTCCAATCCGTTTTATCCCGACCAAAACCACACTGTGCCGGTTTTTAATATGGAAGCCCAGTTTTTTTTGCGTCTTGTTCCCTGAAAGAGATTGGGTATTTGGATTCTATAAGCGGACTAATCACTAAAGGACAATTCTACAACTAGGGGTTTTGGAGGGCAAGGTCTTAATTGTCAGAATCATGTCAAGTTGGTGTTTTTGGCGTGTCAAGCAATTCATTTTTAGATGAGTAAAATTAAGTTATGAGTTCAAGAGAAGTTGATATTTTTTTTCAAAGAGTTGTTAGAGAAGCAAATGGTTTGACTGCTCAAGCATCTCCTGATGAGTACAGAAGGTCTCAGGAACGAGCAGGGCTTTTGGATATAGGGGATAGGTATTTGGTAAGTTTGTCGGTTCCGGGTGTTAAAAGAGGATTTGACAGGAGGATTAGATAATTATGGCCATAGAAGCGAAAGAGAGAAGTTACGTTGTTATAAGATCCAGAGAAAGTTTAACAAATGGTTTAAACAAGCCTCCTACATCAAGAGACTATTACAGAGCTTTAGTGGTTGGAGATTTTGAAACAACACAAAGATTATATTGGGATCCATGTATAAGCTCCTCTTGGACCCCTGCTAGAGTACAATTAGAGGGAATTAAATGTGGACTACGTGATGCGGCAGATAAAGCTTTAGCAGAAGAAACAATTCCTGGGATCTCCCGAGCAATAGATAATCACACACTAAAAGGTAGGTGTTAATTGGGTAACTAGTTAGTTTTGTCCAGCCAAATCGTCATTGCGATGGGCCACTGGCCCAGAAGCAATCTCCTACCGTAGAAGATTGCTTCGCTACGCTCGCAATGACGGACCACTGGAAAGAACTGAATAATTACTTAATTGGTAGTTGACAAAGTTTAAATTTTTCTCTAATCTGGAAATAGAACAAAAGTAAAAATGGGCCGCCAAAGAAGATTTATCTTCTCCTCTCTTGGAATTATTACTATTATTGTTTGGGCTTTATTAGCTCAGCCTATTTTTGCCTCACGGAGCAAATATTATGATTTCGGTCCCTATTACAACCAATCTCATGTTCTAGGTTTTTCTTTTTCATCTTTAGAAAACCTTCC
The DNA here is from genome assembly GCA_964560075.1 of uncultured Gammaproteobacteria bacterium. Classification (GTDB taxonomy): domain Bacteria; phylum Patescibacteriota; class Microgenomatia; order Daviesbacterales; family UBA10151; genus HO2-FULL-47-45. The sequence goes on along the minus strand of CAZLKE010000014.1, from coordinate 16,873 downwards.
TGTTCCCCAAGTTCCTGAAAATATACTTCCTCAAGCCACCGGAGTATTTCCCGGCAGTGCATTTTATCCAATAGAGAGATTTTGGGAAAATACCCAGCTGACCTTTACCACTGATCCTGTCAAAAAAGAGGAGTTAAGACTGCAATTTGCCACTGAAAGATTGTCTGAAGGTAAGACCTTAATGGAGACAGGCAAGACGGAGGCAGCAGCCACAGCCTTGGGTGATTACGGTCAAATGATGGCAGAAGTAGCCCAAAACCTGTCTGTTTTAGCAGAACAAAACCACCCCCAAGTTGCTGAACTGGCAACACATGTTGAGGATACTGCTGCTTCCCAGGCAATTTTAACCAATAGCCTGAGCTTATCAGCTTCTCCGGCTCAGGCTGAAGATTGGAACCATGCTTTGGGAGGTGCTACCAAGGTATTGGATCAGGCAGCCCATGCACTGGGCGTTCCGGCAGTGCCTGAGGAGCTTTCAGGTAGTATCCAAAAACTAAAACAAGACGGATTGATTTCAGAAGAAGAAAGCAACAAAATTTATAGTTTTGACAACCGAGCCGATGTCAGGGAAGAGCTTGAAAAACTAACCAGCTCAGGTCAGTTTCCCATGGCAGAACTTATTAAGCTTGATACAGCAGTCTCACAAAAATATCCTGATGTTTATGCTGCTCAAGGAGCTAATCTGCAGGTTGCTGAGCTTAAAAACTATCAAACCCTCACCCATCCCTCTGAAGAAGTTTTAAATGAAATTAAGAAATGGCAGAAAAATCAGAATGTTTCTCCATCAAACGATATCAAACCGTATCTTTGGTATAATAGAGCTCAGGATTTGGCCAAAGAGGTAAACTTAAGTAACTTTACACCGGAACAGCAGACAGATGTAGCCAAGTTTTATCCTCAGGCAATTTCCGAAAACCCTACCTTCACACCTCTGCCGACGCCATCACCTTCACCTCCGCCAGCTGGCGGACTACAACCCAGCCCAGCAGCAGACAGCACGGGAGTAAGTGCTACCCCCTCACCAAGTAGCGGACCATCTGCCCAGCTCTATGTTGGGGGAACCGGCGGAGCCTTGCCTGGTGAGCCTACATACTTTATTAAAAGGTTGAATGAGCAGTTATCTTTAACCTTCACCTTTGACCCAGCTGAAAAAGCCAGACTCAGGATGCATCAGGCAGAAAGAAGACTTGCTGAGGTATCTGCCATTGCTAATAATTCGAAGAAAGCTTCCCTTTATAAAAATACTCTCAAAGACTATCAACAAGCTTTAGGTTCAGCTGCTGATTATCTTAATAACGCTGCTGATACACCTCACACCAAAGATGTAGCAAAGCAGCTTGAAATCCAGTCAGCCAGACATGAGCTGGTATTGGAAAAAGGCCTTTTAGTTGTCCCAGCTGAAGAACAAAAGCTGATTAGTGAAGCTATCAAGGCAACAGAGGATGTAATGGATCAGAGCGCAGATACCTTAAAAAGGCCAGCTTTACCACCAGCTTTAGCCCAAAGGTTGGGAGATTTAAAAGCCCAGGGTCAACTCCTGCCTGAAGAAGTAGAAGATTTGGTCGGGTCCAATTCCCGGGCAGAGGTCAGGGAAAAAATCAGAAAACTGATAGAACAGGAGACTTTTCCCCTGGCAGACGCCAAAAAACTGGATGAAGCGCAGATTCTAAACTCTCCTTCTGAGTATAACCAGCTAACAGAGGTGAGAAAAGTAGAGGAGCTGCAAAAGCTAAGAGCTGTTCAGAGTGATTTTGCCAAGACGCCGGCCCTTAAAGATGCTGTTTCTACTTTAGGTCAAAGAGAGACAGCTCTTCTTAGCTCTATTGATCCTGATTTGATTGCCGAGGCAGATTTGCAGGGCAGGGATGATCTTATTAAGACTTACCAATCCATCAAAGATAAGCCAAGACCGATTAACGGTGGTCAGTTTGGAGCAGATGCCTTGCTCGGTGCAACACCTGCTCCTTCTTCTGTCCCCAGAAGGGCTGATGCAGTATTAACAACCTGTCCCCAGGGAGCTGTCTTTAAACAATTTGAGGGTTGTGTCTGGGCTGATTCCGGTAAGAAATTAAATGACTATGACCAGTATAAATGTGAGGGACCCAGACAATATTATTCTTTTGCTGCCAGAAAATGTCTGCCTTATGAGAGCGGTACAGAGCCTAAAGATGATGCCCGGCCGGTTTGTCCGGTAGGTTATAACTGGAGTTGGCAGGCCCAAAGCTGTCAAGCTTTTACCGGTGGCGGCCCGCTGCCTTTACCCAGCCCCAGCGCCGAACCTGAGCCCATTGATGATAAAGAGCGCGAAGAACGAGCTAAATCCTGTCCTGAAGGCTCTTCCTACCAGGTGCCAAACGGCTGTGTTTGGGAGAAAAATGGCAAAAAAGTTAGTGATTCTACAGATTACCGTTGCAAGAGTAATCAGTACTACTCCTTTAAAGAGTCAAAATGTGTTCCCCAGCCCAAGCCAGGTGAGGCTGATCCCAAAGACTTCACGCCTTCTTGTAAAGATCCTAATGCTTATTGGAGTTGGTCGGATGGTAAATGTACCTGGCCAAAACCCATTGAAGGGGGTATTAGGGAAATAAACATTCCTCAACCTACCTTTGTACCTCCCGGCAATCCTTTTTACTTTCTGAAACAAGCAGCAGAAACTGTCCAGCAAATCACTGCCTTTACCCCTGAGGCTAGAGCCAAGGTTGCAGTAGCCCAGGCCAATGAAAGACTAGCAGAAGGCTTTTATGCATTAAGTAAAGATAATGAAGCAGGTTTTAAGAAGGCTCTGGCCTCTTATACTGCCAGGATGCAGAATATTTATAATGATTTGGCTAAATCTTCTTTGTCTGATAAAGATAAAAAAGCTGTCAGTGAGGCTTTAAGCAAAGAAGCGGTTGAGCAAAATTTGCTTTTGCAAAAGGCTGAAGTGTTATCTGAGGATAATATTGCAACAGAAATCTCGGCTGCTGTTTCAGCCACTATTTTGGGTGTTGATAAAGCCGCGGATTTGGCAGGCGAACCTCCTATTCCTGATGAAGTAAAAGAAAAGATTGAAGCTTTGCCGGAAAAAATGATACCGGAGGATGTCAGAAAGAATATTCTTGAATCATCCTCCAGAGTGGATGCCAGGTTGCAGCTTGCCACCCTAACACAAGGAGGAGCCTTAACAGCCCAGGATACAGCCTTTTTAAATGAAGACTTTACCTCTTTTGGTGAGGGTGCCAAAGTCAAGCTGGAAGAGCTAAAAAGGCTGGAGGAAGTGACGACCATTACCGAGCAAATAGAACAAGCTAACCAGAAGATAGAGAAAAATGAGGATATTGTCGGGAAACTACAGGAGTTTGAAAAGAGTTTTGAAGTTGGCAAAGAAATACCGGCTGAGGTACGCCCTTATGTCAGGTTAACCAGGATTAATGAAGTAGCCCAAACTATCAGGCCTGATGTGGTTAGGCTGGAGGATTTCCAAAACCGCAAGGATTTGATTTTGGCTGTGGCTACCTTACAGGAAGAATTCAGGCCAACAAAACAGGCCCTTGCCCAGGTTCAGGATTTTAGAAGAAGAAACCCTAATGCAGCTTTGCCTTACGAGCTTCTAAGAATTGAAGCTTTGTCTTTCAGTTTGGGCGTGAGGGAGCAGGCAAGACCCTGTTTCCTGCCAACTCCGCCATTCCCGGCTAACACGCCTTGTCCTGCACCTGGAGCTGCCATTCCAGTGGCTTCGCTTGTAGGCTCTGGGGCAATCATAATTGATGAGTTCAGACCAGGCTGGCCAGGTTCAAATACAGCTCCTTCATTAGACAAAGACGGCAAACCTTTGGTTTACGGACAGGGGCCAAAATCTGAAAGCGCCGGAGTTTGTCCTTCTGGTTTCCACTGGATGTATGACAGCGGAGGCTGGTGTATGAGCAACAGCGGCAGTTATGGTTCTTCTTATGTGTCTGGCGGATATTCTCAGACTAGTGGACCCGGCTATACCCCGTACAGCCCATACTACAACGCTCCAGGTGCGCCCCCTTCCACTTATGGTTATCAGGGGACTGGTATTTATAATGTTTCAACTCCTTACAGTCCGCCCAGCTATTGGGGGCCAGCCTCTACCACTTATACTACCAACCCGATTCCTGGTACTGTACCAGGCACAGGTCCTCAACCAACTTCACCAGGACAGTGTCCATCAGGTTTTCACTGGATGCCTCCTTCATACAGTAATGCCGGTTGGTGTATGGCTGATGGACCAACTTATGTACCAGGCACACCCTTACCTGGAGTGACTACTTCAAACACTCCTCCTTCAGGTGGTTACAACTGTGGTAGCCAGCCTTATGACCCGGTCACTAAAAAGTGTAAAGACGGCGCCTGTCCAGGAGGATATAACTGGGATGGCTCAAAATGTGTAGTGCCCTCACCAAACCTGAACCAATCAAGCTGTGGTCCAGGTTATTACTGGTCTAATGGGTCCTGTTTCCCCAATACTACTAATTCACCAAGCTCATACCAGTACGGCTGTACTCCAGGAAACTACTGGGATGGCAGTAAATGTGTAGCAGGAAGTTATGAAGGTTCTGGCTGGTCAGATACTGCTGCCAGATCTACAAGCTGGTGCCAACCTCCTTCTGGCGGCTGTGGTTACAACTCTTATTGGGATTATGGCTCCTGTTCCTGCAGAAGCAACAGCAGTTATGCTACACCTTGGGGTAATCCCGGCTCCTGTCAGGCTCCGTCAGGAGGCTGCGGATCAGGTTATTATTGGGATTCAGGCACCTGCAGCTGCAGAAATTCTTCAAGCACTTATACTCCTACTTCTTCAGGAGGTTCCACAGGCGCTTGTTCTTACCGCACCTGTAGCAGTAATGAATGGTTTGACTGGGGAACATGTTCTTGCAGGGCAAGCAGCAGCACTTATACTCCTACTAATTCCGGAGGTTCTACAGGCGGGAGCTCGAGTTGTACTCCGCCTTCCGGAGGTTGTCCGGGAGGCTGGTATGATTATGGTAGTTGTAGCTGCCGCACCAGCAGTAGTACCTCTACAACTTCATCGGGCAGCAGCGGTTCTTCAGGCAGCTCCGGCGGTTCCTGCCCTTCAGGCTATCACTGGATGTCTGACAATGGTGGTTGGTGTATGCAAGATGGCAGCGGTTCTTCATCCACGTCTACATCTACCCAACCATCTTCTTCACCCACACCAACAACTTCTGAGCCTGCACCATCAACAACCACCTCTTCGCCACCGCCTTCTGAGCCAGCTCCGGCGAGCGAGCCTGCCCCTGCCAGCGAACCTGCTCCGGCACCTACTACTTCTGAACCTGCCCCTGCCAGCGAACCTGCTCCGGCACCTTCACCATAGCAGTTACGCCTGTTATACTGAGAGTATACTAGTTTTAAAATGAAAGAAGATTTAGGACTTACAGGCGCTGAAGCTCATGCATTGTTAAAAAAATTTGGTCCAAATGAAATTCAAGATGTCCACAAAGTCTCTCCTTTAAAAATCCTACTTCGCCAAGTGGAAAAAAACTTCATTATTTATTTACTGTTTGCTGCAGCTTTGATCTCCTTTTTTGTCGGAAAGCCAGTAACTGCTTACACAATCTCTGCAGTTATCTTTATGGTTATTTTAGTTGGATTTATCCAAGAATACCGGGCAGAAAAAGCGATCAGTGCTTTAAAGAAGATGATTATGCCTGTATCGATTGTCAGACGTGACGGCAAAGAGAAAGAAGTTGACTCTAGAGAACTTGTTCCAGGTGATGTGATTATTTTAGGAAACGGTGAAAAAGTGCCGGCCGATTGTGTACTTATTGAAGAAAATGAACTTAAAGTAAATGAATCGGCTTTAACTGGTGAATCTAAGGAAGTCGAAAAAGAAGAAAACGATATGATCTTTATGGGGACTTTTATTGTAAATGGCCGATGCGTTGCCAAAGTGCTTCAGACAGGGATGAGCACCCGTTTTGGGAAGATAGCAAGTATGATCTCTACTGCCGAAAAAGAATTGCCCCTGCAAAACAAACTTAACCGCATCTCAAAATACATGGCCACAATCGCCATAGTTATTTCAATTCTGACTGGTTTGTTGATGGTTTTTCGGGCGGAATCGCTAAATAGTGAAATATTAATTAATATCTTAATTCTGGTGATTGCCCTGTCTGTCTCTGCATTTCCCGAAGGGTTGCCTGTGGTGATGATTACAACTCTGGCAGTCGGAGCTGCCAATATGGCCAAAAAGAATGCAATCGTAAATAGAATGTCGATTATTGAAACACTAGGGGAGACAACCGTTATTTGTTCCGACAAAACCGGGACTCTGACAAAAGGTGAGATGACTGTTAAAAAAGTCTTTGTAAATAACACCCTTTTGGATGTTACAGGCTCAGGATATGAAGGAAAAGGAGAATTTTTAAATGGAGAAAAATCAATCCGGCCTCTTGAGGATCAGACACTAAAAATGCTTTTGAAAACTGCAGTTGTTTGCAATGACAGCAGTATTGAGCGGACAGGTGAAGATATGGAATACAAAGTCACCGGCACTCCGACAGAAGGAGCATTAATGATTTTTTCTGCCAAGGCACAAGTATTTAAGGAGGATCTGGAGAATCAAAGATTAGAAGAAATTCCTTTTAATTCAGAGAGAAAAATGATGTCTGTTTTGAGCAAAGAAGGATCTGAGTATTTTGTCTTTGCCAAAGGCGCACCTGAAGTGATTTTAAATCGATGTAAAATTACAGAGAAAGAAAAGTCTGCATATTTAAAAGTTGTTGAGGAATTAAATTCTTTAGCCTTTAGGACTTTAGCCTTGGCGTATAAAAAAGTTCTGCAGCCAAAAAAGAATTACTCAGAAGAAGACTTGATCTTTTTGGGGCTTGTGGGGATGGAAGATCCTCCAAGGGAGGAAGCTGCAGCAGCTATCCAAATGTCTGCTCATGCCGGAGTAAAAGTAAAAATGATCACAGGCGACAACAAACAAACAGCTATTTCTATTGCCGAGCAAATTGGTTTGAAGGGTGATGTCTTGGAAGGAGAAGAACTGGACAAAATGAGTGATGAAGAGTTACAGACAGCTTTAGATAAGGTAGTGGTTTTTGCCAGAGTCAGGCCCGAACATAAATTGAGGATTGTTAAACTTCTAAAAAACAAAGGTGAGATTGTGACGATGACAGGGGATGGGGTTAATGATGCACCGGCCTTGAAAGAAGCCCATATCGGAGTGGCGATGGGGAAAAATGGCACTGATGTTTCCCGATCTGTGGCGGATTTAACTTTGAAAGATGATAACTTTGCAACCATAGTTGAAGCGATCAAAGAAGGCAGAACGATTTTTAATAATATCCGCAAATTTACCAGTTATGAGTTGTCCTGTAATTTTGCAGAGTTGACTGTTTTGTTTGTAGGAGTTTTACTCGCCCCTATATTTGGATGGCAAACGCCGCTTCTTCTAGCGCTTCATATTCTGTTTATGAACTTAATTACAGATAATTTACCTTCCATAACTTTAGGTTTTAACCCTCCGTCAAAAGATATTATGTATGAAAAACCCCGAAGAAATGTTCAAATATTAAACAGGCAATTAATTGGTTTAATAGCGTTTAATGGAATACTCATGGCTACTTTTACTTTGGCTGCTTACTACACCTTCTTTAATATCCTTAACCAATCAGTTGAAGTCTCCAGGACTGCTGCTTTGGTTGGTTTGATTTTGTTGGAGATTGCCAGTGCTTTTAATTTCAGGTCGTTTAGAAAGAAAGTTCTAAGCCGGTCGCCGTTTACCAACAAGTATTTATTTATAGCCTCCACGCTCTCTTTGCTGTTTACTTTAGTAATTCTTTATACTGGTGCTCGAAAAGTATTTGAAACCGAGCCTTTGGATATATTCAGTTGGATTGTCTTGCTTGGGCCGGTAATTTTGATTCTTTTGATTTATGACCTGATAAAAGACTACAGTATCAAAACCAAAACCTTATTTGCACATCTAACTTAAGGTTAAGAAGACAACTAAAGGGTATTTAATCTTGACTGAGACAAGGATGAGTATATACTTCACTTATGTCAGTAGAGAGTGTAAGAAAGACTACATGTCCTGGTGTTGCTGAATATATAGACCGCTCTTCAATACCTCCAAAATATTCAATAGGGTTTCTAAAAGACTTAGAGCCAGTTGAAGTTAACCTTAGCAGGGATGAGAATGGAGTTATTGATGTCAAATGCCCTTTTTATGGAAAAGGAAGGGTTTGTAACCGAGGTCGAGAGATCCCGTTTTCTCAAGATCAAGATATAAATCCTGGAAGTCCTGTATGTCGCTATGCCCTAGCAGCAGAGCATCAGTCTTATGAGGTGTATACACCTGCTTTTAAAGAGCATGACTTTTACCAGATGGTATGGCAAGGCCTTAGTTCTCAAGCAAAGACTGCGTGTGTATATATGTCTCCACATGTCATAGGAGGTTTTAACAATTCAGCTTTCCAAGGAATGTGTCACGTTTTTGGTATTTGTGATTCTATAGAAGCAAACAAGTTAATTGATGAATTGGTTGAAAATGGAGCAGTTGAGGAAATGAGTAGAATGGATGCTTTGAGAGAGGGAGTAAAACAAATTAAGAAGGATCGAGTAGAGGATATTGAATTAAAAACTGACCTGGCTGGGAGAAAGCGAGCAGAACAGAGATTGACATACGAAATATCTAGGCTAGAAGATAGGATAAAGGGAAACAGAGAGTTAATAGAGAAATATAAAGATGATCCTAAAAAGCATGAGAAGTGGAGAACATCTTTACAAGGATGGTTAGAAGAAGCCGAGGAGCCACATTTAAGATTTTCTCCTGGCTTTCAGAGTTTTGTTGAACAATTCTATAATGAATACGGATTTCCAATCAATTTTACTAAACCGAGATTAATAGATACCCTGTGAGTGGTAACTAGTTAGTTTTGTCCAGCCAAATCGTCATTGCGATGGGCCACTGGCCCAGAAGCAATCTCCTACCGTAGAAGATTGCTTCGCTACGCTCGCAATGACGGACCACTGGAAAGAACTGAATAATTACTGTGAGTGCTGTTGACTGGATGAAATACCCGTTGTAAACTGCCCAAAGAGAAGAGCTTCACCCTTAGGGAAAGGTGGACGCACAGACCTAAGGGGGTTGAGTTATCGTTTTGGTCTGGCGACTTAGATACCATTGGTTTAATGAATTGATATAAGTATTAGCCTCGCTTTGTGTATGAAGTGAGTGCAATATATCTCTAATACCCTGATGTAATATGAACCCACCACCTCCAGCAAGTATTAGAGAAGCTGCAAACATCTCGGGATGTCCTTCACTCTTGATTAAAAGCGCTAAAGAAGAAGCACCCGTCATGGCTGAAAGTCCGATCAACTCTGAACCTGATTTGAGTTTCTCGTAGGCTTCATCTTTTAGACTTCTAATTTTCTGAGCAAAATGATGAGCTCTTTCATCATTAGAATGTAAAGCAACTTCTTCTATGTTAATAAGTTCATTTTCTGCGCTCATTTGATCTATGAAAGTCTATATTATGAAAGTAAGATAATCATCATAATTAAATAAGAAAGATTTTCACCTTTTTAATAACTTCGCTTTTCTGGTAAAATCTCTCTCAGATATGAAGACTTATGCTTTTATCGATAGTCAAAATCTAAACTTGGGAGTCAGGTCTCAAGGATGGAAACTAGATTGGCGAAAATTTAGGCAGTATTTAAAAAATAAATACAGTGTTTCTGTAGCCTATCTATTTATTGGTTATAAACCGGGCAACGAGAGCCTTTATGCAGATCTTCAAAAAATGGGATATATAGTAGTGCTTAAGCCCACAATGGAATTACCAGATAAAACTGTGAAGGGTAATGTGGATGCAGAACTAGTTTTGCATTCAATGATTCAGTTTAAAAATTATGACAAAGCCATTATTGTTTCCGGTGATGGAGATTTTTTCTGCTTAGTTGAATACTTAGCCCAGCAGAAAAAGTTACTTCATCTTTTAACTCCAAATAAATTTTATTCAAAATTATATAAACCATATTCCGGGTTTGTTATAAGAACTGACCAGCTAAAAGGAAGTTTAGAATTAAACACAAAAAAGACTGGCATCGGCGGTCGGTCGAAACCTTAGGCCTATCCAGTCATCGTGATATGAGTATGTTAACACAAAATTACAAAATATTCAACCCAAAAGGAGGTCAAATTTGGCTCTGAAAGTAGGGATAGTTGGGTTGCCGAATGTGGGGAAGTCTACGCTTTTTAATGCTCTTTTGAAAAAAAGAGTGGCTCTTAGTGCCAATTATCCGTTTGCCACAATTGAGCCAAATACCGGAGTTGTTGCTGTGCCAGATACTCGTCTTGATAGACTTGCTGAGTTAGTGAAGGATGAGGAAAAAATGGTGAGCTTGCCGCCGATTGTGCCGGCAGTTGTAGAATTTGTTGATATCGCAGGACTTGTTAAGGGAGCTTCAACAGGTGCAGGGCTTGGTAACCAATTCTTATCCCATATTCGAGAAGTAGATGCTATTGTCCACGTCTTAAGGGATTTTTCTGATCCAAATATTGTAAGAGAAGGATCAGTTAGCCCTGATGAGGACAAGCTGACAGTCGAGATAGAACTTGCTTTGTCTGATCTTCAGACCATTGATAAGTTAATTGACAGCGCAAAAAAGGAAACCAAGAAGGTTACAACAAATCGCTCGAGCGACTCATTGGTTCCGGTGTTGGAAAGAATAAAAGAGTGTTTGGAAGAGGGGAAAGCAGCGCGGGAGGTTGTAGTTGACAAGCTCCCTCTTTTAACCATGAAGCCAGTTTTGTATGTCTATAATGTGAGTGAAGAAGAATACGCAGATAAACTACGAGATCCTTCGCTAAACGCTCAGGCCTTCGGCTCTGAGGCTCAGGCTCGAAGAGATGACAGTTTGGTGATCTCTGCACGGTTGGAAGAAGAGTTGGTGGATTTGTCTGATGAAGAAAAAAAAGAATATCTAAAAGAAGCTGGAGTAGAGGAGACAGGTTTAGAGAGGTTAATTAAAAAAGCTTACCTGCTACTTGGTTTAGTTTCATTTTTAACAGCCGGAAAAAAAGAGGTTAGAGCTTGGACTATTACTAAAGGTACTAAAGCTCCTCAGGCTGCAGGCGTGATCCATACTGATTTTGAGAAAAGATTTATCAGGGCTGAAGTAATTGAATATCAAAAATTAGTAGAAGCAGGTTCATACAAGCTCGCCCGGGAAAAAGGTTGGATAAGAACAGAAGGCAAGGATTATGAGGTTAAGGATGGAGACGTGGTTGAATTTTTAATAGGAAGCTAATCTTCTTAAATTTAAGTACTTTCTTCGCTTGAGATAATTAATTTTATATGTTAATGTGCATTTTTCAAGGCTATGACAAACAAAGAGTTTTTATCAAGTGGGGAAAACGGAGAGCAGAAACAACGGGTACCTGGTGGAATGGACTCAACAACTTTTAATGAGCGTAGAAGAGAATTAATTAAAGATTTACTTGCCCTGCCTAATTATAAAGATGTTTTAGATAGGCAAAAAAAAGATCTAAGGCAGCATAAGCAGCGGATATTGAATTTATTTTCCTAACCTAGTACAATTCCTTGGATTATGTTAAATAACTATCAACTAACATTGCTAGTGAATACCAAAGTAGATGAAAAAGAGCGGGAAGCCCTGCTTGATTCTATTGAGAAAAAGGTTAAAAAAGTAGAGAAAAAAGATCTTTGGGGAAATCGAGACTTGAGCTACCCAATTAAACATCAGAATAAAGCTTACTATGCTCATTTTGAGATTGAAGCAGAATCTAAAGAGATCACCGACCTTGACAAAATACTCAAGTTGAACGAAGATATACTCAGATACTTAATTATAAGGAAGGGATAAGCATGGCAAGCAGGTCTTGGAATAAAGCAGAGTTAATAGGAAATTTAACTAGAGATCCGGAACTTCGATACACTCCATCAGGTGCAGCAGTTTGTACTTTTTCCATTGCAACAAACAGGTCTTATGTTACAGATGGTGAGAAAAAAGAGGAAGTCGATTTTCACCGGATTGTAGCTTGGAATAAGCTTGGTGAGCTTTGCAACCAGCTTCTCAAAAAAGGAAACCGGGTTTTTGTTTCAGGAAGAATCCAAACCAGGTCTTGGGAAGGCCAAGACGGCCAGCAAAGACAGACTACTGAAATCGTGATTGATGACATGATTCTTCTAACCAGTAGAGGAATAGACGCAGCAACAGAGGAAGCTAGACCTGCCAATAAAACAACTTCTGAACGAAGTGGTGCAGATGAAGTTCCAGCCAGAGAAACCCCAGAGCCTCAAGAGGTAGTAAACGAAGACGACCTCCCTTTCTAAGTATATGTAACTAGTTAGTTTTGTCCAGCCAAATCGTCATTGCGATGGGCCACTGGCCCAGAAGCAATCTCCTACCGTAGAAGATTGCTTCGCTACGCTCGCAATGACGGACCACTGGAAAGAACTGAATAATTACAAGTATATTCCTTGAATCTTGCATTATTTAATAGTATAATCTCCAAGTTATGCCAGTTAAGAAAACATTAGCAAAAGCAACAGAAACTGAAACTATGGAGAGAGAAGAAGTTACTAAAGTAGTTAAAAAAAGCTGTCCTTTCTGTAGCGCAAAAAAAGAGCCTTCTTATACTGATGTAGTTTATCTTCGAAAATTTATCTCAGACAGGGCAAGAATTGTTCCAGGTTCAAGAAGCAGTGTTTGCAGCAAGCACCAAAGAAGAGTTGGAAAAGAGATTAAATACGCACGACACCTTAGCATGCTTCCTTTTGTAAATAAGGTTTAGTTTCTGGTATCCTAAAGATACTGCCATGCCTAAACTGACCGGAATATTCGAAGAATTTAAAGAGCTAGAACGAGTTCCTGTTGAAGAGATTAAAAAATGGCTAAAGTTTAAAGTAGAACCTCATAACCTAGAAAATTTTATCGCCAACAGAGTTTTATACCCCCAAACTGTTCCGGTTACCCTGGAAGACTTGCTGATCGATTTAGCGATTTTGCGGGAGATTGTAAATAGAGAACCTTCGAGAGTGTTTAACGGAGTTTTAAACAGACTAACTATCCCCGGTGAATTAATCGGCAGGTTTGGTGATTTAAGAAAAATTGTTGCAGCTATCCTTGATATTATCAGCCTCAAAAATATCACCCAAGTTTTTCTCAAAACAAATACTGCTCTCATGCCAGTTGGCAGCATCCTCACACCAGTAAACCTGCCTGCTTTGCCAGTTGTAGGAGTGTATTTGGATGGTAAGTTTACAAACTTAAAGATGGGGGATTTAGCTTTTGTTACAGTTCCGCAAAAACATATCCGCGTCAGGATTGCTAATCTATCCGAAATACTAGCAACAGGTGGAACGCTTGGGACTATAATTGATTTAAGGAACCATTGAACATGAACCTTAGTATAAATTTTAGACATAGAATTAGAAATGGAGTAGTTACTCATATCAAAAGAAAGCTAACAGGTAACGGTCAAATTACTGCCCGTGTCAATCAGGTAATCGAACCTCACGACATAATCGGCAAATCTTTAGTAACTGCCGGATTTTCAACTATTTCATTATCTAAAGCATTAGGTGTTAATCCTAAAGAGGCTGTAAATTTTTTGCAAAAACCTTTAGGCGCTTCAATTTATAAAGGTGAATTATTGGCTTTAAAAAAAGGCATGCTGGGTTTGGGGGATAAAGTTGTGGTTTCCCCAACAGATTGTGTTTTGGATAGCTTTGATGATAATACAGGTGAGTTAAGGCTTAAATTTTTGCCTAAAGATACTCCTTTAATTTCAGGTGTTTATGGAATAGTAGACCGGATAACCCAAAACAATGAAGTAATTATTAGAACTCATGCCACAGAGATTAATGGCCTTTTTGGCTCTGGAATTCAGCGTTTTGGACCGCTTCGGATTATGGGAAAAAGAGAGAGTTTGATTACCAAAACCTTAGTTTTGCCAACTGATGAACAGCATATTCTCGTTGCGGGAGCTATGGTTTTTGCAGATGCTCTTAGGGAAGCTGTCAGCAAAGGAGTAACCGGAATCATCTCCGGTGGACTAAATGCCCGGGATTTTAAATCCATGAGCGGTTTTATAAATCCTTCCTCCCGGGTTGGCACAGATATCGGTATCTCCTTAGTGGTAACAGAGGGTTTTGGACCAATTCCTTTGGGAGAAGATGTTTTTAGCGTTTTTCAAGCTCACGAGGGGAATTTTATCTTTGTTTTGGGAAATTCCGCAAGAATTCTGTTGCCGACAATAGATTCTAACTGTATAATGACAATACGCAAAACAGCTCTGCCGATATCAAACCTGCCTGAACGGCCTGCTGAGGTGGACATGAAAGATTTGCACCAGGGTGATAAAGTAAGAATTGTATGGCCGCCTTTTATGGGGACACAGGGGAAAGTTTTGAGCTTAGATTTGGTTCCGACAACCTTACCGTCAGGAATAAATACTTATTTGGTAACAGTGGAGACACCTTCCAGAAAGGTAAAAGTTCCGTTTACCAATATAGAATTAGTGGGGTAGAGCAGAGAAGACAGTAATATGCAAAGTAATTTCAAAAACAGATTTAATTACAAAGTAACAAGCTCTGCTTATTTTGTTGTTATTTTTGGGCTTTTGATAAGCTTTCTAATCGGTTGGCAGCTGGGGCATAGGGATTACAAATTACAATGGGAAAATTACCGGCCTAAAGTTAATTTATCCAATCAACAACCTCCAAAATCAGAATATAATATCGATTTCAAACTCTTTTGGGATACCTGGGATTTAGTTTCTAGAGAATACGTTGACAAAAAGGCGGTTGATCCGCAGAAGATGTATTACGGTGCGATTAAGGGAATGGTGGATGCACTTGGAGATCCATATACTGTGTTTTTACCCCCAGATGCCCAAAAAAGTACTAAAGAGGAGCTTGGCGGTAGTTTCGAAGGAGTAGGCATTCAACTTGGGTTTAATAAAGAGAAAAGATTGGTTGTGATCGCGCCATTAACTGGAACTCCGGCAGATAGGGCAGGAGTTAAAGCCGGTGATTTAATTATCAAAATTGAAGACAAAGATACAACAGGAATGTCTTTGCCTGAGGCTGTTAATTTAATCCGCGGCCGGAAAGGTACTAAAGTTAATCTGGAGATGTACGCTGATGGGGATGACAAAACTAAGGATGTAGCGCTAACCCGGGATACGATTATAGTTAAAAGCGTTGAGCACAAGGCAGTAGAAACTCCTTCCGGTAAAAAGGTTGCACACCTCAAGCTCTCCCGGTTTGGAGAAAAAACAAACAGCGAGTGGAATCAATCTGTCAGTAGTGCCCTGTCCGATGGAGTTTCAGGTATAGTTTTAGATCTCCGCAATAATCCAGGTGGCTTTTTAGATGGAGCTGTGTACATTGGTTCTGAATTCATTGACCAAGGCGATATTGTCTTGCAGGAAAACGCCCAAGGTGAAAGACGGGGTTATAAAGTTAATCGGACTGGAAAACTGCTTAACCTTCCGGTTGTTGTTTTAGTGAACAAAGGGTCAGCTTCAGCTTCAGAGATTGTAGCCGGAGCGATTCAGGATTATAAAAGAGGTAAACTTGTTGGAACGCAGTCTTTTGGTAAAGGAACTATTCAGGAATCTCAGGATTTGCCTGGAGGAACCGGCGTGCATATCACTACAGCTAAATGGTTAACCCCAAATGGGAATTGGGTTCATGACAGTGGTTTGACCCCTGATATAAAAGTTGAAGCTGGTGATGACCCAGCCAAAGATCTTCAGTTAGAAAAAGCATTGGAACTTTTCGGTCTTTAGTAGGTATTTAGTATTTCCCAAGTACACTGTCATCGCGAGGACTCCGATGTACATCGGAGGACGCGGCGATCTAGTTTTAGAGATTGCTTCCCCCGACGTAACGTCAGGATCGCAATGACGATTTGGTTGGGGAAACTAATTAGTTACAATCTTTAATCTTGCTTTTTGTTTTTGCTTGTTTTACTCTAAATTTGGTATGTCAAAAAAGCGTGATGTTTGGTTTAAACCCAAGTTTGGTTACCGGTGGTTTCCTGTTAGTTGGCAAGGTTGGGTAGTTTTTATTCTGTTTGTTTCTGCTAATATCCTCTATTTTTTCTATATTGATGCAAGATCTAATTCTTTTATAGATACTCTTTTTAAAGTCTTTCCATTTATAGTTTTGACATCTTTTATTAAAATACTAATATCCATTAGAAAACAGTAGTATGGTAAAATTACCCAAAATGAAGGACCCTGTTAAATATATAAGTTTGACGGTCGCTATAGGGGCACTTGTTGGCCTTCTGACCTTTAGACTCGCTGCAGAGGGAAAACTTCCGGTTAAAATTAATTCAACAACACTTCAAACAATCAATAACCAAACAAGGACTATTGTTCAAGAAGAAAACGCTATTATTTCAGTTGTTGAGGCAACTTCTCCATCAGTTGTCGCCATAGGTGTAACACAAAGAGTTTCCAATCCTTTTGATCCATTCTCCATTCCTAGAAGCAGGCAAAGTACGATAGGGACTGGTTTTGTGGTATCAGACAAAGGGGTTGTTGTTACCAACAAACATGTTGTAGATGATCCGGCTGCACAGTTTTCGGTTGTCAGTAAAGAAGGAAAAAAGTATGAAATAGAAAGAATATACAGAGATCCAAATTTTGACCTTGCTTTGGTTAAAATCAAGGGGTCTGATCTTAAATCTCTTGAAATGGGTGATTCCGCTAAAATAAAGGTTGGGCAAACAGTAATTGCGATCGGTAATGCTTTAGGCAGGTTTGATAATACGGTCACAACTGGGGTCGTTTCCGGTGTGGGCCGGGATATTACTATCCCGGATTTCTTTACAGGAACCAGAGAAACTTTAG
>CAZLKE010000013.1:20186-20966 GCA_964560075.1 uncultured Gammaproteobacteria bacterium | reverse complement strand
GCCCGTCCCTCGATTGCAATTTCTATTGGGGAAGCAATGGCAAAAGGTTCTGCCAGATCTATCAAAGGAATTAATATTATTGAAGCTCTAAGGAGTGTCTCTCCCCTTCTTTCAGAAGTTGGCGGGCATAGTGGAGCTGCTGGTTTTTCTATTGAATCGACAAAAATTGAGGAGTTTAGAATAAAACTTGAAGAGTACTTTAAAAGTGTGAATATAGACGAGGCGGTATCGGCTTTAGAGATAGAGGCTGAAGTTGAAAAAGATGAGTTAACCAAAAAGACTGCAAAAATGATTGCTGAGCTTGAGCCATTTGGAATTGGAAATCCAAAGCCATTACTCATGACAAAAAATTTGAAAGTTTCAGACATCAGGACTTTAAGTAATGGTAAACATATAAAATTCCGGGCAAATAATATTGATGTCATTGGGTTTGGAATGGGGGAATTAGCAAACCAGCTTAAGGACGGGCAACTAGTGGATTTAGCTTATTATTTGGAGATAAATAAATTTAATGGAAGTGAAAACTTGCAATTAAGATTAAAGGATTTAAAGATAAAATAAATTATTTCCCACTAGAATTTTGAGCATCTTTTCTAATTGCTTCTTGTGTTTCTCTTATTGGTTGCCATGCAGAGCTTTCTTTATTTATTGCGTCTTGGTTCCTTTGGTCCTGTTCAGCTGCTGGTTTTACAACATTTTCCCCGTATTCATAGGCAGCTTTACCCAGGATAGCTGCAGCAACGCCTTGAAATGCCCTCTTGATAATATTTCGTCGGGTGG
>CAZLKE010000013.1:14360-20176 GCA_964560075.1 uncultured Gammaproteobacteria bacterium | reverse complement strand
TCTTCCGCCTTCAGGTTTTGGGCTAGACATTGATCCAAAAGCGAGTCTCTCGGCTTGTTTTTCCGTCATTGTTGGTTTCTCCGGATCCATAAATTCATTATATACTCGTTTAAATTAAGTTTGCAACTTTTATCAAACAATTAGCCCCAAGAAGTTTTAGCTTTAGATAGATACTCAGGTTTTTCTCTGTCAGCAGGTGTTAGCACAACAGGTTCAATGTACATAGCAGCTATTTCCGCAGCAGATCTAGTACTGGCAACCTTTCTTGTTACTACAGAATCTAGAATGTCTTTAGGTTTAACTGCTCCACTAGATTCTCTAGCGCTGGCAGCACCACTAAGAAAAACTTTTCTGTTAGATTCTAGCGCTCTTTCCATATTTATTTTTTTCTTCCCAAAGGCTTGCTCCATCCTGCCATTAACATTCTGTCTGGTTTTCTTGGAAGTGAAACTCCTATAGTCTCAGGTGCTTGATGTTTTGTAACTCTTACCCATTCTCTTCTGCTATAATTTACTCTTGTTCCGTCTTGATTAATGTGTCCGACTATTTCCGGACCAGCGCTTTCTGTTTCTATACCCATAATTTCACCTCCCTTCTATTGAGTAAATCTATCTTACTCGAGCTTTTATTACAGCCATTTGGGCAACTTCGTCAGGGCTCATATTTCTGGCATCCATACCAAAGAAACCTCGTTGAGCCATACCCATCGGTGATCTTCGAGGTTTTACTGCTGGTACAACTGTAGTTTTTTGAACTTCAGTTCTACGTTGAGCTAACATATTGTCTGTCATAGCTATTACTTCAGCTAATTCAGCTAACTCTGCTCTGGTAGCGTGACGACCTTGCATACCAAATGCTCGTCTTTCCATTTCTATAACCATGGTTTTTTCCTCCTTTCTTTATAATCCTGATGCTTTCATTATTTTTCTAAAATTTCTCCATAAAAAAACCTCCCTTTTGGGGAGGCCTAGCAAGCTTTTCTTTTTAGATAATTATTATCTAAAAAGGCCTCCCAAAGAATGCTCCACAAGAAGGAGCACTCCAATAAGGAGGCTAATAATCGATAAAACTTGATTTTTAAAATTTATAGAAACTACGTTTGTCATAGTTAGATAAAAGTTATTTTAAACAAAGCAATTATTAATGTCAACTGTTGATTGAAAATTACTTTAAGAAGTAGTAATATAATTATATGTTAGAAATTCGAAACATTATTATCAGCATTATTATTACCTCGCAGGAGGGGTTGATGGCGTAATCCAAAATAAAAAGGAATACGCAAGAAAGATGACCCCGCAAGATGCGGGGTTTTTTTGTACAAAAATGGAATACTTAAGCCCAGACGAAACACAAGTTTATTTAAGGATGTTTAACCTTCAGAAAATGGGATTTAAACCAATAGAGCATCAATCAGCTGGTACAGTAGAGTCGGTACCTAAACAAGTGGTTTCTTTTGGAAACTTGTTTAGAGGTTTTGATCATTTAGGAGATGTGAGAGGTGTTAGTGCAGCTGTATTAGAACATAGAGGGTATTTTGAAAGACCGGTTATCAGAGCAGGTGTAGTAGCCATTCCTGATAAAAGTCCTGACAAAGTAGTGGGGTTCTTTGGCGATTGGGTTAGAGTTAACGGTCCAAGAGAAGTTAGAAATGCAGCAGCAGTTAGTGTTTTAGCAAAAGGTATCACCGGATTTCCTTGGAGAAAAGGTGGAGTACCTGAGGAATTGGTTACCGCGTTAGGAAATATTCTAAAAGGAAGTGAAGTTTATTACCGTGATTCATTAGCTCATATATTTCCAAAAACAAACGCTGAATTATTACAAGAAGCTTTGGAAGAGTTTCTAATACAAAAACAAGGAGAGTGTTTACACTCTTTAAATCAAGAGACCGAAAGGATTAGGACTATCCTTCGTTATGAACTCACCGGAAGAAGTGGTTGACAAAAATTATGCTTGGTAATAAAGTATCTTTATGCTTAAACTAGTTAACAAAAGTATGATGTATATGATGCGACTTTCCAGAGGGGAGGTTGTATCGTAGGTTTTTAAAAAAACGATACAAAAGTAGCCCCGCCAAGTGCGGGGTTTTTTAATGCTAAATATGTTTATAACAGTTATTACAGATTGCCAAGATGATAATGCTTTCGGCAGACAAACTACTCGCCTGTCTCAATATTTTCAGTATCCAATAACAACAGTTGGTGTGAAAAATGATTTAGAAGCTGCAGGAAATTTAATCGATATTTTAGATGCTAGTGAAGGAAGTGAGGGTACTGTTTTGGTAAATGTTGCTCCAAGACATAAAGAAGCAAAGAGGTGGGAGAATGGTACGCCTTTTGGTTATTTTTACTATAAAAACACTTTAGTTATTTCTTCAATAGATGGACTAACACTTTCATTAGTAAAGAAGTTTTCTCTTGTTGAAAGTATTAATTTAATGGACATTCCAACAGTTTTAGAAAATGAGATTTCGTTACTCGGTGGGCTTAACTTTTATCCTCGGCTGAAAGATGTTCCGGACAATGAAGTTGCGTTAATTACTGGAAGCTCGGGACTCTGGGAAAAAAGATTTTTGGAAATTGTTGTTCAAGGGGGATCTGCTGCAAATATTTTAAAGATAAAATCAGGACAAGCGATTGACATTAAAAATAATTTTTGTTAATCTTAACTTCAATGCTTAGTATGCTAAATAATTTTTGGTACAATTTCTACTTTAACTTCCGAAAGGAGGGGCGTATTTAGTTGTCTAGGCCTAAAAGTCTAAAAGACTAAATGTACCCCGCAAGATGCGGGGTTTTTTTGTGGAGGAAATATGAGTATTGAAGCAATTGAAAGAATTCAAGTAGAAGCAAGAATTCCGGCCAAGGTAGAGCAATTAAAAAGCGTTTATAATGCTAGAAGTATTGTTTCTGATCCAGAGTTTGGCAAAACAGTATTTTTACAACCGTGTATGGACCCAGTAACAGGAGAAAGATGTCCGATGTTAGGTAACATGGCTGTTCCTTGTCGGAAAGGAAACGGTTAATTAAATTATGAAAGTACACATCATTGGTGGGACTGGCCAAATGGGGAATTGGCTAAAAAACTTTTTAGAGAGCCAGAAGCTTTCGGTGAGTATTAGTGGAAGTAAGGGTGTTGAAGATAAAACACTAAAAAATTCAGATATTGTTTTTGTCTCTGTTCCTATTTCCAAAGCACCTGATGTTATTAAAGATACTTCAAAAAGAGTTAACAACAGTACACTGTTAGTAGATCTTTCTTCTGTGCAAACAGAAGTTGCAAAAGCTTTAAGAGAAACAAATTTACCAAGTTGTTGTCTGCATTTATTATTTGGTCCAACAATTACATCTATTCAAAATCAAAAAATAATTTTAAACAGAATTAAAAACCATCGATTAATTGGTGAAATAAAAAATATTTTAGAAGATGCTGGAGCAGTTATTTTTGACATGAATGAAGTGGAACATGATAAATACATGGCTCATATTCAAAACCTAACTCATTTCATGAATATTTCATTAGCCAAAACTTTATTGGAAAATAAAGTTGAATTAAGCGGTAAAATTTCTACGCCTCCATTTTTAGCACAACTTTCAGCATTAAGCAGAATTATTTCTCAACCTTCAACTTTATTAACTGAAATACAATTAAATAATTCCCTAGCCATCAAAGTCCTTAATCAATATATTGAAAACCAAAAGGAGATTATTGAATTAATTAAACTAAAAAACGTAGAAACATTAAAAAAAGAATTAGAAAAAATCCATCAAAAACTTGATTCAACCCCTAAAGAAAAGCAGGTAAGACAAACTAAGAATACTGAGGATAAAAAGATTAGATTAAATGGCAAAGTAGGATACTTAGGTCCTAAGGGAACTTTTTCTCATCAGGCAGCTCTTGGTGTTGTGCAAGATAACCAACTTACTGCATGTGATTCTATTTATCAAATATTTGAAGCAGTTAGTACAGGGAGAGTGGATTTTGGTATTGTTCCTGCAGAAAACTCAACAGAAGGAACAATCAGAGAAACACTAGATTATTTAATTGATCTTGATTTGAAAACTAATGGATCAATTGATTTAGACATCCATCAAAATCTTTTATCAAACGAACAAAAATTAGATGATATTACTTCAGTGATTTCACACCCCCAAGCATTAGCTCAGTGCAGGCAGTGGTTAGGGAATAATTTACCAAATGCCAAAATCCAAACTGCAGCGAGTACTGTTTCGAGTATTACCGAAAATAAGGATAAAAAAGGAGTTGCTTTTATTGGATCAAAACTTGCAGCAAGCTTAAACGATATAAAAGTTTTGAAAGAGAATATTGAGGATAACAAAAATAATATTACTAAGTTCTACATTATTTCAGATGATATTGAAAGAATTAATTTCGATACTAAGAAAACTGTGTTGTTTTTAACAGTCTTTAATAGAGTTGGGATCTTAAGAGATATCTTAAATGTTTTTGCATCAAGCAACATTAATCTATCCAAAATAGAATCCCGCCCAAGTAGAGAAAAAGTTTGGGATTATCATTTCTTTATTGAAGTTGAAGTTAGCAAAAATGATGAGAGATTGATACAATCGCTAAATATTTTAAAACAATACTGCCCAGTAATAAAAACGATTGGAGGTGTATAAAATGGAAACGCCTAAAACACAAAGTATTGCCGATATTGGCATGAGTTTAACCCCCGATGCTATAGATGTTGTTAGGCAAATAGTTATTCCTAGTTATGGTTCTGATATTCAAGAATTAACAGAAGATCCTGTGCTAAAAAGATTAAAAAGAACTGCTGCATCAAGATTTTTTGAGGTTGCATATTCTATCGTGCAACCGCCTAGCCGTATTGAGTATGCAAGAAATTTAAGACAACTAATTTTGCCTACGCTAACATTAGCCAGGGGATTAGCTGCTAGAAGTTCTGAAGTTAGAGGTGGAGTTATCGATCACTTAGAAAGACAAGTACAAATGACTATTCAAGAGCGCGAACTTTTATATAAAATGGGAGGAACTATACCAACAAAACGACAGGAGCAGTGGTGGTCTGGGGCATTTTGGACTGCTCTATTTGAAGATGGATCTTACTAAACTTAGAAAAGAGATTGATCAAGTTGATGCACGCTTACTTGAACTGATAAGTAAGCGTGTTTCTGTGGTGAAGAAAATTGGTGAATACAAAAAACAAGTTGGAAAACCAATTCGGGATCCACAAAGAGAACAAGAACGTATAGATACTCTTGCAAAGCAAGGTCAAAAACTGGGTTTAGGTAGAAAATCAATAGAAAAGATCTGGAGGACTTTTTTTGAGGTTTCTTATACAATTGAAGAATCCAAAGGAGCAAAAAATGAGTAGAACATTCTTTTTTGATGGAAAATTTATACCAGAAGAGGAAGCAGTTATTCCTGTAACTGCCCACGCTTTGCATTATGGAACCGGAGTCTTTGAGGGAATAAGAGCTTATTACAATAAAGAGCAAGATGCATTATTTATATTTAGACTGAAAGAACATTACGAAAGAATGGTTCAGTCTGCAAAAATTCTTTTTATTAATATCCCTCACAGTGTCGAAGAATTAATAAAAATTACTGTTGAAACTTTGCAAAAAAACTTCAGTAAAAATTGTTTACATCTTGGGTCTATACTGCAACGCCTCCAAAATATGGTCCTCTTCCACCTCGTCGCTTCCGTCTATATCCGCAATAGTGCGCGAGACTTTTATTATTTTATGATAGGCGCGAGGTGAGAGGGAAAGTTTTTCTGCGAACCTGCGAAGTGTCGCTCTCACCTTTTCTTTCAAGGGAATGGCTTTGTC
>CAZLKE010000013.1:8131-14350 GCA_964560075.1 uncultured Gammaproteobacteria bacterium | reverse complement strand
AGCCTTTAAGTCTGATGCTGCTGTTGGAAACTTTAATCTAAAAACATTAAAAGATAGCTTCCTTATATATACTGTTCCTTTGGGCAGGTACTTGGATGTAGAGAAAGGAATTAGAGCCAACACAAGTTCTTGGAAAAGAATTTCTGATAATGCGATTCCGCCTAGAGGTAAAATTACTGGTGCTTATGCCAACACTGCGCTGGCAAAGACAGAAAGTCTTTTAAATGGATTTGATGAAGCCTTACTTCTTGATGAAAGAGGTCATGTTGTTGAAGGAAGTGCGGAGAATTTATTTTTAGTTAAAAACGGAAAAGTTTACACACCACCAACATCAGATGATATTTTAGTTGGAATTACCAGAGATACTATTATTAATTTATGCAAACAGGACTTGAAAATTGATGTCATTGAAAAGAGTATTGATCGCAGTGAAATATACGGAGCGGATGAGGTTTTTTTAGTCGGAACTGGTGCCGAGGTTACGCCGGTTATTGAAGTCGATAACAGAATTATTAGAAATGGCAGTATCGGTACTGTTTCAAAGAAGCTAAAAGATATATACTATCAATTAGTTCATGGGGAATATTCAAACTACAATGAATACTTAACAAAAGTTGAAAAGTCAATATGAACAGAACATTAATATTAGAAACAAATAATAAAATAGGAGAAAAAGTAAAGGTTTGTGGTTGGGTGCAGTCTATAAGAAGCCACGGAAAAATTGCTTTTTTAGATGTTGCAGATCGATCCGCAGTTTTGCAAGCTGTAGGAACCGGTGAACAAGTTTCTGCTTTAAGCATTCAGGATGTGGTATGTATAGAAGGAACTGTAAGCAGCAGGCCGGAGAAATTAATTAATTCAAACCTTCCAACAGGTAAAGTAGAACTCCAAGCAGAAAGTGTTGAAATTTTGTCTAAGTCAGCAGAACTACCATTTGATATGGGTGGTAAAGATTTAGATTTGCAACTACCAACACTACTGGATTATCGAGCGTTGACACTTAGACATCCAAAGGTTAAAGCCATTTTTAAAGTACAAGAGGTAGTTATTGATGCTTTTAGGCAAGCTTTGCAGAAAAAAGACTTTACTGAATTTCAAGCTCCAGTGATAATTCCTCAAACTGCGGAAGGTGGTTCGGAGGTTTTTGAAGTTAAGTATTTTGATTATAAAGCATTCCTTGCTCAAAGTCCTCAATTCTATAAGCAGATTATGGTTGGAGTATTTGAAAGGGTATTTACTGTGAACAAAACGCTTCGGGCTGAACCATCAGTAACAACTAGACATTTAACAGAAGTTACAACCCTAGATGCTGAATTTGGTTTTATTAAAGATTGGATAGAGTTGATGGATATGGCCGAATATGTAATTAAATTTATTTTTGATCAGGTAGAAAAAGAATGTGAAGAAATTTTAAATATGTACGGAACAGTCGTACCAAAAATTTCTAACAGCATACCAAGACTTAAGCTTCGTGAAGCTCAAGAAATTATATTCCAACGGACAGGTAGAGATAATAGAAATGAACCAGATCTAGAACCTGAAGATGAAAGAGAGATCTACAAGTGGGCAATGGAAGAGTATGGATCAGAGCTTATTTTTATTACCCATTATCCAGTAAGCAAAAGACCGTTTTATACATATGAAGACCCTAATGATCCAGGTTATACACTTAGCTTTGATTTAATAGGTAGAGGTACAGAGTGGCTTACTGGAGGTCAAAGAATCCATGAACTAGAAACTTTAGTTCAAAAAGCTAAAGAAAGAAGTATAGACCTTCATAAAAGTGAATTGTACATCCAAGCTTTTAAATACGGTATGCCGCCAGAAGGAGGGTTTTCCTTTGGATCAGAAAGAATCGTAATGCATATCTTAGGTTTGAGTAACATCCGGGAAGCATCATTATTCCCTCGTGATATGGAAAGAGTAGATGTTAGGTTGTCGACTTTGAAACAATCTAATTAAACAAGTTATACTTTTTATATTCCCACTAGGATGAAAAAATTAATTAAAAGCCTTTCGTCTTTACAAGTTAGAGTTTTAACTGCCATTTATTTATTAGTACTATTTTCTGCTGCAATTGGATCCCTAATTTTTTTACCCAAAATAATCTCTGTTACAGAAAGTTCTTTTTTAGTATCGAGTAATTCTAAAGGTTTCAATTCTTCGCAGGTTACCGAAAAAAGCGAAACAAAAAAATCAGTAACAACAATAAAGAGTAAAGATCTACCACTACCATCCTTCACTGCTTCTGCTGTCTTAGCAAAAGATTTGCAAACAGGTGAGATACTTTATGAAAAAAATATCCATAATAAACTTGCACCCGCATCAACAACAAAAATTATGACAGCTTTAGTGGCTGTTGAATATTTTAAGCCCGCAGATGTTTTGATCGTTTATTCAGAGGCTTTAGTAGGAGGTTCTACAATGGGACTTAATGTTGGTGAACAACTATCATTTAGAAGCTTACTTTATGGAATGATGTTAAACTCCGGAAATGATGCAGCTTTTACTATTGCCAGTAATTTTCCTGGAGGAGTTGAGGGGTTTGTTTCTCAAATGAATAAAAAGGTTCAAGACCTTAAACTTAGGTCTACTCATTTTGATAATCCTGCAGGTTTTGATTCCTCTAATCATTTTTCCTCTGCAGCTGATTTGTCAGTAATCTCTGAAGAGGTTATAAGAAACTATCAACTGGCAAGGGTAGTCGCGACCAAAGAAACAAGCGTTTCCGCTTGGGATAAATCAACTTCGCATACATTAAAAAATTTAAATAAACTTTTAGCAGAAGAGGGGATGTTGGGAATTAAAACAGGATTTACGGAAAAAGCAGGTGAGAGTTTTGTTGGGCTAGTTGAAAGAAATGGTCGAAAAGTTTTAACAGTGGTTTTAAATAGTAATGATAGATTTAAAGAAACAAAAGATTTAATAGATTGGGTTTATAAAAATTATTCTTGGCAAGAAGTTTACCAGTAATCCTATTCCAGGTAATCAGAAGTTATAGCAGGGACGACCGCAGCAAAGTTTTCTCCTTCAAAAACAAAGACTGGTTGCATATATGAAATATAGATATCCGGTTGAAAGTAAGCAAGATACGCTGAAGAAATTGAAACTCTTTTTACTTCTGGTTCTACAATAATAACACCATCTCCTTTTTTCAAATCTTCAAAGGCTTGGGTTACACTTTTTATTGGGTATGTAGAAGAATTTTGTTGGTCTGGTTCCCAAAAGATGTATTCTAAACTGGAAAACTTTTCTTCTCCTTCTATCTTTATAGCTGTTGCATTAATTAAGGCAGAGGTAAACCGTGTAGTTACAACCGGTAAATTATCAATATCTTCAGGCCAAATAGAAATATAAGCTGTTGTACTTTCTTGCGGGGTGTTTTTATCATATTGTATTCTAATTTCTCCTTCATCTAAAAAGTTATTTAGTAAATTTTTATCCTTTAAAAATGATCTGAACTCTTTCTTTAATGTTTCTTCATCTGGTAGTTCACTAAACTTTGCAGAATCTGTTGCTACTTTTCTTTGAAAATCTAAATTGCTACTTTCTAAATCGATAGTAAGCTCTCCACCTTTTTGGTCACTAAACTTATATATAGTAGAAGAAATTATTTGGGGACCCTCGCTAAAACCCAAGCTATCTGCCAAGTTTCTGGCTTTGTTAGGAGCAAGTAGGGTTGTACCTAACTGTGGGACGAAGAAAACTTTTACTAAGTTAGGTATATCTTCTGGAAAAGATCCAGTTTCTGTATCAATACTATAAGAATAATTGGATGGAGAGATATTGGTCTGCGGAAGCAATGGTTTTGATAGTATGCCAAACTTAACTTCTGGCGGGATTATAACAGCAGGTTTGTTAGGAAGATAGTATTGATAATACCAGTATTGATAACTTCCCCATCCAGATATTCCTATTACAAAGATAATAGAAAAAATTGTTAAAGTAATTTTTGTGAGTTGGGCAGTTTGAGTGAGATTCATTTTCTATATAGATTATACTGTAATTTATGTTTAACTGATATATAATAGCCTGGTCATGGATAATAATCAGATTAAAGTTAGAACTAGAATTGCGCCTTCGCCAACAGGATTTTGGCATATTGGCAATACGAGAACAGGGTTATTTAACTTTTTGATCACAAGGAAAAAGGGAGGGTCATTTATCCTTAGAATTGAAGATACAGACAGAGAAAGATATCTTCCTGAAGCTGTAGATAATATCATTGAGGCCTTGCATTGGTTAGGTTTAGAATACGATGAAGGCCCAACCGTTGGTGGAGAATATGGGCCATATACTCAATCAGAAAGATTAGAGCTGTACAAAAAACATGCCAATGAACTATTAGAAAAAGATTTAGCTTATGTAGATGAAGGAGCAATGAGGTTTAAAACTACGAAAGAGGGTATCACTACTTGGCGTGATTTGATCGGTGATAGAGAGATTACTTTTGAAAATAAAACTCAGGAAGATTTTGTGATTTTGAAAACAGATGGTTATCCTACGTATAACTTTGCAAATATTATTGATGACCATTATATGGAAATTTCTTTAGTAATAAGAGGTGAGGAGTTTATATCATCAACACCTAAGCATTTAATGTTGTATAAGGCCTTTGGTTGGGAGCCTCCAAAGTTTGCTCATGCACCGCTGATTCTTGGGTCAGACAGATCAAAACTGTCTAAAAGGCATGGTGCAAAATCAGTATTAGAATTTCGCGACGATGGGTATCTGCCCGAGGCCATTTTAAATTTTATGGCGCTACTTTGTTGGACTCCACCTTCAGGAAAAGAAATCTTAAGTGTAAAAGAAATGATTGAAGAGTTTGATCTTAAAGATGTGAACACTGTAAGTCCTATTTTCGATATTACAAAATTAGATTGGATGAATGGAGTTTATATTAGAAAAATATCAGACGAAGAGTTGACTAAAAGATTACAAGAATATTTAGTTGATCATCCAGATAAAAATAAAATCGCACCTATTGTTCCCCTAATCAAAGAGAGAATAAAAAAACTTTCTGACTTCATTCCACTGACTCATTTCATTTTTTCTGAACCAGAATATGATATTGAGGTGTTTAATAAATTAAGAATTGAAAATACTAAAGATGTAATAAAGAAAGTTCAAGAAAAATTAGAAAGTATAAAAAGTCCTTGGGATGCTAAAGAGTTTGAAGAAACATTTAGAAATTTAAGTAGTGAATTAAATATTCCAGCATCAAATATGTTTCAATTAATCCGTGTTGTTATTTCTGGACAACTTGTTACACCTCCACTTTTTGAAAGTATGGAAATTATTGGTGAAGAAAAAGTTTTAAATAGATTTGAAAAAGTGCTACTTCTCTTGCCAGATTAATACTTGCTTTCGTTTTTCAAAAAATATATATTACAGAAAATAGATCTGCTCGGTTGGAGGTGAACAAAAAATGCCAAGTAAAAAAATAGTTAAAACTTCCAATGCAAAAAAATCACAAAAACAAACAAAAAGAGATTTGAAAAAAAGAAATAAGAAAATAACTATTAAAAAAGATAATTTCTTAAAAGAAAAATTCTTATCTTCAACTGCAAATTTATTAATTAAAGCTGTTTCTATTGCTGCTAATGCAGCTATTGTAAATAGAGAAGTTGGCAAGAGACTCAATAGAAGAGGGAAAGAAGCATTAACAATTGTCAGTCAACTTGCAGTAGATGTTAGAAATGATGTTAAACAAGGTGTAAGAGCTGCAAAGAAAATTCAAGCAAAAAAGAACGGATTAAAGAATTCTAGCAAAACTAGAGTTAGAAGATTAAGCGCTTAATTTAATTAAGGATTTCCAGCTGCCCAATCCTTAAAAAACATTCTCACTGTGTTAAAATATCCAGGATTGCCCGGTCGTCTAACGGTAGGACCATAGACTCTGGATCTATGTATCTTGGTTCGAATCCAAGCTGGGCAGCAACGAACCACTCACTTCGTTCGGGTTCATTGCTTCGCCAGATATTTACTCGACTAGGGTAATGATTTCAGGTTTGATATCATGAGTGGTGAGGCAGAGGCATATCGGAATGAATGTGACTGGTACGCCTCCACATTTTATGAAATTTTTCTATGTTTATGTCCTCAAGAGCTTCAACCATGACTTTATCTATGTAGGTTTTACAGAGGACATCAAAAGAAGGGAGGAATACTTTAAAACTACTAAAGGTAAGGTTACTTTAAGACAAATGTGGTATATTT
>CAZLKE010000013.1:7213-8121 GCA_964560075.1 uncultured Gammaproteobacteria bacterium | reverse complement strand
TGGAAGCAGGCAAAGTGATAGATAAGCTAAAGGAAATATTCAAGTTACTCTCTTCAAATAGACAGCTAGAATCATTTGTAAAAGGCGATGAGATAGCGCTTGTGACTACAGACAATAGAACCCTTTTAAGTACTATTTCCACCCAGCTTGTTTTTCCTGTTAACTTGGAACTTGAGAGAATATTTGCAGACAAGTCTCCTCTGGAAGATGACTTTGTTAGTTTTAAGCTTATTGAGACTCTTATTCAAGACTTATCACAAAGGGATGCAGTAATAAGCCTCAATCACATTGGTTTTTGCTACAAAACAGATTCTCAAACACAAGAAAGACAAACGCTAACAAATAGCGTGTCTGGCAGTAACTGGCATTTGTATGAGGAAAATTCAAACGATCAAGCAAGGTGGTACTTTATTGGTAATACTGAATATTGGAAGGATCCCCTAATAGAGCTTCTTCCGGTTACAGACGCAAGCGACAAATGGCTCCCTTATTGGTTGCCGCATATTCATATAGATATTGACACACAATTGACCTGTGAAGAAATTGAAAGCATAACAAAACGTATTTTTGAAAACAGCAATGTCGTGCCCTTTAGAGTTACAGTAATAGACAATATTGTTTACACAATACGATTAAGACTAGGTATCGTGTCTGGCGTTAATATTGATCTTGACCTCTCTACAAACTCTAGAAATGTTCAAGTGCAAAGGCAGATACTACTGAAAAAAATTATTTAGATTATCGTGGTCCCATAAAAGTTCCTGCATAGTCAGCCAATGTTGTCATTCGACTCTGGTTTGACTACGCTCACCATTTTATATATTAATTATATATTAATATCATGACTAGATCGAATGTCCTGAGCGACCAAAGGGAGTCGAAGGAAACATATCACGTTTACATCCTAA
>CAZLKE010000013.1:3116-7203 GCA_964560075.1 uncultured Gammaproteobacteria bacterium | reverse complement strand
TCAATACTCTATATATTGGCCAAACAAATAATTTAGAAAAGAGAATTAAAGAGCACCAGAATAAAAATACCAAATCCGCAAAATATATTAAGTACTTTGGTTCCTGTGGACTTGTTTATTCTGAGGAATATCCAACAAGAATTGAAGCTATGAGAAGAGAATGGCAACTTAAGAAATGGACAAAAACTAAAAAGGAAGCATTAATAGTTGGAAATTTAAAATGCTAAAAGAACTTTAATTTTTTTTGCATTTTCTTTGGCAATTTGAGGTCATTGACTCTGAGGTCTGGCAACCTCATCATTCAGACTCGAAGAGCTAAAAAGGGTTAATAAGCGAAGCTTGAAAGGATGAGCTTTCAAGGTTTCCTTATCTAAATATTTAGGTTACATACTAATTGTTTTAGGAGCACTATTTTACCTAACTCTGGGTTTAACCAAAATGGTAATATTCCTTCCTCTAGCTTTTGTAGCTATTTATCTATTTCAAATAGCTAGCATCAAGTTGGAAGCACAGATGCAGCATAATATTTCTTCAGAACAAAGAGCGACTATATCGTCAATAAAAAGTTTATTTTTTGAATTAATTTATATGAGCCTTGTTTTATTATTTGGGTTTATAGGTAATAGACTAGGAGTGATTTCAATACTGTCCTTTGCTGGAATCATAATCCTGCTGAGTTTAAGCTTTCTTTTTCTTATCAAACCAAAGCAAATTTAAGTCCATAAAAAGGGTTCGAATTTTAGTATCAGTTATGATATAAATTAACACAAAAGCAATGAAAAAAGGTGTGGATTATATTGGAGTAACATGTGTATTTTATTGTCATGATGGGGACGGTAATTTCTTGCTCCACCAAAGAAGTGAAAGTTGTAAAGATGAACAGGCCACCTGGGATTGTGGAGGTGGTAGTTTAGAGTTTGGGGAGGAATTCGATGAAGGTGTTCGAAGAGAAATTAAAGAAGAATATTGTACAGATGTATTAGATTTAAAATTTGCAGGTGTAACAAACGTTAGGAGGCGTAATTGGGAAAATCTTCCTACTCATTGGATAGCTTTAATTTTTGCAGCTCTTGTTGATCCCTCAAAAGTAGCTATCGGAGATCCAGAAAAAATGCTACAACTTGGTTGGTTTGAACCTGATCAATTTCCAGAACCCAAACATTCGATGTTAATTAGACATTTTAATATTGTGAAGCAGATAATAGATCGAGAACCTAACTAATAAAAGAGCTTACTGAGCTATTACACTTCTTTTGCTAACTTCTTATAGGACGAAATTATCATTAATCAGATGGGAAAGTTTGCAAAAGCAGGGAATTTTCTAATTATTTTAGGAATCATCATTACTATTTTTGGAAATTTCTTTAGAGTAAATGCAGGTGAGGGGAGTGAAGTGTGTTTTTGCCACAATGTTGATAACAATCCTCACACGGTTTGCACTTCAGATGAAGGAGAGATTAACGGCCATATGAGTCATGTAAGATTAGGTCTTGATACAGAAGGTCCATGTCCAGATCCTTCCTCTTCCCCATCGCCGACACCTGCCTCATCTTTATCTAGTCCAACCCCAGCTCCTTCTATAGTTTCTAATCTTAGTATTTCTCCAAGCCCCTCATCAAACTCTACACCATCACCAAATTCCAGCCCCCAACCAAGTGTATTAGTTTCTCCTACAACTAGTGAACAAGGAGGAGTCGGTAGTACAAATAATAATTCTCAACAAAAAAAGGGCCAGGTTTTAGGAGTTAGCACTTTAGCTTCTACTGGTGTTTCAATACAAATATTTGGGATGATTTTTCAAATGTTTGGTTTGATCATTTTAG
Source organism: uncultured Gammaproteobacteria bacterium (assembly GCA_964560075.1). Lineage (GTDB taxonomy): Bacteria > Patescibacteriota > Microgenomatia > Daviesbacterales > UBA10151 > HO2-FULL-47-45. Next base: position 5,380 of record CAZLKE010000013.1, on the reverse strand, counting down.
CACTGGGGGTGTTTTTGAATATTCAAAACTCTACTAAAACAAAATATTAATATTAAAAGATTAATACTAGCTGGTTTTTCTTTTTTTATGTTAGGGAATATTTTGTTTACAAATAATGTAGAAACCTCAAATCCCGGTTATCAGAAACTACAAGAGAAAGCAGTAAAAGAATACAGCTTGCCCCAAAAAATAGCTATTCCAAAAATAAATTTAACCGTCTCTATTACCGAAGGAGGCATAAAAGATAACGGATGGATATTATCTAAAACTGAAGTGATGTATGTTCCAACCAGCGGAAAATTAGGGGAAGGTTTTAATACTGTTTTATATGCACATAAAAGAAAAGGATTATTCCTGCATTTAAATAAACTACAAAAATGGGATAGAATTGTAGTATACGATAGCCAAAACAAAGAATATAATTTTGAAGTTTTTTCTAAAGAAGTGGTTAAACCCATAGAGGTAGAGAGAATAAAAACAAATGAAGAAAATACACTAACTTTGTTTACTTGTGATGGCTGGCTGGATAAATCAAGACTGGTGGTAAAAGCGAAAATGATTTGAGGGTAATCTTTTGTTATACTTAACTTGTGATCAAGAGATTAATCTTTGTTTTATCAATTATTGGCCTTTTTGTCAGTGGATATTTGGCGTATGAATATTCCCTCCCAACAAGCATCAATTGCCCAATTGGCGGTCAGGGTTGTGATATTGTTCGAAACAGCAATTTTAGTAAATTCCTTGGGATTTCAGTTCCCTATCTTGGAGTAATTTATTATTTAGGAGTGGCTGCAGCAGCAATACTGCTTGTTGAGAGACCTTTTAACAATTTCTTAAAGAAGGGTTTTTTTCTATTTGCTTTATCCGGTTTTCTTTTTAGCATTTACCTAACTTATCTTGAAGCTTTTATTATCAATGCTTATTGTTTTTGGTGTATAATATCGGCTATTATTGCAACGATAATACTTGTATTATCTTTTGGAGTGATAAAAAATGAAAACAGAAACTAAAGTACTAAGTGGGTTTTTAATAGCAATAGCAGCACTTCTTCTTGGTGGAGTATTTTTTTTGAGCAAAAATAATCCTAATGCCCAAGTAACAAGTGATGGAACTGTTTACCAAATAGATTATTCAAAAGGATACAAAATAGGAAGCGATAGTGCCAAAGTAAAAGTTGTTGAATTTTCCGATTTTGAATGTCCCGCATGTAAGGCAGCAGAACCTGCTATAAAAAATGTTATTAGCAGTAATGGGGATAACGTTCAGTTTATATATAGGCATTTTCCTCTGCCGCAACATTTAAACGGAAAGATAGCTGCAGCGTTTGCTGAAGCAGCAGGAGAACAAGGGAAGTTTTGGGAAGCACATGATAAGTTATTTGAAACCCAAAATGAGTGGAGTAATCTCTCTGATCCAACAGATTTTTATCTAATAATTGCAAAAGAGCTAAATCTTGATGAAGAAAAAATCAAAAAAGTATTATCTGCTAACCAATATTCAGAAAAAATTCAAGCAGACATTAATGAGGGGAATAGTTTAGGTGTTAACTCCACACCAACGTTTTATGTAAATGGAAAGAAAGCAACTTTAACAAGCTTTAGTGATCTCCAAACAGCAGTAGAAGCAGCATTAAGCTTGTGAACTTCTTACACTAAGATTATAGATTTTTAACTTTTTTTCATTATTATCTTGCTATGGTTAAAACGATTTTTGCTGTCTATGATAGTAAGTCTGAAGCAAGACAAGTTTATTCTGAACTAATGCAAAATGGTTTCTTTACAAAATATCTGCCGATTGGAAAACAAAAGTTAAAATACAGCAATAATTTTTCAGTTATTAAAAGAATAGCAAAAGTTTCATTAAGTGGACTTGTTTTAGGGTTTTTATTCGGGGGTCTAATTGGTTTTTTTGATGGTGTAACCTCGGTGTTTGCAAGTTTTAGAAGTTTTTTATTTGGGATAGATTTATTTAATAATTTAAGTTTAGTTCAATTACTAATCCTAAGTTGGGGATTGTCCACAGGAATTATTTCAATGATAATTTCAGGTGTTTTAGCGACGATTTTTCCGGAGAACCAAATAATAGAGATGACCCAAGAAAGGGAAGAAGTGGTAATAGCTGTGCCTGTTTCTGAAAGTCAAGAAGATCGAGTTGAAACGATATTAGAGTCTCATGGCCCAGTTACTGTTGGTGCCCTCTAAGTTTTTTCAGGTAGGTAATATTTAATCTTATTTTGATTTTTGGTGCGACTAAGAAAAGATGTA
>CAZLKE010000013.1:0-3106 GCA_964560075.1 uncultured Gammaproteobacteria bacterium | reverse complement strand
AGATGTAAGAATTTTGTATGTATCCAAGTCAAAAATATATTCGTACTTACTATTACACTCATCCAAATCTTTTGATTTTATGCTTCCTAAATAGCACCACTTATCTATTAAAAAATATTCCTTTTCTCCTGTGGTAGGATTGTTTTCCTCATATAATATTGCTCCGTTAAATGGCCATGATCTAATTTTTCTTTCCATAAAAGCTAGAGTAAATCGAAGATTATATAAAACAGCTTTTTCTTTTTCTATGCAAGCTCCTTTACATTTTCCAAGCCTAAGTTTAAAACAACTGTCAGTGAAGTTTTCTAATCCGAGTATTTTCGGACATAATAAATATTTTTCGCAAGCTTCATAAAGAAAATCTTTTGTTTGTTTTTTTGTTTTAAAAATCCCTAAAATCTTATCTAAATCCTCAGCAGAGATTTTTTCTACTTCCTCAACCATGACTGTTTTAAATCCTTGTTGCGTGAATGTTTCTTTTAAAACAACAAGTTTTTGAGACCTTCTTAATTTGCGGTTATACAAAGGTTTTAGTTTTTTGATTAATGTGCTTTCGGTAAATAAAGCACCTAATTCTCCTGATGTTTGAATAATCTCGATTGACTCTACTTGTTGTGCTATTTTCATTTCTGTAAAAGAGAGGTAATCGCCTGCAAAGTGGGAGAGAACCCGCTCTTTTATGTTAATACTTTTGCCAATATACAATGGAATGTCGCTTAGTCCGTAAAAAATATAAACACCCGGACTTTCCGGTAATTTGTTTAGTATCTCTTCTGAAAGTTTTATTGGAGTAGATGGCTTTTTTAATGCAGAATTTATTGCGTTGACAAGTTCTTCCTGATTAACATTTTTATGTATATATTGGAAAAAAGAAAATAATACATTTGCATCATCAAATGCCCGATGTCTTCTTTGGCAGCTAATATTGAATCTTTCTATTAAGGCATCAAGATTATGATGGGGGTGTCGGGGAAATAATTTTCTGGAAAGTTTAACTGTGCAAAAATGTTTCATTGAAAATGTTTTTTCAAGACGCGAAAATTCGTGTTTTAAAAATCCATAATCAAACCGAACATTATGGGCAACGAGTATTGAGGCATCAAGGCAATCTAGAATATCAACAGATACTTCCCTAAAACTGGGAGCGTTTGAAACATCTTCAGTGGTTATTCCTGTAATATTAGTGATATCAGAAGGGATGCAGGAATTTGGGTTTACTAAGGAGTTAAAAGTTTTTATTATTTCGTATTGGTTATTTTGATTAAGTTCTATGGTTATGATTCCCACCTCAATTATTCGATCATAGGTCAACCTAGTTCCTGTTGTCTCAATATCTAAAAAAGATAATCTCTTTGGCAGCATAACTTGGTGGGAGAAATATTAACAAAGCTAAAAAAGAAGATCAATTGTAGAGAATAATTATTACATAAGACTTACCTCACTTTTAATTATTACTTACCGAGTTTTTGAATAATAGTTTTAATCTCTTTTTTTCCCGCCCAGAACAGGTCGATTTGTATGACTGAAATCATAGAACATAAGGGTGATAATTCGTATCCTGGGTTGTTTAGACCAGAGCGTAATAGATTTATAAGCGATATTCATGGTTGCCTTTTACAACGAATAATAGGCATAATGCCTGCACATTATATTGGCAGATCCTTAACTGATATAGAATTGGATTATATCGATTTCCTAACAATAAATGGTGGCCCAGAGGAGCTGCTTTCCTATACTAAACCTTTTAATCATCAAGGTCTGTTACCAATTAAAGTAAAAACTGAAGAGCCACTACCCCCACAATCTTTTAGAGAAAGGATAAGTAGAAAAAAGGAAAAATGGGTTGACAAACTAGACTTTGTTAATAGTTATTATATGCCCGAAGGCGTTAGAAAGATGTTAAAGAGTGTAGGAGTGGCAGGTGGGGAAGTTACTGCTGTTACAGGATCTCCAGAACATGTTGCAAATCCTCTGATAAATAAGTTTGAAAAAGAAGAGGTTATGGATGCTTTAGCCAATGACGTTTCGATTTGCTTAACTCCAACTCGAATTCCAAAAGATGCATGGCCGGAGTTACATATAAATTCTGCTGGAGTAAAATTATTATTATTGAATTTTTTAGAAATAATAGATGGGGAAATGCCATGGGGAATAATGGAGGATGCACTCGAGATTGCCGAATATTATGCATATAAAAATAATGCAAGAGTATTTATTCCTCTACCGGAAAAAGTTGCAAGATCTAGGAGACGTTTTAACCTACCGAATTCGTTATTAAGACGTACGCTAAATGGTGAAATTAGATTTGGGATGAGGCCAGAAGATGTATTGGAGGAATACTTATGTGATTCAATAGCCAGTAGGCACCAATCGTCTTTGATTGGTGCCTTTAGTAAAAATTAAAGAAAGAAGATCGGTTTGCTTTACATGTTAATATTTATAGGTATAATTACACGCGGAGATGGAAAATATTTTAGAAAAGATTCATAAATCTACATTGAAATTTTTGGTTCCATTAGAACCTGGAGAGACTTATGCCACAATAGTGGATGAGGCTATGAAATTAGTAGGTGCTGAATATGGAACTATCTTACTAATGCAGAAAGATGAATTAAGAAGAGCTTATTCTTCAGATCTAGAATTTTTTAAACTTAAACCGCGTAAAACAGGGTTTACTTACACAGTTTTTAAAACCCGCCAACCGTTAATTCTTACTCCAGAACAAGTAGAAGAAGTGCATCCTGAAGCACAAAATCTTCCGTTCAGGTCGGACATTTTAATACCTCTTTCTTATAAAAACAGTTCTATTGGGGTTTTATCTATTGTTTCTTTAAAAGATCATCACTTTAGTGAAAAGGAACTTGGTATTCTAAAAATTTTTGGTTCGTTAGCAACTCTTGCGATAAAAAAAGCACAACTATATGCTGAGGCTAAAGAGGCTTTAGAAATGCGAGATATATTTATGTCAATGGCCGCTCACGAACTAAGAACTCCACTAACCACAATATGCGGTTATATTCAATTACTAAACGCTAAATATGGGAAGACAGATACTAATGAAGCTCGCTGGGTTCGTGAACTCTATAATGAAAGCAATAGGCTGAAA
>CAZLKE010000012.1:21504-23740 GCA_964560075.1 uncultured Gammaproteobacteria bacterium | reverse complement strand
GTGGAAAGAAGATGAAGAAATGTTCTACTGCAGGATGGGATAGGGAAGCCAGACGAGCTACAGGTTGCACCTTTGTATACTGGCTTAAGCCCTCTGAGTATGCAGCATCAACCCCAGAGAGCGCCGGCGAGGAATTCCTACCTCCTGAGTAGATTTTATTGATTATTTACATCCACTCTAAATATCCCAGATCTTCCCAGTATTTCATTCTACTTTTTACTCTTCTTAATTTAAGATTTTCTTCTTTATTTAAAGCCTCTCTCAAAGATATCCTTATGCCAGCAAACTTTTTTACTAGCCATATTCTATTATTTGCTATTTGATTTAATTTAGAATGTTCATCTACTAAGCAATCTATGTCGACGATCTCACCTTCTTTTTCTTTATTAAACATCCGTCTTCCATAGTAACCTTCTATCTTAACTAGATTACCGGCTCTTTGTTGAGCTAGTTGGTATTTTGAAAGTTTGCGCTCAAGCATGCTTGGAGTATATTTTAGATGAGTTTTTATTACAAGTATGAATTAGAAATATTTAACTCGAATTGTTTGTTTTGGTGCATAGCCGGCTTTGTTCCAAAACTCTTGGGCACTGTTTTCTTGAGCTACTTTTAATTCTGCATAAGGAACATTTTTTTGCTTAAACCATTTCTCTGCTTGTTTTAAAAGATGTGTTGCTATGTCTTTATTTCTAAATTCTTCTTTTACATAAAGACCACTAATATATCCATACTTTTCTACTAGATAAATAGGGATTGTCTTTTCTATTTTTAAAAGTATATATCCAACACATTTCTGATTTTCAATCGCGACAAAGATTCTTGTAGTTCTACTACGCATTAACTTACCTAAGATTCGATTAATTCTGTCTTGTACATCATCTTTTAGAGCATAATATTTTCCATACTTTTTCAAATGATCCATTTGGAGTTTATAAATTAATTCTGTAACACAATTGAAATTTTCTGGTGACAGGATGTTAATGTTCATTATTCTAAAGTGGCGTAAATTCGGCGGATTCCAGCCCCTGTGGATTCTTCTTTAGTGATTTCAAAGTTTCCTAAAATTCCTGTGTGTTCAACATGAGGTCCCCCACAGATCTCTTTGGAGAAGATATCTTCGTCATCGCGAGCGTTAGCGTGGCGATCTTCTTTAGGGGATTGCTTCTCCGCCAGCTGGCGGATCGCAATGACGTCCGTGTCTCCTATAAAATACACTTTTACAATGTCTCCATATTTCTCTCCGAATGCTCCTATTGCGTCTGTCTTTTTAGCTTCCTCTAGCGGCATTTCTTTAAACCAGACTTTTAAGTCTTCTTTAATCTTTTCATTGACTAGATCCTCCACTTTTTTAATCTCTACTTCTGATAGTTTTTGATTATGGGAAAAATCAAACCTGAGCCTTTCCGCTGTAATGTTGGACCCTCTTTGGATCACATGGTCACCAAGAATACTGCGCAACGCCTGGTGAAGCAGGTGAGTGGCAGTATGATATTTGGTCTCTTGTTCGCCGGAAGAAACAAGCCCGCCTTTAAACATTCCGGCAGAGGCTGTTCTGGATAATTCCTTGTGCTTTTCAAATTCGGAAATAAACTGCTGGTGGTTAATCTTTTGGCCTTTTTGGGTTAATATTTCTTCTGTTATCTCTAGTGGGAATCCGTAGGTCTGGTAAAGGTCAAAAGCAATTTTTCCATCAATTTGTTTTATTTTTTGAATTTCTTTAAGCCCTTTATCCAAAGATGCGCCAAATTTTTGAATTTCTGTTTTTATAACCTCACTAGCAACAACATTTTTGGATATTTCACTTAAACGAGCAAGTGAACTTAAATCCGTACCAAGATGGTACATTTTAACTGCAGCCCGCCTGATCAACCTTCTTAAGACATATCCATGCAATTTATTTGAAGGCATAACTCCATTGACAATCAAGAAAGTTGAGGCTCGTATATGATCTGCAATTACTCTAATTGAAATTTGATTTTCTGCTTGGCTAAACTTTTTTCCGGAAATTTCTTCTATAGTTTGGATTATTTCTTTAAATAAGTCAGTTTCAAAGATGTCCGGAATATTATTACTTGCCGCTGTTAAACGCTCCAATCCCCCGCCAAAATCAACATTTTTTTGAGACAACTCCTGAAGCGTTCCGTCTTCCGTTTTTTGATACTGAATAAAAACAGAGTTACCGATTTCCATAAACCGACCGCAATCACAATTCGGATTACATTTTTCATCTTTAAAA
>CAZLKE010000012.1:806-21494 GCA_964560075.1 uncultured Gammaproteobacteria bacterium | reverse complement strand
TACGATTGGGTGAAATTCTCAAAACTCATCCTAATGATGAATATATCGAAGGGGAGCAGAAAAGCCAAGTTGATAATTTAATCTCTAACTATTTCGGAGTAAATATTTAATATTGAAAGATTACATTTTTCATCTTTAAAAAGCGAGTTTTCATGGAGTTTAAGATCATCTCCAAAATCATAAAAAACTTCAGAATCTGGGCCTCCGATATCTCCAGGAATCATTTGTTCCGGAGTTCCGGATCTTGACCACCAGTTTTTCTTTGGACCGTAAAAATGGATATGTGTATCATCTACTCCTAAACTCTTCCAGATTTGCAAAGAAACGTTGTCTTTAAGAACATTATCTGTGCCTTCGAATACAGAAACATGTAATTTTTCTTTTGGCAGCACAAGTTCTTTGGTTAAAAATTCCCAAAGCCAAGATAATTGATCATTCTTAAAGTAATCTCCAAGAGACCAGTTCCCAAGCATCTCAAAAAATGTTAAATGGCGGTTATCTCCGGTTTCTTCAATATCTCCTGTTCGAATACCGGGTTGAACATCAACTAGCCTTTTGCCTAAAGGATGCGGTTTTCCTTTTAAAAAAGACACAAGCGGTTGCATTCCTGCGGAGACAAAAAGGGTAGTAAGGTCATTTTCTAAAACTAAAGGGGCAGGGGCAATTCGTTTGTGTCCCCTACTTTCAAAAAATTGTAAATACTTTTCCCGGATAGTTTTCGAATCCATATGATCGGATTATATATCATTTTGTGCAAAGTTCGCATATTGTGTTAATATTGAAATTAGAAGTAGAAGTTTCTCTACTGATTCTGCCATGAGTTTACTAGACAACCTGCCTAAAAGTTTGCCTTTTGGAAAAAAGGAAGATTTAACAGAATACTTTTTTGGACTCAATATTGGTTTTAATACTGTTACTGGTTGTCTTTGGGGAATTGAACATAAAAGACTTCATGTAATCCGTGCTGTTGAAACAGAGTATACAGACGAAACCCTTAAAGACTCTGCCAACGCTGTTTTAGATGAAGTCTTGGGGGACTTTGAACACGAACCAACAAAAGTTCTATTTGGTGTACCTGATTCCTGGTTACAGGATGACAACTTAAAAGATGAGCACTTAAAGCTTTTACGAGACTTGGTTAAAGAGTTAGACCTTTCCCCTATGGCTTATGTTTCTACTTCTTATGCTATTGCTCATTTGATGCAAAAAGTGACAGGAGTGCCTTTAACAGCCATACTTTTAAATGTTTCCGAACCTTTAGTTGTGACAGTGGTTAAAGCTGGAAAAATTGTAGGTAGTAAGGTTCTAAAAAGATCAGGGGATTTACCCCAAGATACAGAAAAAGCCCTGCTTGGTATAAATGATATTGAAGTTTTACCTTCTAAGTTTTTAATTTACAGCTCAAATGTTTTAGAAAAGGAACAACTAGAGAAGTTTAAGGATGAGTTGCAATCTTTCTCTTGGATGAATAGCTTACCTTTTCTTCACCTACCCAAAATAGAAGTTCTAGAAGATTCTGTTGAGACTAAGGCTATTTCTTTAGCTGGAGCTTCAGAATTGGAGCCTGATATTTCCTATCATCCACAACCTTTACAAACTCAAAAGTTTGAGGCTGCTTTAGAAAGTACACTAAGTCCAGCAAAGGAACATCTTGAGACCGAACAATCTGATCAACCGATGAATGAAAGTGGATTCGTGGAAGGTGATATTGAGGAAGTGGAAAGAGACAAACGCATAAATAATATTGATCCGATAGAAATTGACAGTGATTATTCAACCTTACCTGTTGGATTCCCCACAAATCGGCCTCTCCCTCCTCAATCTAGAAAATTTTCATTAAAACTACCTAAATTCAACCTTGGCCATTTTAATAAAATCTTTCTAGGTTTGATTATTGTGGTGGTGGTTTCTCTGGCAGGTTATGTGGTTTTGCCTAAAGCTACAGTTTCTATTTATGTTGATCCAAAAGTTTTAGAAAATGCTGCTCAAGTGGTTGCAGACCCTTCACTCACCAGCGTAGATGAAGAAAACAAAAAGATCCCAGGACAGCTAATTGAGGTTGAGGTAAGTGGTACAGAAAAATCTCAAGCAACAGGAAAAAAACAGATTGGTGATCCGGCTAAAGGTAAAGTTGTTATTTTAAATAAAACAAACGCTTCAAAAAATTTCCCACAAGGCACTGTTTTGAACGGTTCGGATGGTATTAATTATACCTTAGATAACGGAGTGACAGTCGCTTCTCAATCAGCTGTGGCTGATGGGATCTCGTTTGGTAAGACAACAGTTTCGGTGACTAGCACCAAGATTGGTCCAGAGGGTAATTTATCTGCAGGCAAAGAGTTAAGCATTAAGGGGGAATCTTCCAGTAATTATTCCGCCCGGGTAGATTCTGATATATCTGGCGGAACTAGTAAAGACGTAACAGTGGTTACCTCAGATGACCAAAAGAAGTTACTTGCAGCACTGTCTTCGCAACTTAAGAAAAAAGCTAAAGAAGAAATTCAAGGAAAACTTCAAGGCGATGCCAAAATTTTGGAAGAAGCTTTAAATGAAACAATTACTAAAACTTCTTACTCTAAATCTGTAAACGATCAAGCTCCAGAGTTTTCCCTAACTTTAAATGCCAGGTACAAAGGTACGGCTTACTCGGAAAATGATTTAAGGACAATTGTTTCTAAACTTGTACAAACGAATGTACCGGAAAACTTTGCTCTTAATTTGGCAGATACTGAGACCCAGTCAGATGTAATGAAACTGGAGAAAGATAATAAATTAGTTTTCCAGGCTAAGTTTAGGGCAAAGCTTATGCCAAAACTGGATATTGAGAAGATAAAAATGCAGATTAAAGGTAAAACTCCGTCCGAAGTTGCAGAGATTGTCCGCCAATATGAAAGCGTTATCGGGTCAGAGGTTCGAACCTCCTCAACCTTACCTGCTTCCCTTCAGAGATTGCCAATCTTGTCCAAAAATATCTCCATAGAAGTGGTTACAAAGTAATCTGCTAAAATGATTTAGTGATTAAAAAGATCTTTTTTCTAACTCTTTTAGGCATTGGTATTTTTGTGGCAATGCAGGTTGCGATGCCCTATCTCTCTTATAAAGCTTGGGAGAGAAAGACTTTTGATCAGAATTCACTCTTAGTCAGTCCTTCCGCAAATGTATTAGAGTCAGATTCTAAAGTTTTGGGTGTTTCAATACAGAATGTAGGCAACTTTCCCTCTTTTGTGGTTGAAGCTACTTCTTCAGCGACCGCTTATGATCATTTCTTAATCTCTATTCCCAGTATTAAGGTTTTAAATACTAAAGTAGTGGTAAACACAAATGATTTTTCAGAAAACTTAGCTCATCTGCCGGGGACAGCCCTTCCTGGAGAAGTAGGGAATGTATTTGTTACTGGACACTCTTCTTTACCTCAAATTAAAAACACTAAAAATATGTTAAGCTTTGCGAATTTACCAAAAATGAAAAAAGAAGATAGCATTTTTCTACAAGTAGGCGGCCAAAGATATGAATATATTGTTGAAGGTTTAAGGATAGTTGATCCAAAAGAAGTTTGGGTAATTGATCCGCCAGACAAGCAGGGTCGTTTCTTAAGCTTAATGACTTGTGTACCGCCTGGATTTAATACCAAACGTTTGATAGTATTAGCTAGATTAAAGGGTACTTAAAGATGCGGTATTTAGGTATTGACTACGGTAAGAGAAAAATTGGTTTAAGCTTGTCAGAAGGAATATTAGCTTCTCCTTTTAAAGTTCTACAAATCAATTCTTTGAAAGATGCTTTAAATAAAGTTCAACAAGTTATTAAAGTTAAAAATATTGATGTAATTGTTGTGGGAATGCCGGAAAGTGGAGAGTCTAAAAGTATTACACGAAACTTTATTAAGCAGTTAAGAAACTTAGAACAAGATAAAAAGGTTATTGAGGTTGATGAAACGCTAACAACAGAAAATGCAAGTTCCCTGCTTAAAAGTCTAGATATCTCTAAAAAAGAAGAGGATGATTATTCGGCAATGTTGATTTTGCAAAATTATTTAGATAGTCTTAAGTAGCGCATGCACAGCAAGCATTTAATTAGGAATTGGATTATTTTACTTATCACAGTTTTCTTTTTAGGTTTAATGGTTGGATTTTCCTACTGGAACTCTTTGCAGTTGCCAGCCGATCCAAAAGGGGAGGAACAGCGTTTTATTGTTAACAAGGGTGAGGGGACATCAAGTATTGCCAGCAGATTAGAAAAAGAGGGATTAATTAAATCTGCTTTAGCTTTTAAACTTAAGGTTCGAAAAAAGAAAAGTTATAAAGTAGAGCCCGGAGAATATAAACTATCCCCTTCTATGAATCTAAGTGAAGTGATGGAAGGCCTGAATCAGGGACCAAACGAGAGATGGGTGACACTCATTGAAGGATGGCGTGTGGAAGAGATGGCAAGGCGTTTAAATTCAGATCTTGGAATCGATTATGACCAGTTTGTGAAAGTAGCCAAGCCTTTCGAAGGTTATCTTTTCCCGGATACTTATTTAATTAATCCAGAGGCAACTCCTGAAACTATTGTTACTCTTCTTCGCAACACTTTTAAGGCTCGTTACACAGAAGATCTGCAGCAAAAGATTGAAGCAAAAGGTTTAACTCCAGAAGAAAGTGTGATCTTAGCGTCTTTAGTAGAGAGGGAGGCTCGCTCCGATGAGGTTCGCACCAAAGTTGCGAGCATTATTTTAAAGAGATTAAAAATGGGGATGAAATTAGATATTGATGCAACAGTGAGATTCGCCAAGGATAGTGCAGATCTGCAAAGAGGAAAAACGATAGAGAAGTTTTGGCTTGCAATAACTAGAGATGATTATAGCGATGTTAAATCTCCCTTTAATACTTATCTTACTCTCGGTTTACCCCCATCTCCTATTTGTAATCCTTCGCTTTCTTCTCTAAAAGCAGTTGCCAATGCAGACCCCTCTATCCCCTATCTTTATTACTACCATGACTCAAAGGGGAATACCTATTTTGCTAAAACTTTAGATGAGCATAATTCAAATGTGGCAAGGTATAGATAAAAACCCTAACTTTTCCCGAAATATTGCCTGTTTGGCTTAAATCAGCTATGTTTAAAGAATGCCATGGGGAGACGGTATTCCAAAGATTCGCTGCTTCTCCTTAACAGATATCCATGATTTTGAATCTTGCCCTTTCCGCTTCTTTGTCCGCCACAACTTAGAAAGAAAAGCTGAAATTGACGATTCATCCCCTAGCATGGCGCTTGGTACACTGCTTGACGAATCGATCAAACTTTTTTTAACTTCCAATGCCCTAAGCTTTGGGGTTGATTATTTACCGAATATCATAAACGGCGCCTTAGCCAAGATGAAATATAACGTTTCTGAAAAAGGAAGCAGGTCTTTCTACTATAAACACATGGATTTTATCAATGACGAAATAGTTCAAAAAGCAAACGAGGTATTTAAAAAATACTATGAAGCCTTGGATGGAAAAATTAAAAAATCTTTAGGAGAAGTTGGATTTTGTGAGTATGTGATAGATTGTGAGGATGGCAAACTTAAGTTTTGGGGTGGACCAGATACATTTGAGTTAGGAGATGATGGGGTCCCTGAGGTGGTGGATTATAAATATCATGAAAACCCTGAAAGAGGGGTAAGCAGATTAGATATGGATTTGATGCCTAAGATGTATATTCTACTCTCAGCCAAAAAGTTGCAGGATAAAGGCTACTCAAAAGCGCGGTTTGTGGTCCGTCAATGGAGTCAGCCCACAGACGATTCATTGTGGGAGGATTTTGATTTAACTGAGCTTGACTCTATATCTGAGAGGCTAAAGTCAAAAGTTCAAAAGATATTAGAGAGTAAGGATTTGAGTTTTTGCGAAAAATCATTTTGCCGAGCTTGTAAATCTGAGAAAAGAGTTGAGTATATTAAGCAGTTAGAAGACAAAAAGATGATTAATTTATCAGCAGACGTTTTGTATACTCCCTAAAATCCAACCCTAATGAAGCGAGTCCGCTTTGGTAACGACTAAAATTCGGTAGACTTCCTTCCAAAGGGGTTTTTAATCTGCGTGCTAAGCAGTCGATTTCGTGTAACATTTCAGATTGAAAGGCTTGAGATCTTCTGATGATATCCTTAAGAGAGTTACCAGAAAGCTTATCTCGTAAGGCTGAAGCTTCTCCTATTAAACTTAAAAAAGGTGGCAGAGGATCAACTTGTAAACGGTGAGGTAAAAGCGGTTCAACCTCAAAATATGGATCTGTTGGGATACTTACACCTATTGCCTTAAAAGGTTGGTCTCTAGTTTCACTTTCTGTTGCAACACGAATATCTATTTGATTGCTTCCAGGAGTAGTCATTAGATCCATGACGGATGCAAGTCTATTAATTTCTTGATTTGGAATTTGATCGGGACTGGCACAAAAATGAAGCATGGCTCGTGTAGTTTCTATAGGGTCACCGGACAAACCTTCTTGCTGTTTGCTTTTAGATAAATGGTTATAAAGTTCTTCTAGTAAAAATTGATTTTTCTTTGTCTCAGCCATGGAAGCAATTTTACCAATTTTGCTTTGAATTTTTCAATGATTTGTTGTACTATGCAAAAGTCGAGTTATTCACTTAAGTTTTTTATATAAACGATGCCAATACTTAAAAAAACAATGTTTCGAGAGTATGACTTGCGAGGTCGCGAGTCAGAAGATGAGCTTAACGATGAAGCGATGTACTATATAGGACGAGGGTTCGGAGCGTTTCTTAAACAGCGTAACATAGAAGAGGCTGTTGTTGGACACGATGCTCGAGGTACTTCTGAAAGCTTTCACAAAGCTGTGGTAAAAGGTCTTACAGAATGTGGGGTTAATGTTATTGATGTTGGCACTGTAACAACGCCAATGGCTTACTGGGCTCAATATCACCTTAATGTTAAGGGACTTGTGATGGTAACTGCAAGCCATAATCCCGTAGGATGGAATGGGGTAAAACTTGGTTGTGATCTCTCTTATACCTTGCTTACTGAAGAGCTCCAAGAAGTATATCAAATTATTTGCGATGAGAATTTTACAGAAGGTGCAGGAACTGTACGCAAAGAAGAAATTAAAAATGCCTATATTCAAGACCTTGTTTCCAAGACTAAGATTACTAAGGAGTTTAAAATACTAATCAACACTGGAAATGGTACTGCTGGTATAGTTGCACCTGAACTATTCAAGAAAGCAGGATGTGACGTTGTAGAACATTTTACTAATATTGATCCTACTTATCCAAATTACACACCAAACCCTGATGGAACAGCAATGATGGAAGATACTGGTAAGGAAACTGTAGAAAATAGTTGTGATTTAGGTTTAGCTTTTGATGGAGACGGTGACAGACTAGGGCTTGTTGACGAGAAGGGTGAAATAGTTTGGCCAGACCGATATATCATTCTTCTATCTCGACTCATTCTTTCGCAAAAGCCAGGAGCAAAAATCGTTTTTGATGTTAAGGTTTCTGAAGCTCTTCCGGAGGATATTAAAAATAGTGGAGGAGAACCGGTCATGTGGAAGACAGGACATTCCCATATAAAGGCAAAACTTGCTTCTGAGCAAGCAGCTTTAGCAGGAGAAATGAGTGGTCATATTTTCTTTGCTCATGGTTATTATGGATTTGATGATGCTACCTTCGCTGGATTAAAGCTACTTGAATACTTATCTACACACAATAAACCACTCTCGGAAATAATTAGAGAAACCCCTTATTACGTTTCAACTCCTACAATTCAAGTTCAAGCAACTGACGAAGATAAATACAATATCGTTGAGGAACTTACAGAAGAGTTTAAAAGTGAAGGTTATAAAGTTATTGATATTAATGGAGCAAGGGTTTATACCGAGAAAGGTTGGGGACTTGTTAGGGCATCTTCTAATACTCCAACTCTAGTGCTTAGGTTTGAGGCCAAGACAGAGGAAGATCTTGAAGAATTGAGAGAACTATTCAGGAAAAAACTAGAGAGGTTTCCTATTCTAAGCAAACACTGGGATACTAGTGGCCACTAATTATGCCAAACGTTAAACCAGGGATCTACGAGCATTTTAAGGGGATGAGGTATAGGGTGTTGGGGGTGGCCAAGCACAGTGAGACTTTAGAGGAGTTTGTGGTGTATGAGGCGCTCTATGATAACCCTGAAGGGAAGCTTTGGATCCGGCCAAAAGAGATGTTTTTAGAAACAGTTGAAAGAGATGGAAAAGTAACGCCCAGATTTAAGTTTTTGGATGAGTAAATATGCCAAAGCCTCAAGAGACTTCGAAACACAACTACATGTTCTCTGATGATATAAAGTTTTTACAAAAATGTATTGTGTTTCATCCAACAGAAAATAAATTTCTGATTCTCAAGCGCTCTCCTGATTCTTTTTCCAGGCCTAATGATTGGGATTTTCCCGGAGGAAATGTGTTGTTTGGAGAATATCATGAAGAGTCACTTCGTCGAGAGATTAAAGAAGAGGCTGGTTTAGAAGTTGTAAATTTAAAACCTCTTCAAGTTAAAACTGACATGAGAGGGGAGATTTATTGTATTTTTATCAACTACACAGCCCAAGCAACCTCTACTGAGGTTGCTTTAAGTCATGAACATACTGACTACAAATGGATAAGCAAGGATGAGTTCCTAAAAATGGAAACAGCAGACTTTTTAAAACAGGCAATAGAGGAGTGTGACAAATGAAAGTAGGATTTGTCGGCCTTGGGTTGATGGGGAGGCCGATGGCTTTAAATATCCACAAAAAGGGTTTTCCTCTGACAGTCTATAACCGGACACCAAGTAGGGCAGAGGAGTTTAAGGCTTTACCCGGTGCAAAAGTTGCCCTCTCCCCTGCCGGGGTAGGAGAAGAGTCTGAGAAGGTTTAGCAAAAACTCTAAAACCAGGATCTGTAATTACCTCCCTGCCACTTCCCCATTTATGAAATTAAAAATGGACAGCCTGGTAAACATGAATTATCCTACCCTATCTTCTATGAGTAATATGTACAAAGATTTGGAACTGGCTAAGCAGGAGTTGCAGAAATCAGGTACTAATTTGCCAGTTTTTGAACAGGTAGATGAGTTGTTTAAAAGGGGAGTGAGTTTAGGTAAAAGAAAACCTCTAGTAATAAATAGTGTTTGTAGAGTAGCTTCACGTTGACAAAGCAAGCAATTTCTGATACTATCTCATAGTTTGTGTAGGAATTTGGGGATTGACGAGCTTGTTAGAGTGTGGTAAATTAGCTTCAACTGAATAGTGTTTGAAGCTTAAACAAGCGTACCTGGAGTATGTACGCTTGTTTTCGTTGTATTTACCCTGAGCTAGACGTCCTTCGACGTTGCTCAGGATAAAAATCTGCCCCGATTTTTAAGGAGTCGTGCCGTTTATGCCTGATAAACTAGATAAAATTAACGATAGAAATTACTGGGGAAATAATAAAAACCTACCTAAAGCACTAGATTTAGTGGACATTCAAAAGCAGTCATATGCTTGGTTCATTAATGAAGGAATTGCCCGAAACTTAAAAGAGATCTCCCCTGTTTCGGATTTTACTGGTAAAAATTGGAAATTAGAATTTGGTGAACACTTCTTTGGCAGCCCCCGTTTTACTCCTGAACAATGTGTTCAAAAAGGTATTTCATATGATGCTCCGCTTCGGGTTAAAGTCACTTTAACTAATCTTCAAACTGGTGACACCATTAAACAAGAAGCTTTCATGGGTGATATCCCGCAAATGACTGAAAAGGGAACCTTTGTTATTAATGGAATTAAGAGGGTTATTATCAACCAAATCGTTCGGTCTCCCGGAATTTTCTTCTCCGCAACTGAAGACCCAATCTCCGGTCGAAGACTTTATGGTGCAGAGATTAGGCCTTCTCACGGGTCTTGGCTTGAATTTTCTATCTCTAGATCTGATGTAATTACTGTCAAAATTGACAGACGCAGAAAATTTGTGGCCACTACCCTCCTTCGAGCTTTAGGTTTTACTACAGAACAGATGCAAGAGATCTTTGCTGAAGTAGACAAAAATGAGGACCATAGATACTTGGCTGCTACATTAAATAAAGATTTAACTACTAATCAAAATGAAGCCTTACTTGAGATTTTTAGAAAGATGCGGCCAGGAGATCCAGTTGTTTTAGATACTGCTAAATCTTTAATTGAAAATATGTTCTTTAATCCACGAAGATATGATTTAACCCGGGTTGGAAGGTTTAAAATTAATAAAAAGCTGGGACTCGATATTCCAAACACTCCAGAAAACTGGGTACTTACCAAAGAAGATATTATTGCAACACTTCGATACTTAATTAATTTAGCAAATGGAAATGGCCGGATTGATGAAATTGATCATTTAGCAAACAGGCGGGTCCGATCAGTAGGAGAGTTAGTTGCCCAAAACGCTTTCCGGGTAGGTTTGCTTCGACTGGAGCGGGCTATTAAGGAGAGAATGTCTTTATTATCTGCTGACCAAGAGATCTCTGCTGCATCTTTGGTTAATGCCAGGGTGGTGATAGCTGCAGTAAATGAGTTCTTCAGGTCATCTCAGCTATCCCAAATTCTTGACCAAATTAATCCCTTGGCAGAAGTGGATCATTTAAGGAGGCTGACAGTTATGGGTACTGGTGGTATTGCCAGAGACAGGGCCTCTTTTTCTATCCGTGACGTCCATCATAGCCAATACGGCCGAATTGACCCTGTCAGGTCTCCTGAAGGACAAAACATTGGTTTAGTGACTTACTTGGCCCTCTTTGCTCGTATCAATGAGTATGGCTTTTTAGAGACTCCTTATCGGAAAGTAGTCAAAGAAAACGGCAAGCTTAAAGTGACTAATGAGCTAGTTTATTTATCAGCGGATGATGAAGAAGAGATGTATATTACTGAAGCAACAGTAGAAACAGACAAGAACGGCGTAATTACCCAAAGCAGGGTCCCTCTTCGATACAGAGGTAGTTTCTTTGAAGGAGATGCAAATCTAATTAATTTAATCGATATTACTCCACAACAGATCGTTGGTGCTTCTGCTTCTTTAATTCCATTCTTAGCACACGACGATGCGAACCGGGCTTTGATGGGATCACACATGCAGTGTCAGGCAGTACCGCTTCTTCGACCTCAAGCTCCATTAATCGGAACTGGTATGGAAAAAATCGTTGCTGATAATATGGCCCGAACAGTCAGAGCTCCATTTGGTGCTGAAGTTACATATGTCGATGGAGATAGGGTAGAGATCCAAGGCAAAGATGGTACAAAGGTAGAGTTTAAAGTTAAAAAATATGTTAACTCCCCCGCTAAGACTTCTTATTCTCAAAGACCAGTTGTCACCGTAGGTCAAAAATTAAAAGAGGGTGATTTGATTCTAGAAGGAACTTCAACTGAAAACGGAGAGCTGGCGCTTGGTCAAAACTTAACTATTGCTTATATGAGCTTTGACGGATTAGGTTACGAGGATGCGATCGTGATCTCTGATCGATTAGTTAAAGAAGATGTTTTGACCTCTATCCATATTGAGGAGTATTCAACAGATGTAGTTGAAACTAAACTTGGTCCGGATGAGGTAACCAGAGATATTCCAAATGTTTCCGAAGAGAATCTGGCTAATCTTGATGAAACCGGTATTGTCCGGATTGGTGCTGAAGTCGGGCCAAACGATATTTTGGTTGGAAAAGTTCAGCCAAAAGGAGAGACAGAGCTTACTGCAGAGGAGCGATTACTTCGGGCGATCTTCGGAGAAAAAGCGAAAGAAGTTCGGGATACCTCACTTCGTATGCCTCACGGCGAGCGGGGAACAGTAATCGGCATACAAATTTTATCCCGCGCCGAGGGCGATGATCTAGATCCTGGTACTTTAATGAGAATTAAAGTTAAAGTAGCCCAACTTCGAAAAGTCACAGCAGGGGACAAGTTAGCTGGCCGGCATGGAAACAAAGGGGTTATTTCCAGGATTGTTCCTCAATACGATATGCCACGTTTGCTTGATGGTTCGATCGTTGATATTATCATCTCCCCTGTTTCGATCCTTTCCCGTATGAACTTGGGGCAACTGCTTGAGGCACATCTTGGGTTTGCCGCTGATAAACTAGGTTATAAAGTAGCTGTTCCTGTATTTGAAAATGTTAAGGAAGATTTAATCGTTGAAGAGATGAAAAAAGCAAATCTTCCAGTCAGTGGAAAATCAAAATTGATCGATTCTAGAACGGGTGAATACTTTAATCAAGAAGTTGTAGTTGGAAAAGCTTACTTCCTAAAACTTATACACATGGTAGAGGACAAAACTCATGCAAGGTCAACTGGTCCATATTCACTTGTTACACAACAACCTCTTGGAGGTAAAGCCCAAATGGGTGGTCAGAGACTTGGAGAGATGGAGGTTTGGGCGCTTGAAGCATATGGTGCAGCGTATATCTTGCAAGAGATGTTAACTATTAAATCAGATGATGTGGTTGGTCGGGCTAAAGCTTTTGAAGCAATTGTAAAAGGTATTGAGATCCCTCAAGCTTTGATTCCTGAATCATTTAAGGTTTTGGGCAAAGAGTTACAATCTTTGGTTATCGATGTTCAACCACTGGGCGCTAAAGTTGTGGAAGAGAAAGAGGCAGAAGAGGAAGCAATAGAAGAAACAGTTGCAGCGTATAAAGAAGCTTTAGGAGTTGCTCAAGTAGGTGTGTCTGATGAGATAGGAGCAAATAGCCCAATGGAAGTGGTTGACGCAAATGTAGGAACCGAAGATAATACTAAAGTTGCAGAAGGCCTTGATATTGAGGAGCCAACAGATGAAGAGCTCTCTGCAGAGGAAGGAGGAACTAGCGTATAATATGAATGATTTAATTGACTTTGAATCTTTAAGAGTTTCAATTGCTTCTCCTGAAATGATTAGAAGCTGGTCTTTTGGAGAGGTTACCAAACCAGAAACTATCAATTACCGAACTTTGAAAGCAGAGAAAGACGGACTTTTCTCTGAAAATATCTTTGGTCCAACTAAAGATTACGAATGCTATTGTGGAAAGTATAAAAGAATCAGATATAGAGGCGTTATTTGTGACAAATGTGGTGTTGAAGTTACCCAATCTAAAGTTCGAAGAGAGAGAATGGGTCATATAACCTTAGCTGCGCCTGTTGCGCACAACTGGTATGTTAAAGGTGCTCCAAGCAAACTTTCTTTGATTCTTGATCTAACAATGAAAAATCTTGAGGCGATTATTTACTTTGCCTCATACTTGGTAATCTCTGTCGATTCAGATGCTAAAAATAAATCTCTCGAGAGGCTAGAAAAACAGTTAGAGGAGAAGAAAGAAGCTTCCAAAAAATCATTAGATGAAGCGATTGAAAAAGCAGAAGCTGCTGTAAAACACCAAATTACTGATTTAAAGACAACAATTAAGGAAACTGAAAAAAGGGAGATCGTCTCTCAAGAGTTACAACTTGCAAGCCGACAAAATATCGCTGCTTTGCGTGAAGCACATTCTACAGAACTTTCTCAACTAGAACAGATCTACAAAACCGTTGCAGATTTAGCAAAAAGCGTTGTACCTCTTAGACTCTTGTCTGAGGATGAGTATTATAAACTTGAAGAGTATGAAGTAGCTGACTTTATGAAGGTTGGTATGGGTGCAGAAAGCTTGCTTCAAGTTCTAAGGAGCTTAGATCTGGACAAGTTAGCAGCTGAACTTCGGGATGAAGTTTCAAAGACTTCAGGACAAAGACATATCAAGGCGACTAAAAGACTGCGGATTATTGAAGGAATGAGAAATGCAAAGATGCGACCAGAGTGGATGGTTTTGACTGTGCTTCCAGTACTTCCACCAGATCTACGTCCTATGGTTCAACTTCCTGGAGGAAGATTCGCAACATCTGATTTAAATGATCTTTACAGAAGAGTTATCAACAGAAATAACCGGCTGAGAAGGCTAATTGATCTGGGAGCACCAGAGATTATTTTACGAAATGAAAAGCGCATGCTTCAAGAGGCAGTTGATTCTTTGATCGACACTACAGCCAGAACCTCAAGAAGAGTAGCTGCTGGTACTCATCAGTTAAGATCGTTGTCCGACATGCTTCGCGGAAAGCAAGGCCGATTTAGACAAAACCTGCTTGGTAAAAGGGTTGATTACTCTGGCCGGTCAGTTATTATCGTTGGTCCAAAACTTAAACTAAATCAGGTAGGCGTACCAAAAGAGATGGCTTTGGAAATGTTTAAGCCTTTTGTTTTGAGGGAGATGATGGCTCGAGGTCTGGCTTCAAACGTTAAAGGAGCTAAAAACTTGCTAGAGCTAAAGCCCTCTGAAGTTTGGGATATCTTAGAACAAGTAATTGAAAACCATCCAGTTTTAATAAACCGGGCTCCAACTCTTCACAGACTTGGTATTCAATCATTCTTCCCAGTGCTTGTAGACGGTAATTCAATTCAGATTCATCCATGTATTTGTGCAGGTTTCAATGCTGACTTTGACGGCGACCAGATGGCGATCCACGTACCACTCAGTGAAAAAGCTCGGGAAGAAGCAATCGAGCTGATGATGGCTAAAGAAAACATCTTAAAAGGTTCAGACGGTTCGCCAATTAACGTACCTAACCGGGAGATGGCGCTTGGAAGCTTCTATATTACCTCTATTGATCAATCGAAGGAGTTTGATGAAAAACAAATCTACACCAAAGATGAAGCTATTTTGGCTTACCAAACAAGTAAGCTTCCACTTCGAAAATTAATCAAGTGTGAAGTCAATGGTGAAATTTATGAAACAACTGTGGGTCGAATTATTTTCAATAACGTTATTCCAGAAAAACTTCGATTCATTAATGAGGCTGTAAATGGTGTTGCTATCAGAAAGATTGTGATGGGGGCGTTTCGAATCTTAAATAGGGAAGAGTTGGCAGTTTTAGTTGATGATATTAAGGCTTTAGGTTTCTGGGGCTCAACTATTTCTGGTTTATCTCTTGCTATCTCGGATAATAAAATCTTGCCAAATAAAAAAGACATGATCGCTGCAGGAGATAAGGAGATCGAAGAGATTGAAGAAAACTATAAAAAAGGCTTAATTACTACTGAAGAAAGACGGGAATTGTCCCAAGAAGTTTGGACCAGAATAGGTGAAGATATCGCCCGAAAAACCATTGCCGAAATTGAGCCGGATAATCCGATTAAAGTTATTATGCAATCTGGTGGTGCTAGAGCTACTGTTGAGCAGATTAAACAGGTTTCTGGTATGAGAGGTTTCTCTGTGGATGCAACAGGTAAGATTGTGGAACTGCCAACTAAATCCAATTACCGGGAAGGTTTAGGTGTGTTTGAATACTTTAACTCTTGCCGGGGTGCCCGGAAAGGTTTGGTAGATAAAGGTCTTCGGACTGCAGATGCTGGATACCTAACCCGAAGATTAGTTGATGTATCTCATGACACTATTATCCGGTCAGAAGAATGTGAAACAGAGGAAGGCCTTACTTTAACAGTTGATATTAATAACCCAGGTAGCAATACTCCTTCCCTTCTTGGCCGAAGATTGTTGAAAAAGGCTGTAGGCAAGGACAAAAAAACAGTCCTTGAAGCAGGCGCTTATCTTGAAGAAGATCAGATCAGCCAGCTTGTTGAAGCTCAAGTTGAAGAGGTTACTGTTCGCTCACCTCTTACTTGTCAGGCAAGGTACGGAATTTGTAGCAATTGTTATGGTCTAGATTTATCAACCAGGAAGCCAGTTAAAATGGGTGTACCTGTTGGTGTGATTGCAGCTCAATCCATTGGGGAACCTGGTACACAGCTTACCATGAGAACTTTCCACACCGGAGGTATTTTGGGTGCAGATATTACTGCAGGTCTTCCTCGAGTGGAAGAGTTATTTGAGGCCCGGACTCCAAAGATTATTAGCCCTGTTTCCGAGATTGCAGGTAAAGTATCTATTATTGAAAATGAAGAGGGTCGGGTTGTCCGTGTACGCACGACCACTAAACCTCATGAAGAGAGAGAATATACAATAGCTTTATCAGCAAACATCTTGGTTGAAGACGGTGATCTAATTTCAGCTGGTACACAACTAACCGCTGGGCCACTTGATGTTAAAGAGGTCTTGCGAGTTAAAGGTCTTCGGGAGGCTCAAAGGTATATCGTTTCTGAGGTAAAGAAAGTATATGAATCTCAAGGTGTATCTATTAACGAGAAACATTTTGAAGTAATTGTTCGAAAGATGTCTGATAAAGTTCGTGTTGAAACACAGGGGGATACAAACCTTCTTCCAGGTGAAGTGGTTGATAGAATCCGGTTTGAAGAAGAAAACAAGCGGGTACTTTCTGAAGGCGGAGAACCAGCTACTGCAGGTGTGGTAATTTTGGGTATCACTAGAGCATCTTTGCTTACCGAAAGCTTCCTATCAGCTGCATCCTTCCAGGAGACTACCACAGTTTTGGCTGATGCTGCTGCCCAAGGTAAGGTAGATAAGTTGCTTGGAATGAAGGAAAATGTTATCATTGGCCGTCTAATCCCAACTAGTGCCGATCGAGCTGCGTTGGAATAGTCAATCGTATGCCAACAATTAATCAATTAGTTAAAAAAGGCCGAAAAGAAATCCGCAAAAAGGTAAAAGCAACTGCTTTGCGAAGATCTTACAACGCCAAAGATAGAAGATATAATACAACATTTAACCCTCAAAAGAGGGGGGTGGTTACTTTAGTTAAAACAATGACTCCTAAAAAACCAAATTCAGCGCTTAGAAAGGTGGCTAGAGTGAGGTTATCTAACAAAACTGAAGTGACTGCTTATATCCAAGGAATTGGACATGATTTAGCAGAGCATGGTATTGTTTTAGTTCGAGGTGGAAGAGTTAAGGATTTACCAGGTGTAAAATACCATTTAGTGCGAGGGAAATTTGATTTAGGCGGTACACAAGGCCGAAAGACTTCTAGATCGATTTATGGAGCTAAGAAGCCATCAGGTGTTGCTGCTAAAGCATAAGGAGAAGAAAAATGAGAGGCAAAAGTGCTGTAAAAAGAGTATTAGAAAATGATCCAATTTATAATTCGAGGCTGGTTACTCGTTTTATAAATAAAATAATGAAGGATGGAAAAAAGAGCGTTGCACAACGCCTAGTTTATGATGCGCTAGCTCAGATTGAGCAAGCGACAGGTAAGAATCCACTCTCTACTTTTGACGCCGCGATAGCCAATGTCTCTCCAAAAATGGAAGTTCGGCCAAGACGTGTAGGAGGAGCTTCTTATCAGGTTCCAACTGAGGTCCGGGGAGATAGAAAAGAGGCTTTAGCTATCCGTTGGTTAATTGCTGCAGCCGATTCCAGATCTAATAAAGAATATAAATCTTTTAGTAAAAAACTAGCTGCAGAAATACTTGATGCTGCAAAAGGTACAGGAGTGGCGATTAAGAAGAAAGAGGATACTCTACGTATGGCCGAAAGCAATAGAGCCTTTAGTCATTTCCGCTGGTAATCCGATTTAAAACAATTTGACTTTTTGGTGCAAAGTCGCTAATATGTCTTTTCAAGATCCCTGGAGGGGGTCTTTTTCATTAAGAGTAGCTATTTAAGCGCACGTAAGATATTATTGAAGAGGTTAAAAATATGGATAGAAAATTATTAGAAGACAAATTAAAAATGTGGCAAGGTAAGCTCGAAGATCTAGAAAAAGAGCTGGATGCTATCAGCAAAAGAAAAGGTGAAGCAGCAGCTATGGGTGATCTTTCAGAGAATGCTGCTTATCAAATGGCTTCAGAGGAAGCTGATATTTATCGGACTCGAATTGTTGAAGTGCAAAAGATAATTAAAAAACTTGAGGTTGATTTGGCGAAGGCAGGAAAGGGAGTCTAAATGGCAGTTGCACTCAAAACAAAAAGAGATTTTCCATTAGATAGAATCCGAAACATGGGTATTATTGCCCATATCGATGCTGGAAAAACAACAACTACTGAGCGAATCCTCTTTTACACTGGTCGAACCTATAAAATAGGAGATATTGATGAGGGTAATACCACAACCGACTGGATGGAGCAGGAAAGAGAAAGAGGTATTACTATTGTTTCCGCAGCAATTACTACCTTTTGGACTCCAAAAAGTGGTCCGTATGAAGGCCAAGAAACCAGAATTAACTTAATCGATACTCCGGGACACGTTGACTTTACTGTTGAGGTGGAAAGATCTCTTCGTGTGCTTGATGGAGGAGTGATTGTTTTGGATTCGGCATCAGGTGTACAGTCCCAAACTGAAACTGTTTGGAGACAAGCAGATAAATATGAAGTTCCTCTGATCGCTTTTGCCAATAAAATGGACGTTTTAGGGGCTGATTTTCATGGCACTATTCAATCTGCACGGGACCGGCTGGGTGCAAATGCTCTGGCTTATAATCTTCCAATTGGAGCTGAGAATAGTTTTAAGGGTGTTGTTGATCTACTTACTCAAAAAGCTTTAGTTTGGCAAGGAGATGAAACTGGTGCAAAATTCGTTGAAGAAGAGATCCCTGCTGATATGGTTGACGAAGCTATTAAGTACAGAGAAAAGTTAGTTGAAGAGATCGCTGCAACTGACGAAGGTTTAATGGAGAAATACCTTAATGGAGAAGAGATCTCTGTTTTGGAGCTCAAAAAGGCGCTTAGAAAAGCTGTTATCAATAAACAAATTGTTCCTGTTATGGCCGGATCGTCTCTTCGGAATAAAGGTGTTCAACCAATGCTGGATGCAGTTATCGAATACTTGCCATCTCCTCAAGATATCCCTCAACTTAAAGGTATAGATCCGAAAACCAATGAGGAAAAAGCTTTTGCTAATACAAAAGAAGCTCCGCTTGGTGCTTTAGCTTTTAAGATCCAAATCGATCCACACGTTGGGCGTTTAACTTATGTCCGGGTTTATTCTGGAACTCTAAAAAGCGGTTCTTACATTTATAACTCCACTAAGGGAGTAAAAGAGCGGGTTGGACGCGTACTTTTGATGCACGCCAATGATAGGGAAGAGATAGATGAGGCTTATGCGGGAGAGATCATAGCTGTTGTAGGCCTTAAAGACACTATTACAGGAGACACCTTATGTGATGAAAGCAACCAAATTAGGCTTGAGTCTATTAACTTCGCTGAACCTGTCATTTCGCTTGCTATTGAGCCAAAAACTAAATCAGACCAAGAAAAGCTCGCTCAAGCACTGCAAAGACTGTCAGAAGAGGATCCAACCTTTAGAGTGAAAGCGAATGTAGAAACAGGTCAAACTATTATCTCTGGGATGGGTGAGTTGCATCTTGAGATTATCGTTGACCGGATGAAAAGAGAGTTTAAGGTGGATGCAAATGTGGGTGAACCACAAGTGGCTTATAAAGAAACTATTACTAAAGCAGCAACAGGTGAAGGTAAGTATATTCGACAAACCGGAGGCCGCGGTCAATATGGTCACTGTCTGCTCCGAATTGAACCACTTCCCCGGGGACAAGGCCGGGAGTTTGCTTCAGAAATCGTGGGAGGGGCCATTCCAAGGGAGTTTATCCCCCCAATTGAAAAAGGTGTTATTGAAAAAGAGGATACCGGACTTTTGGCCGGTTTCCCGGTAACTGATATTCGGGTAGTTGTATATGATGGATCCTACCATGATGTTGATTCATCGGAACTGGCATTCAAAATTGCCGGTTCTTTAGGTTTATCTGAGGCTGCTAAAAATGCTGACCCTATTCTTCTTGAACCTATCATGAAAGTTGAGGTTTCCACCCCTGAGGAGTTTATGGGAGATTTAATCGGTGATTTATCTTCCAAAAGAGCTCAAATTCAAGGAACTGAAAAGAAGGGTAACACTTCAGTGGTTAACGCGCTCGTGCCTTTGGCTGAGCTTGGTGGGTATATTACTGCCATTCGGTCTATGTCCCAAGGAAGAGCCTCAGCCTATATCGAGCCATCCCATTATGAAATCGTTCCCAGCAATATCACTCAAAAAGTTGTTGCAGCCTCCGGCTTCACCGGCCGAGTCGAAGCCTAAATTCCTTTTTTTACCTAAAACTTACCTGCATGTGTATAATAATGTGTATAATATGAGTATATGGGAAAAGTAAATTATCAGTTTACATTACCGGTTTCTATCTTAAAAGAGGGTGATAGTTTTATCGCCTATACTCCTGCTTTAGATTTATCAACAGTAGGTGATACTTTTAAGGAGGTACTAACTCAACTTGGGTGGCAAAAGGTTGACAAACAACTAGTTCCGCCTATTGTGATTTCCAATCAAACTAAACATTTCTCCATTCCTCTAAACTATGCCTAATATTACCCCGATAGTAATTAGTTAGTTTTTCCCAGTGGATGTGTCATCGCGAGGTCCGATGTTACATCGGACCGTGGCGATCTTTTTCAGATTGCTTCCCCCGACGTAACGTCGGGATCGCAATGACGGTTTGGCTGGGGAAAACTAATTAGTTACCTCCGTAGAGTTGACTTGGTAAGATCCCATGATTATACTCAGGGTAAGTTATGGAGTTTTTGTCAATTTCTTTGCTGCTTTTAACAGTTTTTATCCTGCTCATTTCTATCAAACAAATTAACCAATATGAGCGGGGGATTTTATTTACTTTTGGAAAATATACAGGAATGCTTGAGCCTGGATGGAGGATCGTGATCCCTGTTATCCAAGGGTATCAAAGGGTGGATATCCGGACGAAAGCAGTTGATGTCCCGGACCAAGAAGCCATTACCAAAGATAATGTTTCTGCCAGAATCTCGGCAGTGATTTACT
>CAZLKE010000012.1:0-796 GCA_964560075.1 uncultured Gammaproteobacteria bacterium | reverse complement strand
GAGGTGATCTCTGTTGAGCTTAAAGATATTATCTTGCCAGAGAATATGAAAAGGACAATGGCTAAACAAGCAGAGGCTGAAAGGGAAAAACGGGCAACGATTATTAACTCTGAAGGGGAGGTTGTTGCTGCCCAAAACCTGGCTAAAGCTGCTAAATTAATGGGAGAAACTCCTGGAGCTTTGCACCTTCGAACACTTAATTCCATAAATGATATCTCCTCAGATCAATCCAATACGGTCGTGTTTGCCGTCCCTGTTGAAGTCCTTCGAGCCATTGAAGGGTTAGTGAAAAAGATTGACAAACGAAGTGAGCAGATAAATAATTAATTCAATATGCCTGGAAACAGAGTAGAAGATGGATCTATCCTTTTTAGACTTCCTTGGTCTATGGCTAGACCTTTCGTACGTACTCCTGGAATATCTATAATTGACGGTTTTCGAAGAGAAAACTCTGTTGTAACAGTCCAAATAGCAGGGTTACCAAATTCTAAGTTCGTGGCAGAGGCACTCAAAGGAATAAATAAGGAATACGCTGGTTATCAAGGACCACCAGAGACAGCGTTAGCCGCGACTTGTTTTACCATCGCTGCTCATTATAGATCACTCCTTGGGATCTCCAGTGTGACTCCTGAAAGGGCAGCGCAATTTTTGGTAGGTCAAGTAAAAGCTCATACGGCCTAAATACGTAACTATTCAGTTTTCCCCAACCAAATCGTCATTGCGAGGCCGACGACCGTCGGACGAAGCAATCTTATTAGATCGCCGCGTCCTCCGATGTACATCGGAGTCCTCGCGA
>CAZLKE010000011.1:22040-24504 GCA_964560075.1 uncultured Gammaproteobacteria bacterium | reverse complement strand
ATCCCGAGCAAAAAAACACATTCTCTTATCATTACTTGGAGGTTCCGTATGATTTATTCAATGTAATGTTTATTACAACTGCCAATGTCTTGGATACTATCCCACCAGCTCTGCGTGATAGATTAGAAATAATTAATTACCCAGGATATACACAAGAAGAAAAATTTCACATTGCCCGAAACTTTTTGATACCAAAGTCTTTGGAATCTCATGGAATGAAACCAGATAAAGTTAAATTTGAAGATAGTGCAATTTATCGGATCATCGAAAGCTATACCCGGGAAGCAGGTGTCAGAGGTTTAGAGCGGGAAATCGCTGGTGTGATTCGAAAGATTGCCCGAAAGATTACAGAAGGCGATAATACTAAAGTGTTTAATATTAACGCAGATGAAGTTAGTAAACTACTTGGTCCTGTTAAATTCTTGCCACAGCTGGCAGAGATAGAAGACATGATTGGTGCGTCAACTGGACTTTCTGTCACCGAAGCCGGTGGAGATATTCTATTTATTGAGGTGACATTGATGCCAGGTAAGGGGCAAGTACAACTAACCGGTCAGCTAGGAGATGTGATGAAAGAATCAGCTCAAGCTGCGATGTCTTATGTCAGAACCAATTGGAATAAACTCGGACTTTCAGAAAAGTTCTTCCATAAGGTTGATGTTCATATCCACGTTCCGGAAGGAGCTATTCCAAAGGATGGTCCTTCAGCAGGTATTTCTTTAACAACCGCGATAGTTTCAGCTTTCACAAAGATTCCTGTTCGAAAAGATGTGGCTATGACAGGTGAAGTTACGCTTAGAGGTCGAGTGTTAGAGATTGGTGGGTTTAAAGCCAAAGTTTTGGCAGCTCATAGAGCTGGAGTAAAGCATGTGATTACCCCACAATCTAATCAAAAAGATGTGGAAGATATTCCTGATTATGTGTTAAAAGATGTGGAGTTTCATTTTGTGAAACATATGGATGAGGTATTAGAGGTAGCTTTAGTTCGTCCGCCAAGCAGTTCTATCAAAAGAGTCCCCCGCTCCCTCCCCCCAGCCGTAGCCTAAAATCTAACCCTTGACGGAACTGGCAAATTTTTAGTAGGATTGCTGTGTCATGAACATCAAAAACTTACCACGAGGCGAAAAATATCCTGAAGAGTTTAATTTAGTTATTGAGATGCCTAAAAACTCTCATAATAAATATGAGTATGATGAGGAACTAGACATCATCAAAATTGATAGAGTTTTTTATACTGCAATGGCACTTCCATATGATTATGGATTTATTCCGCAAACAAGGTCTGAAGACGGCGATCATTTGGATGGAATAATTTTTCTTGATGCACCATCTTATCCTGGAATCATGGTTGTAGGAAGACCAATTGGTGTTTTATATATGGTAGATAGCGGTGAGAAAGACGAAAAAATTATTGCTGTACCTGTAGATGATCCTAGGTATGAACACGTTACAGAGTTAGATCAACTACCACCACATTTCAAAAAAGAGATAGAACATTATTTCAGTCATTATAAGGATCTGCAAAATAAAAAAGTTGAAGTAACTGGTTGGGGCAATCGTGAAGAAGCCCTGAAAGTAATGCAATCTTCTATTGAGTAATTTTCAAATTTTTAATTCTGCTGTACAATACCTCGCAAGAAGCAGGTTGTAATGAATTTTTTTCTTTATCAAAAGTCTATAAATAAATTTATTAAAGAATATACTCTTAAACAGGTAATAACTGTTTTCAGTTTGGCTCTTATCCTGTCATCTATTTCTTATCAGTTCTTTGATCTTTCCAGTGCACTAGGTTTTATTTCTGGAGCATTAACATTATTAATAATAAGTATATTAAATACTTTATTTGCAAAATATTTTTCTAATTATTTTTTTGGAATTTTAAATAATCCTAAGGATGATTTGAATCAATTATCTTTAACAGCTTCTGTTGAGATAATATTATCTAGTTTAATTAGTACAATTGCTCTTTTAACTTTTTATAATTTTACTGAAAGCACACACGGGTTGATTCTTTTTTTACTGGGGGCAACACTTGTATCAGCCTTCTTTCATTTAGGCGGATTAATCTATTCAGGATCTCTTAATTTAGGATTTAATCTTTTAATTCCATCTGATGTTAAAATTCATAAAGAAGATATCAAATTATTAAAAACAAATTCTTCTGTCATTAGTAAAAGTTTAAAAGTGTCATCTTATCTAACTGATTTCACACTTAGTAATTTGTTTATACTAATCTCTTTAATTCTACTTGGGTTAATTAAATTACCCTTAGTTAATAACAGTTACACATTGATTTTGGTGGTTATTTCATTTTATATTTTTAGTGCATTCACATTTCAATACACAGTAAAGCATGAATTGTACAAACTTATTTCTTTAAGTTTAAATGATTTTATTGTTGATACTAAACAATTAAAAACCTTTAAAAGGTTTTTAACAAACACAAAAATAAACAATAAGGCTT
>CAZLKE010000011.1:20978-22030 GCA_964560075.1 uncultured Gammaproteobacteria bacterium | reverse complement strand
AAACAAAGTTTGTTGCTTCGCAATAAATCTTTCAAACTTTTTTACTCTGACTAAAATGGTTAGTCTTTTTTTTATAACAGTTGTTTTTTATGATAAAGTATCAACTTCTCAAAGTTCAATAAGCCTTGTTGAACTTGTTGGTTTAGTAACTGGTGGTTTATTGGTATTTGTTTATTTATATATTTTTAGTAAACAACTTAATAATTTAACAAGCCATTTTACTTCTAATGCTACTAAACAGTTGAAAAGGCTAGTTAGATTAAACAAAAACAAAGAAAGAATTGATTTAAGCAATATACTTTCTTTAATGATTTTCAAAAATCAACAAAAACTTACTATTCCGATATTGACCGCGTTATCTCTTACATTTTTTATACAGTTTT
Organism: uncultured Gammaproteobacteria bacterium; assembly: GCA_964560075.1. GTDB lineage: Bacteria > Patescibacteriota > Microgenomatia > Daviesbacterales > UBA10151 > HO2-FULL-47-45. Next base: position 21,647 of record CAZLKE010000011.1, on the reverse strand, counting down.
ATATTGGGCTCTCATTTATATTTGGGATATTGGTGGGGGTTATATTTGGATCTGTGCTCGTGTCATTGCTTTTAGAATATAATCAAAATATTGTTTCAGAATCAAAAATAGAGGTTAAGAATAGACTTAATTATCTTCCTTCAAATGTAATTCATTCAGTACTAGAATTAATGATTCTTCTGTCCCTAATTTTTTCAAGAGTCTATAGATAAATTACCTCTTTGGACTAGGAGAGCCGACTTGTTTGCCGGTGAGTGCATTTTTAACTTCTGTTACGACCTGGTCAGGAGTATACGACGCTTTGATTAAGTAGCCTTGGGCGCCTAGTGAGAAACCTTCTTTGATAACTGCGTCTTGTCCAAGGTTTGTTAATAGTAAAACCGGCATATCGTTTTTGGGAGCTTTTTCTCTCCATTTCTTCAACATCTCCAGTCCATTCATTCCTGGAAGCATGATGTCTAAAAGAAGTAAATCAAAATCTTCGCTTTCAAGATCTTTTAGTCCAGAGTTTCCATCACCTGCGATCTTAGGTTTGAATCCTGCAAGTGTTAATTGCCTGGCATACAAATCCGCAATAAAAGATTCATCCTCAACTATTAATATTTTTTTACCATCTGCCATCTCTGTTAAAGTTATAAGATTTGAGTGAAATTGTCAATCTGTCTAGTT
>CAZLKE010000011.1:0-20968 GCA_964560075.1 uncultured Gammaproteobacteria bacterium | reverse complement strand
GTCTAGTTGAGAGTATTTAAGTCTAATGATTTTAGCTCAACCTTAGCAGGAGCTGACTTCTTACTCGAGGAAATACTAAAAAAGAAAGTTGAGCCTTTACCGGGTCCTGGAGACTCGGCCCAGATTTTTCCCCCATGCATATCTATAATAGATTTTGAGAGAAATAATCCTAACCCTGTACCTTTACTGTTGCTTGATTGGTCCAAAGCTCCCTGGACTCTAAAGAATTTAGTAAACAAATGGGGTAGCGCATCTTGGGGAATACCTTTTCCATTGTCTGTAATCGAGGTTACGACGTTATCATCTTTAACCTCGCTAGATACAACAATCTTCCCGCCTTCTTGTGTATATGCAATAGCATTATTAAGTAAATTATTCAGTACTTCTTGGATTCTGACTGGATCAACATTTATCTTTGGTAAATCTTTTTTAGGCAACTCAAGTGTCAAAGAGATATTCTTTTGTTCGGCTTGAAGTTGATTGTCTTTTACTGTTTGCTGTAAGATACTTGTCCAGTCAACTTCTTGAAGATTGGTTGTGAGTGCCCCTCTCTCAACCTTAGATACATTAAGTAAATTATCAACCAGTGAAGATAGCTGTTGGACGCTTATCATCATTCGGTCCATAAAGTCTTTTTGTTCTGCATTTAATTTGCTCTTGTTCTCGTCAATGAATACAGAAAGATAACCTTTGATACTAGTTAAAGGAGTACGAAGTTCATGAGAAGACATGGATACGAAATCCAGTTGCATAGACTCAAACTCTTTTTGTTTGCTCGTATCTTTAAGAATCAATATACTGCCAAGATCAGAATGTATTGCACTGCTTATTGGTGTAGAGGTGAGTTTCACATAAGTTTTTACATTACCTTTTCCAAGTAAATTCAAGTAGCTTCCCTCACCAAAAACTTTTGACTCCTCACCTTGCCCTGTATCTACAACCACATAATTTTCTGCCAAAAGAACTTGGTTTAGATTGTCTGTTAATTTAATTAATTCATCTATAGACTTTCCGAGCATTTCATCTTTATTCCATCCGGTAAGTTTTTCAGCAGAAGAGTTTGCTAAAAATACTTTTTTATTTAAGTCCAAAACAATAATTCCGTCTTGAATTGAAGACAGGATTATCTCTGCTTTATTTAGGGTAGAACTGGCTGCCGTTTGAGTATTATTTGCTCCTTCAACGTGTCCAGATATTTTTTTGGCTAGTTCATTTAAAGCATTTGCTAGGACTTCTATTTCATCTCCTGTATGGATATTAAGTCGATGATCCAATTCTCCTTTAATAAAGATAGGCAAGCTTTCCAGTAGCCTTTTTAAAGGGGAAATAAAGAAATTAATAAAATACACTCCAAATCCAAAGATAATAGCTGCAATTAATAGGGTTGCCAGTATAAAGAGTATATTGTTTGTTTTCAGTAAAATGTGAAGCAGGGCAGCGAAACCCACCAAAAGGAATAATCCAAAAAGATAAACCCTGGAGAGTTTTTGGGTTAAGGAGGTTTGACGGTTGGGCAGTTTATCCATTTGATTTCATAGTATCAAGATAAAGGATGAAGTGTCAATTTCCTCCTTAATCAATTGGCAAAATAAGATGGGCTGATATATAATTAGGCTCATAAGCTAGGTTATGCCTTATAAAAATAAGTTTGACTCCAGGTATAGAGAAGCTAGAATGTGTTGGTATTACAAGAATAAGGCATTGCATAAAGCAATATCTAGCGAAATAATTCGCAGGAAGAGGGATTTCATTAATAAACTAAAGGGTCGTCCATGTATGGATTGCAAAAAGATATTTCCTCCTTATGTTATGGATTTTGATCATAGGGATAAATCAACTAAGAGGTTTAATGTTGCATTAATGCTTCGACAGGGATGGGATAAGATTAAGGAAGAGATAGATAAATGTGATATAGTATGCGCAAATTGTCATAGGATTAGGACGTATAAAGATATGGCGCATTAGTCAAGTGGTTAAGACGCTGCTTTCTCAAGGCAGAGGCAGGGGTTCAATTCCCCTATGCGCTACATAAGTTCTATTTATGTCTTATAAAAATAAAGATAAAAGACGTGAATATAAGAAACAATCTAGGTTACTAAGATTTAAGTATTTGAGAGAGATTAAAAATGTTCCTTGATGGACTGTGGAGTTAAATATCCATATTTTGTTATGGAATTTGATCATTCTGAATCTGGTAGTAAAATAGGCACCATAAATAAGCTTGCAAACGACTACATAGGGTGATTAAAGTTAAACCAAGAAATTGAAAAATGTGATGTAGTCTGTGCCAATTGTCATAGAATTAGAACATATAGAAGAAGAATAAGCAAACTTAGGTGAGAAATTGATTCTGTCAAGGTTAATATTCAGGTATGGGTTCGACTCCCGTACGCGGTGAAAATCAATATTTACTCCTTTGTTTTCAGTAGTTCCCTTAGTTTTTCTACGATCTTCTAAAACGTTCTGTGAGGTAAAAGCCACCTTAATTTTTGCAGAGTTTTCAAATTCATGCTCTTTCTCATCTACTAATAAAAAACCATTTAAATTTACCTAAAAAAACAGAAACTCCTAAAGAACCATATAAATTAAATCTGATTTGATGCTACCTTTTTACTTCTTAACCTTCCAAATTTCCTTTTTAACAGAGGGATACTCAATTAGTTTTACTGCGGAATCGTTTATTTTTCTAAAACTACGTAAAGGTGAGACGGGAATCTTGACTTTTGTAAAATCCTATTTCCAGACTTGTCTGTAATTTTAATTTTATCTTCTCTTTTAATTCTCGCGTAAAAATTAGATTCAAAATTATATACAGCATGGATTTTTTGAGGGAGGAATCCAGATTTTCTAGCAATCGATTTAATGTCTTCTACTGTAAATGCTGCGTTTTGTTCTTGCATTTCACCCCGCCAGTGTTTAGGAGAATCAATATATTTTCTCTTACGGATAAATTCGGTGATTATCCATGCCTCTGCTAAATATGAACTATTTTGTTGAAGAGTCTGCAATAATGATTTTCTTTTATCAATAGATAGAGGCTTATATTCTAAAACAAATTTTTTAAACAATGAAAATGTTGATAACTTGTTTGGAGGAAGTGTACATAGCCTCTGGATTGAATTTGGATTCAAACCATTAGTCTGATCTAGGTAGATATGTAACTTTTCATCATGATTCGAAGGCTTTGCGGGATCATGGATAATAACTCTACCGCCTTTTCGCAAACAACGATGTAATTCTGATAGCGCTTCTTTACAGCTTTTGAAAGTAAATCCATTGTAGCTATAGATTTCGTGTAGTACTGAAGAGAGTATAAAGACATCTATAGATTCATTGAGGAAAGGTAAGTTTAAAACATCTGCTTTTATTACTTGAAACTGTCTGGGTTGTTTTTTTGCTTCATTTAAAAATACATCTGAGACATCGACACCAATAACTGTATCTTTTTTTAGTGTCTTGGCAATAATTTCTGTGATGCTACCGCTACAGCAACCTATATCGACTATAGTGCGTGAAATATTTTTAAGTGGCCTTGGCAATCTTTTTAAAAAAAATTTAGCTCTTTTTTCTGTGTGTTTATCCATAGCAGATATATATTTTTTTAAGATAGCTTTGGTTTTTATATTGGAAGCAAATCCCGAAGTACTTTTATTCATGTTCTAATAATTGATCAATCAACAATTGTTTTTCGTGATCAGTGTTGATTGACGAGATAAGTATAGCTTGAGAATCTAAGATTTTTTGTATAGGGATGAGGTTATGAAGGTTTAAAGTTTTACCTGTGGAGACTACTTCTGCTATTGCATCAGCTAGACCAAGATTAATGGTCACTTCACTCGATCCAGCAACTTTTAATACGTGAACTGGAATGTTTCTTTTTCTGAAAAAGAGAGTAGTTAACTTAGGGTAGGATGTAGCGATAGTTAATCCTGACAGTTTTTCTATCGTTTGAATACGACTATCTTTTGGTACAGCAACTTGCAATGAACAAAATCCAAAATTTAACTTTGAGAGGATGCGTACTCTGTCTAGCCTTTCTGATAGCAGATTTTCACCTACAATTCCTAGGTCAACTGCTTTATATTTTACATAAGTGATAATATCATCATCTCGAACATAAAAGATATCTAAGGGGTAATTCTGACAGTGATGGACAAGTTGGTTATCGGGTTTGTTCAAGTCTAAGTTTAAAGATTTTAGAAAGTGAAGACTACCTTCAGTAAGCCTACCATTTTTCTGAATTGCTATTTTCAGACGCCTTTGTCGCATGTTGCAACTTATTCTAGTATTAATAAGTTCCCAGAACAATAGGGGGTATTACACTATTGACAAGGTAATACTACGATGATAAAGTAATATTATGCAATTTACCTCATCGGTTACACAAAAAGGACAAGCTACAATTCCAGCACCTATTCGCAAGAAATTGGGAATCAAACCTAATACTAAAATCGTATTTGAACTAAAAAGTGACAATGAAGCATCTATAAAACCTGTTACTGACTTTTTCTCCTTAAAAGGTTCTGTTAAAAGTGATAAACCCTTCGATATAGATGCTATGGAAAAAGCTGTCACCGATGCAATTATCAATAAATATGTCAAAAAATCTTCTTGATACTAATTTAATCATCCGCTTTTTAGTTAATGATGATCCGATAAAAGTATCCCGAGTAGAGAAGTTATTAAGGAATAGGAATAATACAAATATTCTTTTGGATACTGTGATAGCAGAAATAATCTGGGTATTAAATTCATATTACAGCCTAGACAAACTTGAAATTATTGAAAAAATAAGAGCGTTAATACATGTTGACACTATCGAATGTAATGCTGTTTTAATAAATGAAGCAACAAGATTGTGGGAAGAAAATAATATCTCTTATATCGATGCTTATCTCTCGGCAGTTGCCAGATTAGGAAATATTACTTTATATACTTATGATACAAAACTAAAGCTTATCCCAGGCATTATTATCAAAGAACCTTAAAACCTACACTCTAAATTTTCTTTTCAAGCTTATTTCAGGTATAATTCCCTGTCATGTCAAATATTCGAAATGTTGCCATCATTGCTCATGTTGATCACGGCAAAACTACTTTAGTAGATGCCTTGCTTCGCCAAACCCAAACTAAGTTAAGCAAAGAGCTTTCTGATGCCTCTTTCATTATGGACAGCAATGAGCTGGAAAAAGAAAGAGGGATTACTATTTTTTCCAAGAACGCTTCAGTTAAATATAAAGGAACCAAAATTAATATAGTTGACACCCCCGGACATGCAGATTTCGGCGGTGAAGTTGAAAGAGTTTTGAAATTGGCAGATGGCTGTTTACTTTTAGTTGATGCTAAAGAAGGCCCGATGCCACAAACCAGGTTTGTGCTGAAACAAGCATTAAATATGGGACTGAAGATTATAGTTGTTATCAATAAAATTGATAAGCCTGATTCCAGGATAGATTATGTGATAAATAAAACCTTTGATCTGTTTCTAGAGCTTGGTGCTGATGAGTCATCGGCCTTTTTTCCTATTGTTTATGCCTCAGCTAAAAACGGTCTTGCCGGGAATGAGCCTAATTTAGATCAAATGAAAGATATCAATCCTATTTTTGAAGCAATAATAGAGCATATTCCTGCCCCTTCTGGTAGTGAAGATAAATATTTGCAGATGCTTATAACCTCTATCTCTTCAGATAATTTCAAAGGCAGGATCGCTACAGGCAGAATCTACAACGGAAAGATAAGTGCAAATCAAGAAGTAATCCACATCTCTAGAGAGGGAACAAAAAATAAGTATCGGTTAAGTAGTTTAATGACCTTTGAAGGCCTAGAAAGAATTGATACTTTGCAAGCTAAAGCCGGGGATATTGTGGCAATTGCGGGTATTCCCGAAGTTACTATTGGCGAAACAATTACAGATAATTTTGAAACAGAAGCAATGCCTCTTTTATCAATTGAAGAACCAACCGTTAAGATGACCTTTGGGGTAAATACCTCTCCTTTTGCCGGAAAAGAAGGAGAATTCAAAACTTCCAGACAGATACAAGAAAGACTTAAAAAAGCAATGGAGGATGATGTGGCGTTAAAAGTTGAGGAGACTGATAAAGGATGGAGTGTTTCCGGGAGAGGTGAACTCCATTTGGCAATATTAATTGAAAGGCTTCGAAGAGAAGGTTACGAATTCCAAGTTTCCCGGCCGCAAGTGATTGAAAAAATAATAGAGGATAAGTTGATGACTCCTTTTGAGAAAGTGTTTATAGAAGTGCCGGAAGAATATTCCGGAGTAGTGATGCAAAAAATGGGGTTTAGGCACGGAAAATTGGAAAATATGACTTCAGAAAACGGATTAGTTTCTATGGAATTTATAATTGCTACCAAAGAATTTATCACAGATACAAAAGGGTTAGGGGTAATCAATACTAACTTTTATGAATTTGCTTCTGATAATGGTAGCTTCTTTACTAGAGAACACGGCTCTTTAGTAGTGCATGAGGCAGGAGTAACCAAGCTTTATGGCTTAACAGGTATCCAGGATAGAGGTGCACTCTTTTTAGGTCCTGGAGTGTTAGTCTATAAAGGTCAAGTAGTAGGTAGGAATGCAAGGCTCGGTGATATGAGTGTTAATGTCTGCAAAGAAAAACAGCAAACAAATATGCGTTCTAAAGGTGAAGGGGTTTCAGAACACTTTAATGCCCCAAGACTAATGGATTTAGAAGATAGCCTTGAATATATAGATGATACTGAGCTTGTGGAAATTACCCCTAAAAACATCCGCATCCGTAAAATCGACCTAAACGGAACAAGATAACTGATGTTTGACCACTTCAAAGTCTTGAGTAACAGGGTTTTTCATGAATAAGAAATCGGCTTTCACTTTTTGTCCATTAAGAATATGAGGTAGCCAAAATGAATCGGTTTTCCACATTTGTTCATAGGGAATTTCATCTTTTTTAAACAATTTGGGATCCATCTCATCAGTTTTTATAGGTTGGTTCTTCCAGGTTGTTGCTATATATACAAAGGCTTTTTGGTTCCAATTATCGTTTTTAGGAACTTCTGGAAAATAAAAATTGATTGTTCCAACCCGCCTTAAGTTCCTAGGAGAAATCACTATACCTGCTTCTTCATAAGTTTCTCTAACAGCTGCTTGTTTCATACTCTCACCAGGATCTTTTTTACCTCCAAAACCATTCCACTTTCCCATGCCAAAGCCTCTTAATTTCATTCCGAGTAATATCTGGTTTTCTGTCATTGGAAAGAGAATAGTTACTTTTTTTAGTGGTTTAGTAAGTGTTTTCCTATACTCGGCAATCTCCATGATTACTTTTTAAGATAAAACATGTCAAATGTAAAGCCTTAATTTATTAGTCCTACTGTTTGAAAAACTTATATTTTGAGGTTAGTATGGTTTGAGGTCTTAAAATTGGAAGACGATCCTTGAATTGATAAGATATTCTTAGAAGCTTATTTTAGTCTGACAGCTTTCCCTATAAAATCTTCTGGATTCTTGCCTGAAACAAATTTAGTCAATAACTCATCTATTTGATCATTAGAAAGATATGGTGGAATTCCTATAATGCCTGGTTTTCCTTTTTTAACCAATGTTCTAAAGTCTTTAAAATTGATTGTAACTACAAATCTATTTTCTTTAACAGCAACGCTATATATTTGTTCGTCCTCAACTTGCGCAGACTGCTTTAAATCGTGAACTATATGTTTGATATTTGCTTTTTTAACTAATTTTTTAAAAGTTAAAGGATACGCAAATGCAGCATCAAGAAGTAGCCTAAATTTTTTAGTTTTTTTAAGTTTGGTTGATCTTATTACGTTAGTAACAAACTTGTTTATTGTTGGTCAATTTTTTGTTGGTAAAAAGATAATATTTCTGATAGTTCCGTTGTCGTAAGCTGAGAAAGCTGAGGATATTCCTTTTTTAAATCGGAAAGTTTATAGTTTAATCCAATTAACGCTAATATTCGCGCTACAGGAATCCTGGTCCCCCTAATTACTGGCATGCCACCTAAAACCTTAGGATTTACTTGAATAATCTCTGGCATCTTTTTCATATAATTGCATTCTTAAAACATATTGTCAATTAGGAGAAATAAGTTAACTTTATATTTAAGTAAGATTTTTGAAAGAAATTAAATCCATAACCTAACCAGGTAAACAAGTTCTTTCTTTATTCTTACGTTCTTCTTATCTTATTTAAACCTCAGAACTAATATGCTAACTTTGTAGGTGAGTATATTGTTACAAAGAAGGGAGGTGAGAAAATGCAAGACATTGGTGCAACTATAACTAATATTTTTACTAATGCGCTAAATAGGCTGGGTGAGTTTTTACCTGCTTTTATTGGCGGTTTAGTAATTCTTCTTCTTGGATTTATTATCGCATCCCTATTAAAAGCTGTAGTCGTTCAGTTTTTCAGGTTCATTAGAGCTGGGCAATGGGTGGATAAAATTGGTGATTGGTTTAGAAGGCTACAAACCGGAGATACTCAAAATGGTAGAGTGTGGATGAACCTTTTGGGAGAGTTGGTCCGCTGGACTGTAATTATTTTATTCTTAATACCGGCAGTAGATGCTTGGGGTGTCCCTCAGGTAACTCAGGTTTTAAATCAATTCTTACTCTATATACCTAATGTGTTTGTAGCTGTGGTTGTTGGGTTTGTAGGCTTTGCTGTAGCACGTTTGAGTTTTGGTCTGGTATCTCATGCAACCAGATCTTTGGGTAGTGATGCCTCCCATACGTTAGGTAATATAGCCCGGTTTGCAGTTGTCTTTTTTACCGCTTTAGTCATCTTAAGTCAGCTCGGTGTGGCTGCTGATTTAGTGAGGATATTGTTTACAGGAATCGTTGCTATGCTGGCTATAGCAGGGGGGTTAGCTTTTGGTTTAGGTGGCCAGGAAAATGCGAGACAGGCCATAGATAGTTTAAGAAAAGCAGCAGATAAATTGAGTTCTTAAGTTATTCTTACTCAATTTTACTTTTAAACTTACTTAACAAGCATATTATTAGTTTAATCAGGTTTGGGGGTAGGAAAAAATCTTGCCCGGAAGTTAAATAGGGACCACAGCTTTTTTAAAAGTGTATTTTTACATTAATAATAAATTAAAGTCCAAAACTTCTAGGTCCTACCCTACAACTGATTTTTAGTTGACATATCTTCTAGATTTAAGATAACTTCAAGTATATGGATTTAATACTAAAGAATGGGAAAGAAATAATGCGGGCTCGTGCTGATATTGTTGGTGAAGGAATTACAGGGGAAGCAGAATTTGTTGAACTTGATTTTAGCCATCAGTGTGGAAGTATAGTTAAAGTAACTGTAAAGGTAAAAGGCGATCCATCTGTTTTAACACCTGGAATGCATGGTTGCCATATTCATGAAAACGGTCTTTGTGAACCTCCTTTCCAATCTGCAGGAGGACATTTTGATCCGGGACCTGCAGGAAATACTGATCCGGATGTAAACCACCCTTATCACTCAGGAGATTTGCCAAATATTCATATAGATGAAAACGGAGAAGGGTATCTGGAGACTGTGACTACCAGAATTACTTTATCAGATGGTCCTCTTTCAATTTTAGCTGGGGACGGAACTTGTTTAATGGTTCATGGTAATGAAGATCAATGTATGCCAGGAGAACATAAATCCGGAGTTTCTGGCGGTCCAAGAGCTGCTTGTGGTGTCATTAGAGCAGTTTAGCTACCCTTTTCATTCTGATCTCTATCCGATATACTTGAGGCTGTATGGCGCTAGATAATCTTATTCAAGAAAGACTGAAAAAATTACAAAATATTAAAGACGCCGGAATCAATCCATATCCTGCAAAGTCTGATCGTACTCATACAATTTCGGAGGCTCGAGATTTGGGAGGCGAGGTTGTATATGTAGCAGGAAGAATTAGATCTCTTCGCCCTCACGGAAAAATAACTTTTGTCGACCTCGAGGATTTTACAGGTAGAATCCAGTTATTTTTTTCAGTGGATACTTTAAATGGTAAGTATGATTTTTTAAAGAATCTTGATATCGGGGATTTTATCGAGGCTCGAGGTGAGGTATTTACTACCCAAGCTGGAGAAATAACAATTAAGGTTGAATCTTTTGATTTATTAACAAAAAGCATTAGGCCTCTGCCGAGTCAGTGGTATGGATTAAAAGATAAAGAAGAGCGGTTTAGAAAAAGATATTTAGATCTGATTTTAAATCCAGATATAAGAGAGCGTTTTATTCTCAAATCCAAATTTTGGAACAATATTCGTAAATTCTTACTAGATAACAGGTTTATTGAAGTGGAGACCCCAGCCTTAGAACCTATTCCTGGTGGAGCAGATGCTCGTCCTTTTGTGACCCACCACTTTGCCCAAGATATTGATCTGTACTTAAGGATATCTTTAGAGCTTTATCAGAAACGGTTGTTAGTTGGCGGGTTTGAAAAGATTTTTGAAATTGGCAGAATTTTTAGAAATGAGGGGATTGACGAAGAGCACCTACAAGATTACACCCAAATGGAGTTTTATTGGGCTTATGCGGATAACGAGATGTTAATAGAGTTTGTGGAGAAGATGTTAAAAACAGTCATTCAGGAGACTCTAGGAACTTTAAAAACGACATGGCGGGGTCACGAAATAGATTGGAGTGTTCCTTGGCCGAGGGTAAACTATACAGAACTACTAAATTCTTATTGGCAGGTTGATATAGATAAAATGTCTGTTGAAGACTTATATAAACTTGCTGAAAAAATGCAGATTCAGATAGAATCAGGACTTGGTAAGGGTAGAGTGTTAGATTATCTCTACAAAAAAACAATAAGGCCTCACTTAATCCAGCCTCAATTTTTGATCAACCATCCGATTGACGTGTCTCCCTTGGCAAAAAGGATAGATAAAGATCCGGATAAAGTTGGCAGGATGCAGCTTCTTGCAATGGGATCGGAACTTACAAACGGCTACAGCGAGTTAAATGATCCACTAGACCAAAGAGCCCGTTTTGAAGAGCAAATGGCGCTTCGAAGAATAGGCGATGAAGAAGCCCAAATGATGGATTTGGATTTTGTTGAAGCTTTAGAATATGGGATGCCACCAGCTGCTGGGTTTGGTATGTCAGAGCGGTTTTTTGCTATGCTGATGGATCAACCAGTTAGAGAAATGGTATTTTTTCCAACAATGAAGGCAGAGAGACCGGAAAATCGAAAATTTAAGAACAAATCGGATGATGTCGGAGAGGATCAGATTGGCATTACCCGTGATGAGGCGTATCAGCTTCTAACAGAAATGATTGCTAATAAAAATTTAATCAAGCATGGTTTAGCAGCAGAGGTTATTATGCGAAGTTTGGCAAGAAGGTTTGGCGAGAATGAAGAAGAATGGGCGATAGTTGGACTTCTTCATGATGCAGATTATGAGCTGGTGGAAAAAGATTCAAAACGTCACACACTAGTTACTGCTGAAAAACTCTCAGAAAAAGGTGTATCAGAGCGAATAATTAATGCAATTAAAGCCCACAGTGATGAACATAAGCCTAATAGAGAAAATAATTTGGAGAAAGCGATTTATGCTGCAGATGAATTAGCTGGTTTAATAACTGCTGTAGCTTTAGTGCGCCCAGATAGGAAACTCGGATCAGTTGACGTTGATTCGGTTTTGAAAAAATTTCCCCAAAAATCCTTTGCTGCTGGAGCAAAAAGAGAACAGATTTTAACTTGTGAAGCCGAACTTGGAATTCCTTTGGAAGAATTTGTTACAATAGCGCTGGAAGCAATGCAGGAAATATCACAAGAATTAGGATTGTAGTTTCTATGTTAGATATAAATTTTATTCGAGAAAATAAAGAAAAAGTAATAGATGCAGCTAAACAAAAAGGTGTTGATATTGATATTAACAGGCTTTTGGAAGTTGACCAAACAAGAAGAGAGTTAATCAAGAAAGTTGATGACTTAAGAGCGCAAAGAAACGAAGCGGCTAAAAATCGAGATATCGAAAAAGGAAGACAGATAAAGAGTGAATTAGACACTTGGGAGTTAGAGCTAAAAGAAGCGCAGGAAAGATTTGAGCATCAGATGTCTTTTATACCAAATGTTCCTCTTCCAGCAGTCCCAAGAGGTGATGAGTCAAATAACAAGGTTATTAAAAAGGCAGGAGAGGTTCCGAATTTTAACTTTACTGTTCGGGATCACTTAGAGCTTGCAGAGATGCTTGATATTGTGGATATTCCAAGGGCAACGAAAGTTTCTGGGAGTAGATTTTATTATCTAAAAAATGAAGGAGTTTTGTTAGAACTTGCACTACTTCAATATGCACTCAAAAAATTAATGGCCGAAGGGTTTTCTCCAATATTTCCCCCTGCCTTGATTAAACAAGATATAACTCAAGGACTAGGCTATTGGGCTGGTGGAAACCATAACAATTATTACTTAGTTCAAGATTTTGAAGAGGTTGAAAAGGGTGTTGAAAACCCAAATCCTTTATATCTGATCGGTACAGCAGAGCATGCTTTAGTGCCGATGCATAAGGATGAAGTTTTTAAAGAAGAAGCTCTGCCAAAAAAATATGTAGGGTTCTCGCCATCTTTTCGAAGAGAAGCTGGTACTTACGGAAAAGATACCAGGGGAATACTTCGGGTTCATCAGTTTAATAAGGTCGAGATGGTGGCTTTTGTTAGAGTTGAAGATGACCAAGAGACACGAAAACATCTTCTTAATTTAGCTGAAAGCTTTATGCAGGATCTGAGGCTACCTTATCAAGTTGTTCAATTGGCATCTGGTGATACAAGTTTTCCAGCTGCAGAGACTATTGATATTGAAACTTGGCTTCCTGGGCAAGATAAGTATAGAGAAACCCATTCAATTTCAACTACAACTGATTTTCAAGCAAGAAGATTAAATATTAAGTATAAGGATCAAAGCGGGCAAATGAAATTTGTCTATATTTTAAATGGCACAGCCTTTGCAATTGGTAGAACTTTAATTGCTATATTAGAAAACTATCAACAAGAGGATGGGTCTGTGAAAGTCCCTGAGGTTTTAATTCCATACACCGGTTTTGATGTAATTAAGCCTAAATAATTTTACTGCTGATTACTTTGTTGTTGTCTTTGTCGAAGAAGCTCCAAGGCTGATGTTGGACTAGCAGATGGTGTGCTAGAACCTTTATTTAAAGTTCCAAAGGTTTGAGTGGCACCGTTTGTTGCTTCCGGATCAGGTTGAATTTGGGCGGTCGGAGTAGCAGGCATTTCCGTACCCCCCGGTGGGACAAGAGCATTTTGGGGAAGTTGGCCCGGAGGGTTAGTTAAAGGTGTTTGATCTTGTGTTTCAGCTGGTAGGGATGATGTTTCCGGTGCAGCCCCGTTTGCAAAAAAGAGAAAATATACAGAGGCTGCTGTGACAAGCAGTAATACTAGTACTCCTGTAATAATTAATTTAAGTGGAATTTTACTTTGTGTAGCGCCTGCTACTTCTGGAATTGGTTTTTGATTAATAACAAGACTATCACTTGAAACTGGAGGAGTATAGATAGTGGTTGGTACCCCTGTCGGGCTTGAAGCAGATAGTTGGGAAAGATCAGTTGGGGCGGGTTCTTCTACAGGAGGTATTGGCTGTTTGTCCTTGAAGTGTGGCTACTACTGACTGGGCGGCTGCTGCATTATCTACAAGAGGTGGTGTTTGTTCTTGTACTGGTGGCCAGGTAGGAATAGAAGTTGGCGGGGTAGGGTTTTCGGGTGGTATACTTGGAGGTTGTTGGACTTCTGGAGGGAGTTGTGGTGTTTCTGGTACTGTTTGAGGTGTAAAAGGTTGGTTGGGATCAAAATTAGGGGTAAAAGTATCAGCAGGTTGAGGTGTGTTTGGAATATCTGATGTAGTCATAAGAGAAGGCGCGGGGATGTTAAGAGAATCAACAGATGTTTGGAGCGTGTTCCAGTCGGGCGTTGTTGCTTGATTCAGCATATCAGATGCTGTGGGTTCAGCCATTTGAGTTGCTACAGGTGTGTTTAAATCAGTGTCTGCAGGAGAATTTAGATCAACTGGCAGGTTGGGATTATTGTTTTGAGCAGATTGGTTATTGTTATCCATAAGGCAGTTATATCTAGTGTATGTAAAACTATTAAGTTTTGTCAATCTTTGTTAGAATATGGGCTATGTTAAGCATTTTTCAAGGGTTATTGGATGCGAATAAGAAAGAAATAAATAGGTTGTCATCTATAGCCAACAAAATCAATGATCTTGAGCCAGAAATTAAGAAACTCTCAGATAAAAAGTTAAAAGAGAAAGCTCTTGAACTTAAAAAAAGGGCCCAAGATGGAGAGCCTCTGAACGAGTTGTTGGTTGAAGCATTTGCCTTGTGCCGGGAGGCAGGTTTTCGGACCTATAAAATCCGTGCTTTTGATGTGCAGTTGATGGCTGCTATTGCACTTCATGAAGGCAAAATTGCTGAACAAAAAACAGGTGAAGGAAAAACCTATACTGCTGTATTTGCCGCTTTCCTTAACTCCTTAGCAGGCAAAGGGGTGCATGTAGTAACAGTTAATGATTATCTGGCCAAACGAGACTGCGGGTGGAATGGTCCTATTTATCATCTACTTGGAGTTAGTTGTACCACAATTGTTCATGATGCAGCTTTTATTTATGATCCGGAGTTTGAAGATAAAAGTGCCGCAGACGAGAGATTAAAACATCTTCGGCCAGTTACCCGAAAAGAAGCTTATGCAGTAGATATTACCTATGGAACTAATAATGAGTTTGGGTTTGATTATTTGCGGGATAACATGGCACATTCATTGCCACAGCAAGTTCAAAGAGGGCACTTTTATGCGATAGTTGATGAGGTTGATTCTATCTTAATTGATGAAGCCCGGACTCCGTTAATTATTTCTGCTCCAGCCCAGGAGCCAACTGAAAAGTATGTTAAGTTTGCCCAAATAGTAGATAAGCTTTCTTCCGATTCAGATTATGTAGTTGATGAGAAGATGCGGTCAGCACATTTAACAGACAACGGCGTTGTCAAAATAGAAAAAATGCTGGGCGTAGAGAACCTGTACGAAAGCGATTTTTCTGCGCTGCACCACATTGAAGAGGCTCTGAAAGCAAGGACCTTATTCCAAAAAGATCGGGATTATGTGGTGAAAGATGGAGAGGTAATTATTGTAGATGAATTTACCGGTAGGTTAATGCCAGGCAGGCGTTATTCTGAAGGTTTGCATCAAGCGATCGAGGCAAAAGAAGGTGTTCCGATCCAGCAAGAATCCCAGACGCTGGCAACCATCTCTTTTCAGAACTACTTTAGAATGTATGAAAAATTAGCTGGTATGACTGGTACTGCAGCGACAGAAGCTGAGGAGTTTCACAAGATTTACAAATTGGATGTTGTAGTAATTCCTACTCATATGCCAATGATTCGGGCAGATTTGTCTGATTCGATCTATAAAACTCAATCCGCCAAATACACAGCTGTAGCTGAAGAGGTAGCCCGTGTTCATGAGATAGGTCAACCTGTTTTGGTCGGTACAACATCGATTGAGAAAAATGAGTTCTTATCACAGCTTCTAAAGAGAAAAGGTATCTCACATGCGTTGCTTAATGCCAAAAACCACGAAAAGGAGGCTGAAATTATTACCAAAGCTGGAGAAAAAGGGGCAGTGACTGTGGCAACTAATATGGCTGGTCGGGGTGTGGATATTAAGTTGGGGGAGGGTGTTGCAGATCTTGGAGGGTTGTATGTGATTGGTACAGAACGTCATGAGTCCCGAAGAATAGATAACCAGCTTCGGGGCCGATCTGGCCGACAAGGTGACCTTGGTACTTCAAAGTTTTATGTATCTTTAGAGGATGATTTGATGAGGATCTTTGGTGGGGATCAAGTTGCCCGGGTAATGGAGATGCTAAAGATTCCAGAGAATATGCCGATTGAAAATCCGCTTGTTTCAAGGGCAATCGAGGGAGCTCAAAAGAAAGTAGAAGGCCACAACTTTGATTCCCGAAAACATACGGTTGAATATGATGATGTCATGAATCAACAAAGAAGGATTATTTATGGCATCCGAAAACAGATACTTGAGGCTATCGATAAAAAGGATGATTCTCTCAAAGAAGAGGTCTTAGAAAAAGTATCAAGAGAAATCGAAAGTATTGTGTCAGTAAATACAATAGAAGGTGTAAATAGCGAGAAAATTGTTGATGATTTTTGCACGATTATCTCTTTTGACGACCAATCTGAAAAAGAGCTAATTCAACGAGTTAAAAGCGAATCTTTAGTTGATGGAATTAAAACTTTCCTAACTGATTTAGCAAGAGACCTATATGAACAGAGAGAAAAACAAGTGGGATCAGAGATCGCCAGACAAATGGAGTCCTTTGTCTATTTACAAACTATCGATCAACTCTGGATTGAGCATTTAGATACTGTTGATGATATGCGGATTGGAATTGGTCTTCGGGGTTACGCTCAAAAAGATCCGTTAGTGGAGTATAAAAGAGAAGCTTATGATTTGTTTGAAAAACTAATGGCAAACATTGATTCTGAAGTCGTGCATAAAATTTATAAAGTTGCAGTTGATACAAGACAGCCTCTGCCAGTAGCTGATCTGTCGCAAGCAAGAGAAGTCCATAATGAAGCCTTGGATCAACAAAATCTACTCGAAGAAACCGGCAGTCTAATCAGTGAAGTAGACAGGTTAAATGAATCTAGTTCTGGAACAAAGGTAAAAATAGAAAGAGCTGGTGGGGTTGTAACAGAAAATGTTTATAACGATGCCGGTCATCTTTCTCGAAAAAAGCCCGGACGAAACGACCCCTGCTATTGCGGCAGCGGACGCAAGTACAAGAAGTGCCATTACCCTAATTAATTATTTGAATTCTAAATTCAAGAATTAATCTGCAGTGACAATTTTGATTTTTTGTGTTGTTGGCTTATTTAAGCGAGAAGGTTGTATAATACTTACATAGTTAATACACTTATTTTTGATTTTTCCAGAGTATTACTTTATCCAAAAGATGAGGAATACAAAGGTGGGTTAAATAAATTAGATCAGGATCTTAGCCAAAGAAGTGACTATGTATTTGATGATTACTTTTCTAACGAAGGGTTAATAGAATATTTAAATAACCTTTAAAATGGAAGATAAATATAATCGCAAAGTTCAATGTAGTGTAACAAATTTTATTTTCTGTGGAGATGAATACTTGTTTTTGAAAAGAAAATCTACAAAAAGGATAGATCCGGGAAAATTGAATGGTGTAGGGGGAAGAGTTGAACCAGGAGAAGATTATTTAACAGCAGCTATTAGGGAGACGAAGGAAGAAACTGGATATAAAGTTTCAGTGGAAGATATTAAGCTAGTTTGTGTTGGCAGGCTTGAAGGAGGATATGATGAAGATTGGGTAATGTGCTTTTTTAAGATTAAAGTACTTGATAAGAAAATACCTCATGGTGAGAATACAGATGATGGTGAATTGATTTGGCTGCATAAGGATAACGTATTAGATAGTAACCACGATTTGGTTGATGATTTAAATTATGTTTTTAAAGATATCGTTGAAGATAACCTTTTGATTTTTTGTGCTAAAGTAGGAGATGATCAAAAAATTCAAGAAATAAGTATCTCAAAAGCCTCCAAATGAAAAATATCTATAAAACTGCAAGGAAGTTAGACCTGATTGATTAGTATGAGTGACCAGTTGACATGTGTTAGCACTCTTGGTATACTAGTGCTAATGTGTAGGGGGTATTGACAAGAATGGCCATTCCTAGAAACCTAACCTTAAAAACCCAGAAAGCAATTCAAGGCTCCCATGATTTAGCATCCAGCAATCAGAATTCAGAGTTAAACCCATTGCATTTACTTTCCTCAAGCCTTTCTCTATCTGATACAGTTATTGAACCTTTGTTAAAACGCCTGTCAGTAGATATTAACTCTCTGAAAAATGTGGTTGAGCAGAAAATCGGTTCTCTTCCAAAGTTAAATGGTGCTTCTTCCGACCAAATTTACCCCTCCAGAGAGCTCGTTAAGGTCTTGGAAAAGAGTGCCGATGAAGCCAGAAAAATGGAAGACTCATATATTTCTGTTGAACATGTTCTGCTTTCTTTAATTGAAATAGATTCGCCAGCTCAAAAGATTTTAATTGATGCAAACTTGGATTATCGAAAAATTAAGGAGGCATTAGAGCTGATTCGCGGTCCTCATAAAGTCACAGATGAAACTCCTGAAGATAAATTTCAGGCCTTGGAAAAATATGGTATTGATCTAACTGCTAAGGCTCGGGAGGGAAAGCTTGATCCGGTAATCGGCAGAAACGAAGAGATTAGACGAGTAATGCAGGTTTTATCCAGGCGGACAAAAAATAATCCAGTATTAATCGGTGAACCAGGTGTTGGTAAAACAGCAATTGTTGAAGGGCTAGCGCAGAGGATTATAAATGGGGATGTCCCGGATACACTTAAAAATAAAAAAGTAGTTGCCTTGGATTTGGGAGCGATGCTGGCCGGGGCTAAATTTAGGGGTGAATTTGAGGACCGGTTAAAAGCAGTCTTAAAAGAGATTACTACAGCAGGAAATGTGATTACTTTTATTGATGAATTGCATACAGTGGTTGGGGCCGGGGCAGCAGAAGGCGCGATTGATGCTTCCAACATGTTAAAGCCGATGCTTGCTCGAGGGGAGCTACATACAATCGGTGCAACGACTTTAAAAGAATACAGAGAACATATTGAAAAAGATCCGGCATTAGAGAGGCGTTTTCAACCTATTTTGGTTGAAGAGCCTAGTGTTGAAGATACAATCGCGATCTTGCGGGGCCTTAAAGAAAGATATGAGGTTCACCATGGAGTGCGTATCACTGATCCAGCGATTATTGCCTCAGCCACTTTGTCGCACAGATATATCTCAGGAAGATTTTTACCAGACAAAGCAGTTGATTTAGTTGATGAGGCAGCTTCATCTTTAAAGATGCAGGTTGAAAGTTCACCAATAGAACTTGATCAATTGCACCGAAGAGTAACTCAACTAGAGATTGAAAAACAGGCGTTGAAAAATGAAAAAGATGAAAAGAGTAAGCAAAGACTAGAAGAGTTGGAAAAAGAGTTGTCGGAAACCAGAGAAAAGATGAATACTTTGCAAGCCCGTTGGATGGAAGAAAAGCAAGTTATAGGCGAGGTAAGGTCTTTAAATGAAAAATTAGACAAATTAAAACATAAGCTTGAAAGATCTCAAAGAGATGGGGATTTAGAAACTGCTGCCAGAATCCAGTATGGAGAAATCCCGGAAACTGCCAAAAAATTACAGGCAGTAGAAAAGAAGTTAAAAGAAGGCAGCGGCGGGTTGCTTCGGGAAGAGGTGACTGAAGAGGATATTGCCAAAGTTGTGGCTCGTTGGACAGGAATTCCTGTTACAAGACTACTTCAGTCGGAAACAGGTAAACTTGCTAATTTAGAAGAGGAACTGCACAAAAGGGTAATTTCACAAATGCATGCAGTAAAAGCTGTAGCAAATAGCATTCGAAGATCACGCGCAGGGATTTCTGATCCAAATAGGCCGATTGGTTCATTTATTTTCTTAGGCCCAACTGGTGTTGGTAAAACAGAACTCGCTAGAGCTTTGGCAGAAAATTTGTTTAATGATGAAGCCAATATAGTTCGGGTTGACATGTCAGAATATATGGAATCCCACTCTGTAGCCCGTTTGATTGGTGCACCTCCGGGATATGTCGGGTTTGATGAAGGGGGGCAGTTAACAGAAGCTGTCAGAAGAAAACCTTATTCTGTGATTTTATTTGATGAAATTGAAAAAGCTCACCCTGATGTATTTAATATTTTGCTTCAGGTGCTGGATGACGGGCGTTTGACAGATGGAAGAGGAAGAACGATAGATCTTAGAAATACCATCATTATTATGACTTCCAATTTGGGTTCTGATGCACTAATAGGAAAAGACGATTCTGCTTGGGCAAAGGTTAAAAGTGAGATTATGGAAATTGTTAAAAAAACATTCAGACCCGAGTTTTTAAACCGTGTTGATGAGGTTGTGATCTTTAATAACTTAACTGAAAATGATTTAGAAAAGATTGTAGAGATACAACTTGCTAAATTGCAAAAAAGACTTACTGAAAAGGATATCCACCTAGAGATTTCAGACCCATTAAAGAAGTTTTTGATTAAAGAGGGGTTTGATCCCGTATACGGTGCCCGTCCCCTGAAGCGAGCCATTCAGGACCTGCTGGTTGATGAACTGGCGCTGCAGATTATTGAAGGTAAAATTAAAAATGGTAAAAAAGTTAAAGCAGATTTTAAAGCTTCGAAAGTCGTCCTACTAACCAGCCGGTAACAAACCCTCCGATATGGGCCAGATATGCTACACCACCTTGTTCAGTTGCTGAGAAGACAAGGGATGCTGTCCCGCTTAGAAGCTGAATTACAAACCAATAAATTAACATAATAAATGCCGGGATCCGAACTATAGTAAACAAGCCAAAAAGCGGCACAAGTGTTTTAATCTCATGGCGGGGGAAAAACACAAAGTATGCTCCCAGTACTCCCGCTACAGCTCCTGATGCTCCAAGCATAGGTATAGGAGACTGCGGAGCAGTTAGATATTGAGATAGCCCTCCAACTATTCCTGATGTTAAATAAACAAGTGGGAAAAGAATAAAGCCTAATCTTTCTTCGACATTATCACCAAATACCCACAAAAAGAGCATGTTTGAAGCGATATGGATTATACCGCCATGCAAAAATTGGCTGGTAACAAAAGGGATTAAAGACTCAAAACTTTGAAAGTCAACAAATCTGGGTACTAAAGCATACTGCATAATAAAAGATTCTAAATTGTTGACCGATAGCTCTTGGATGAAGATTAGGACATTGATTAGTATTATGAGCATTGTCCATATTGGATATCTTCTTGTTTGGGCGCTGTCGTCAAGTGGAAGCATATTAGTCTATAGTAAATAGTATGTGTAAGTTTTAAGGTTAAAATTCGAAA